>NZ_JBKEIT010000019.1:0-40040 GCF_046365375.1 Butyricimonas muris | reverse complement strand
GTAGCGATCGGCACTCTTGAGTACCCCGTAAAACGCTTTCAGCGTATCGCGGTAATATTCCAGTAACGGCATATTTCCTAGAGCCTGCAAGAGAGGCTTGTCGTATTCGTCGACGAGCACGACCACCCCTCGTCCCGTTTGTTCGCATGCCCGGCGGATTATCCCGAAAAACCGCAGTGAAAGAGTCGTTTCATTCTCTCCTTTCCCGTAATCAGCTTCCCATCGTGTAAGTCGATTGCTTAGTATCGCGTCCAGCGCCTCCGGTCGGTCATACTTCTCCGCGTTCAAGTCAAGGTGTAGCACGATGTGCGTGTTCCACTCGCTCTCCAGTTTCTCTACCGCCAACCCCTCGAACAACTCCCGTTTACCCTCGAAGTACGCCTCGAAAGTAGATAATAACAGACTTTTCCCGAAGCGTCTTGGACGGCTCATGAAATAAGGTTTTCCGTTGTTTGCAATTTGCCACATTAGTGCTGTCTTATCCACGTACATGTAGTTTTCGCGCCGGATGTTCTCGAATGTCTGTATCCCTATCGGGAGTTTTCTCTTTAGGTTGATCTCCATAATATACCGTTTAGCTTGTACACAAAGGTAGGAATAACAATTGAAAATTGAAAATGAAAAGATTCACATAAAGTCCGGGATTAAATTGTGGTACTATTCTCGATCATTTTTAAGATCCGTTTGTGATAACCGGAAAAAGGGAATAATAAATAAAATTCAAGCAAATAAAGATAATGTTGATAGTCGCCTTTGGCGAGTTGCAGGTTACAGGTTGCATTTGCCTTCGGCAAGTTACAGGTTACTTTTCTTGCGTTGTAGACTGTATTCCAGCTCCTCCTCTGTTTATAGAGGAGGTGGCACGAAGTGCCGGAGGAGTTTATTAATTAAGTGATTGATTGATTGATTGATTGATTGATTGATTGATTGATTGATTGATTGATTTTAGATTGAATGATTTCTCCCCACTTGCCAACGCTTCGTTAATCGCTAAATCGGCAATCATTGAATCACTAAATCCAAGAACTCCCTCCCCCCTTCGGGGTATTGAGTCCGGAAACCGGTCTCGAACTGGCTCTTGTTCGACAGACAACGAGCAAGCTCTCTGTCTGTTCTCGCTTACTCGCCAGTTGCCCTCTATAAACAGAGGGAGAGCTAGTTACTCTCTCCGCTTTAGGAAATTTTTCATTTATAGCTATCTGGATTAATAATCTCTTTTAACGTGAAAAAAGATGTGTATGTAGCCCTTAATAGCCCGTATCCCAACCCTATTACTAAGGTAATAATCTCTCCTCTCCAGAGCCTCTTCGTTTCTCAAATAGAGCAGAAATATTCCCGTGTATTTATGCTCTGAAGAAGGTCTGGCAGGGCTACGAAAGAGGGGTATTATATCCTTGGAAATGCGATTGATTTTCAGTGTGATTTCATCGAGAAGCTAAGGTAATCCTAGGGTGATACTATCTCAACTTGCTTACAAAACACTTTTAACTCGGTTACAGGATTGTTTACCGACGGGGACGTAAGAGGCTTGTAAGTAGGTTGTAACTATGTAGAGGTAGTATTACTTTAGGATTACCTTGGGATGATTTTAGGATACTTGTATCAAGAGTTCCAGATTTTCCATGAGTATTCGGCTTGGAGATGCAGCATTTCCAGACCGTTGTGGACTTTGGCTCCTTGTTGTATGCCTTTTTGCATGAAAGTGGTAACGGCGGGGTTGTAAACTAGATCGAAAAGATAGTGATCGGGCGTGAGGTGCTCATAGGGGATTGGGGGACAATTTTCCACGTGCGGCCATGTTCCGAGCGGGGTGGTGTTGACAATCAGAGGGGTTTTGTCCAGTTGACGGATGATTTCCGGGTAACCGATTTCTATTCCCGTGGGGGTACGGCTGACGGAAGTGACGGCAACACCCAGAGAGGTCAAGGCATATTTGACGGCTTTTGCCGCTCCCCCGGTGCCCAAGATGAATGCCCGTTCCGGCACATGGGGGATGAAGTGAAGTAATGAATCCCGGAATCCTGCCATGTCCGTGTTGTGCCCGGTGAGGGAGAAGCCGGCAGGCGTATGCTCGACTTTTACCGAGTTGACGGCACCGATAGCCCGTGCCTCGTCGCTGATATTGTCGAGGAAAGGGATGATCTTCTCTTTGTAGGGAATGGTTATAGCGAATCCTTTCAAGTCAGGAGTTTCCTCGATAATTCGGAACATTAGGGTAATATCCTCCAATTCGAAATTCCGAAATTCAGCATTTATTTTTTCTGCTTTGAATTTTTCCGTGAAATAGGTTTTGGAAAACGAATGTCCCAATGGGAAACCGAGGAGGCCGAAAAGATTCATGAGTTTGTAAAGTTTATAAGGTTTATAAAGTTTATAAAGTCATATTGCAGTTCGAGGTTTGAATATAGTGTTTCTACTTTACGAACTTTATGAACCTTATAAACTTTATGAACTATTTTTTTAGTGTTACGGCCAATTTTTCAATCCCCCAGATGAGAAGAAAACCGACAAGGCACATCAAGAGTACATGCCACGTGAGCGGATCGTTTCCCGCTTGTTCGAAAGTACCCGGGAGAACGTTTCTCTCGATCTCGAAAGAAGTGCCGTTAATTAATTCCGTGTCGGTAAGTTTCCAAGGCCATATTTTGTTTAAGGAACCTACCATGAAGCCGGTCAATAGGGCGACAGTCATGCTGTGGTAGTTTTTCAATAACCACGAGAGCAAGTGCGAGAAGGATATAATTCCGGCAACAGCTCCTACCAAAAACACGAGTAATATTCCGATATTGAAGTCGCTCACGGCGGTGATGATGTACTCGTATTTACCTAATAATAATAGTATGAACGCTCCCGATATTCCCGGAAGGATCATGGCACAGATGGCGATAGCCCCGGATAAGAGGACGAACCACCATGTTTCCGGTGTGCTGGTGGGGGTTAGCACGGTGATCGTGTACCCGACAACGGCTCCCACGACCAACGAGGTGATGGCAAACAAATCCCATTTTTTTACTTCCTTGGAAACGAGTAGTGCCGAGGCTATAATGAGCCCGAAGAAAAAAGACCAGATGTAGAGAGGATGGAATTCTAGTAGATATTTCATCAATTTTGCCAACGAGAATATAGATATCGCGATTCCTGCGACCACAGAAACCAGAAAATTACCGTTGATATGCTTCCAAAATTCTTTGAATTTGAATGTTCCCAAAAGACGCAATGCCTGTAAGTCGATGGAACGGATGGAATTGATTAATTCTTCGTAGATCCCGGTGATAAATGCTATTGTTCCCCCTGATACGCCGGGAATAACGTCGGCGGCACCCATGGCACATCCTCTCAGCACTAATAGTAGATAGTTTTTTTTCTTCTCCATGAACGAATTTATGATTTATGATTTTAGATTTACGATTTATGATTTCATTCAAAAAGAATCGTAAATCATAAATCGTAAATCATAATTTTTTTATTCGATTTTGAACACGTTGCGATGTTCGAAACGTAACAAGTCAAAGACGGTTTTTACCGGGGTGAAGGTGGATAGCGGAACTTCGACAAACACGGTATTCCAGTTTGCCATCGCTCCATTCCACAACCCGGGAAGTTCTTGTACTTGTATGTCTTTTCCCTCGAAAGATTTACTGGTAATGAATCCTTGCGTGTTATCAATAAAGTCTTTCAGATCGTACTTTTTACCTTTGTAGTTATACGTGCTGCACACGATATCTACCGGGTTAAAGTGGGTCGATTGGGTGAATATTTTTTTCTGGTTCTTGTCTTTTTGGTTCACCTGTGCACTTTCCACGATCATCAAACGTTTACCGTGTTCGGCATCTTCCACCCAGAAGGGGCCGCCACCGGGTTCTCCTTCATTCTTAACCATCCCGCATACCCGTAATGGGCGGTCGAGCAGGTTTTTCAAGTATTTTGCCCTTTCTTTCAAATTAGGGTGAACGAGGTCTTCCTTGGGTTTGTACCCGAGATTGTCATAGATAAATTGTTCGATTTCGTTCAGATTCTCTTCGGTAATACTGCTTTTCTTGTTCAAAATCTTCATGTAATCGAAGATTCTGGCTTGTGTTTTTAACAGAACCCCGGCGAGTATCTTTTTGTATTTCACGGTGTCTGCCTTGTTGCGATCGGGAGTAACGTTGTCTATGTTTTTGATAAAGATGAGGTCTTCTTTCAGATCGTTCAAGTTGTGAATCAAAGCACCGTGTCCCCCCGGGCGGAATACGATGTTACCATCGTTGTCCCGTAGCAGGTCTCCTTTCGAATCCAGACTGACCGTATCGGTCGAGGGCGATTGGATGGAGAACGTGATGTCGTACTTGAGATTGAATTTTTTCTGGTAATCTTTGAGCACGTGTTTCAAGAGGGCTTTGAATTTGCCCATGTGTTCTTCGGATACCGTGAAATGGATATGTGCCATTTTGCCGTCATTGGCATAAAGGGCGGCTTCAACCAAGTGTTCTTCCACGGCGGTACGGATGTGATCTTTATATATATGGAAATCGATCAGTCCCTTGGGCGTGGAATTATAGTTTAATCCCTTATTCGTCAAGATATATTCCAATATCGTGATGAGTTCGTTTTTCCAGAGAAGTTTGTCCAGATCGAAACGGTCTTTGTAGAGAGCTTCTTTCAAGTGGGTGTAAAAGGGAAACTCTTTTAGTTTTTCGAAGAAGGAGAATATGCTTCCCGGTTCTTTGTGCAACCGGAAATTCAGGTAATCTTCGTCACTTCCCGTGTAGGTGTTTAAAAATGAATTTAATGTTTTGAACATGCGAGAAGCGGAACCGGATGCCGGAACCATCTTCATGATTTTCAATGTGTTTCTTTTCTCCTCGAAGATGCGAATGAATTCATCAGCCTGTTCGTCATTCAGACTATGGATCCCGTTACCTATTGTCGCCGCATCTCGGATTTGCACAAAATTGAAACCGTTCTTGAAGTTTTCAAGTTGGCTATCAATTTGTTCGGGCTTAATCCCCCTGCGCTTAAATTGCTTGAGATCACTTTTCGTGTACATAATTTCGGGTTTGTAGGTTATGTAATAATCCGGCAAGTTACGAATTTTTTTTACAAAAAGCAATTTATTACTTTTTGTGTTCCAGGTTACAAGTTGAGCCTTCGGCTCTGCAGGTTGCAGGTTTGTTGTTATTGTTTTTTGAACATGTAACTTGTGAACCTGTAACTTGTAACATGGCGAAGACGGCAATTAGTTGTCGTCTTCGTCATATAGTTCTTCTTGATTTTCTAGCTCGGTTTCAAAGAAATCTTCTGCTTCTTCAAGTAGAGACTCGATATCGTCCGTGCAAAGAGGTTCTTCGTCAATCCAGTAAATTTTTTGGTTGCTGTAGAAACCGTCTATGTCACATTGGATAATGCATTGAGGCTTTTCCGTGTGCACCACGTACACGAGATCGGGTGCTTCTTGGGAATTGTCCGCAATTAGAAATTTTGGTAACATGGTGTTATACTGTTTTAAAGTTTACGCGGCAAATATAGGAATAATTGAAAATCGAATATTGAAAATCGAAAATTATTTTAATGGAGGAGTTGAATAGAGAAAAAGATGTATCTTTAGGGCGAGAAATGGATTAAACGATTTCTTGATTGAGTGATTTGGAGATTTAAAGAATATGATAGCAGAAGGATTATTATCGAATGTGGTTCCGGTATTGAAAAAGAACGATACATGCGCCCAAGCACTGGGGTGGATGGATTTGTTCCGGGTATCCCATTTGCCGGTGGTTGAAGGAAGTTCTTACGTGGGTTTGTTATCAGATGAAATCATGTACGCACACGGGTGTTTGAATGATCCGATCAATAGTTTGGAGATACCGAGAGAATCGACATTCGTGTACGATGATATGCATATTTATCACGTGATCGAGGTCGCGTCTTCCTTGGGATTGTCAATAGTTCCTGTTTTAAGCCGGAAAGAGGTTTATCAAGGTGCTATTTTGTTGTCGGATATTTTGCATAGCGTGGAAAAAATGTTGTGCGTGGATGACGCGGGTGGGATTATCGTGTTGGAGGTGAATAAAATTGATTATTCGTTGGCCGAGGTGGCGCAGATCGTGGAATATAATGAAGCCAAGGTGTTGAGTTGTTTCGTGACATGCACCCCGGACTCGAACAAGGTTGATATTACTGTCAAGGTGAATACGCCTAGGATTGAACCGATTCTGGATACCTTTGTCCGTTATCGTTACGTGATAAAAAGTACTTTTGTGCTGGGTGAAGATGTCAATGATGAATTGCGTGACCGCTATGGGCAGTTGATTAAGTTTATGGAAATGTAGAAAATTTAAAGTTTAGAATTGAAAGAGAGTTGGTTCGTGGAGGTGGAATCTAAAATTTAAGATCTAAAATAAATTAGATGTGTCTGAAAATTAATAGAGTGGCTATATACGGACGAGTGATCCATGAGGATTTTTTTCCTTATTTCAAGCAAATGTTACGTGATCTGGATGAGCGTGGCGTGAAGTTGTCTTGTTATCTGCCGTTTTTTGATTTCTTGAGTGAGAGGTGGGATGTTCATTCTTATTTTCAATCTTTCTATGATACGGATTTGGAGCCGGATACCGATATTTTATTTAGTGTCGGGGGGGACGGTACTTTTTTGGATTCAGCGGTCCGGGTGAAAGATTCCGGGGTACCCGTGCTTGGTATAAATAGCGGTAGGCTGGGATTCCTTGCCAATATCGCCCAAGAGGAGATTCCTCAGGCTATACAGTGGTTGTGTGCCGGGAAATGCGAGGTAGAGCAGAGAGCTTTGGTGAAATTGGAAATGGAAGACAATCCGTTCTCTAATTTTAATTATTCTCTGAACGAGATCAGCGTGCAGAAAACGGAACGCTCTTCTTTATTAAAGGTACACGCTTATATCGGGGGGGAATATCTCACGACGTATTGGGCGGACGGCTTGATAGTGGCTACTCCTACCGGTTCGACGGCTTACTCTTTAAGTTGTGGCGGTCCGATTATTTCCCCGAGTTCGGATAATCTGATTATTACTCCGGTAAGCCCTCATAACCTGAATATGCGTCCTTTGATTTTGCCCGGTGACGTGAAGATTCGTCTGAAAGTGGAAAGTCGCTCGGGTGATTTTATGGTGAGTGCCGATTCCCGAACTCGGACAGTGCCGGATCATTACGAATTATTTATCTCTTCCGGGGATTTTAAAATAAACGTGGTAAAGATGCCCGGGCATAGTTATTACGAGACGTTGAGAAATAAATTGAATTGGGGGGAAGACAAGAGGAATAAGAAGATTTAGTGATTCAATGATTGGCGATTACGTGATTAAAGAAAAACAAGTAATATAAAGATAAGGAAAACGTTATTAAATAATGAGTTGAAGAACGAGAATGTATTATTATTATGAGTAGAGAGAATATACCAGAGCACGTGGCAATTATTATGGATGGAAATGGCAGATGGGCAAAACAGCGGGGATTGGAAAGATGGGAAGGACACAAGGAAGGCGTGGAAGCTGTGAGGAGAGTTCTTGAGGCTGCCGGGAATGCCGGAGTGAAGTATTTGACTTTATACGCTTTTTCGATAGAGAATTGGAATCGGCCGAAAGAGGAGGTGGATGTTTTGATGGGTTTGATGGTGGATGCTATCGTCGCGGAAACGGATAATTTGATGAAAGAGGGTATACAAGTTCGGGCTATCGGGAATTTGACGGATTTGCCGGACAAGGTGCGACAAAAGTTGAACGGGTTGATAGAGCAGACTGCTTCCAATCATCATTTGACGGTGGTGCTTGCCCTAAGTTATGGCGCAAGGTGGGAAATATTGAATGCCGCGAAACAGTTGGCAAAAGATTGCCAGACGGGTAAAGTGAAAGATGTAGAGGCGATTACAGGGGATGTTTTTTCCGATTATTTGACAACGGCGGGGATTCCTGATCCGGATTTATTGATTCGCACGAGCGGTGAATGTAGGCTCAGTAATTTTCTTTTATGGCAATTAGCGTATACTGAACTATATTTTCTTGATAAATTTTGGCCTGATTTTGAAAAAGAAGACTTATATTTGGCCATTCGTAATTTTCAAAAAAGAGAGAGACGATTCGGTATGACCGGAGAGCAACTAAAAAAGTGACTCAAATGACAGGAAAAATAACGCTTGTATTAATATTTATATTGTGTATTTGTGGAGCAAAAGCTCAAGTTGCAGATACTGTGCAGCAGCAAGTTGATATCTATTATTCTTCCCCGAAGACCTATGAATTGGCAGGGGTAAAGGTTGTCGGCGGAGATTATGACGGGTTGGCATCCATAGCCGGGTTGACGATAGGAATGCCTATTCAAATTCCGGGTGAAACGATAACGAGAGCGATCAAGAGGCTTTACGATCAAGGTTTGTTTTCGAATATATCCATTGCTGTCGACCGGATTGAAGATGACAAGGTATATTTGACCATGTACATTCAGGAACGGCATAAGCTTTCGAAGATCAATTACATCGGTTTGAAGAAATCCGAGGAAAACAAGATCAAGGAAAAAATGAACTTGGGAGTGGGGTCGCAGGTCACGGATTTCATGAAGACGACCTTGAAAAGCCAAGTCGAGAAATACTTGAAAGAGAAAGGATATTATAACACGAATATCAAGATTATTCAACGGGATGATCCAAAAGAGAAGAATTACGTGGTTCTGGATGTCATCGTGGAGAAACACAATAAAATAAAGATTGCCGACATTATCATTAACGGAAACGAACAAATGAAAGACGGTCGTCTGAAAGCTGCCATGAAGAAGACGAAAGAAAAATCATTGGTTAATTTCTTTAAATCGTCAAATTATATTGAGAAGAATTATGACGAAGATAAGTATCATCTTGTCGATAAATATAACGAGAAAGGTTTCCGCGACGCGGTGATTGTTTCCGATAGTGTTGTCCAGATATCCCCGAAACGGGTGAAGATCTATATTGATGTGCAGGAAGGAAATAAATACTATTTCAATAATATCTCTTGGGTAGGTAATACAATATATGATTCAGAGACGTTGAGCCGTATATTGAATATCAAAAAAGGAGATGTATATAATAGTAAGTACTTGAACGAACGTATTACCACGGACGAGGATGCCGTATCCAATATATACCAGAATAACGGGTATTTGTTCTCTCGTCTGATGCCGATCGAAACTATCGCGGGTGAAGATTCTATAAATCTGGAAATCCGTGTTGCCGAGGGTACTCAGGCCACGATTAACAAGGTGATTATTCAAGGTAACAACCGTACCCACGAGCACGTGATTCGTCGGGAATTGTACGTGTACCCGGGTGAGTTGTTCAGTCGAGAAGATATTATACGAAGCGCACGTGAATTGGCGAATATGGGACATTTCGATCCGGAACAAATAGCACCGGACTTGGTGAATGTTAATCAGGAAGCGGGAACAACGGATGTCATATTCAAGTTAGTCGAGAAAGCGAATGATAAGATCGAGCTTTCGGGAGGTTGGGGAGCCGGTATGATCATCGGTTCGGTAGGATTGACCTTCACGAACTTCTCTATCCGTAATATTTTTAATTGGGATACTTATCGTCCTCTTCCGCAGGGTGACGGTCAGACGTTCAGTTTGAAGGCCCAGACGAACGGTAAATATTATACTTCATTCAGTTTATCATTCCGTGAACCTTGGCTGGGAGGAAAGAAACCGAACTCGTTGAGTGTTTCTTTGTATTTCTCTCGTCAGACAGGTTATTCCAGCAGTTACCGGAATTCTTATTACGCTCAGGCGGCGAATGCGTCCGACTATTACGACACCCGTCAGTTGATGCTTACTTATGGATTCAGCGTGGGATTGGGACGTCGTATCAAGTGGCCGGATGACTGGTTCACGATGTATAACGAGATTTCATTCCAGAGATATCAGTTGAAGAATTGGCCTTATTATATATTTAGTAACGGAAATTCGAACAACCTTTCTATCGCCACGGTGATTAAACGGAGTTCTATTGATAACCCCTTGTTCACGAAAAGAGGTAGTGAGTTCTCTTTCTCGTTGGCATTGACTCCGCCTTATTCTTTGTTCTCCAGCCGTCATTTCGAGGCAGAGAAAGATCAGATTAAATACAGGTGGATCGAGTACCACAAATGGAAATTCAGTGGAAAGATTTTCACTCCTCTGACTCATAGCGAGAAACGTCCTTTGGTACTTTATGCTTCTGCCCAGTACGGTTATTTGGGACACTATGATAAAAACCGGAAGTCTCCGTTCGAGGGATTCGAGATGGGAGGTGACGGAATGTCCGGTTATAGTTTGTACGGACGTGAATATGTCGGTTTGCGTGGTTACGAGAACGGATCATTGACGAACGCGGGTTCCAGCTTTATGGCTCCGCAAGGGTCTGACGCCAGCTTGTATTCCAAGTTCACGCTTGAATTACGTTACCCGATCTCTTTGGCTCAGTCGGCAACGATCTATGCTTTAGGGTTCTTGGAAGCAGGTAACTCGTGGTACGAACTGAAGGATTTCGAACCGTTTAACTTGTATCGTTCCGCGGGAGTCGGTTTGCGCGTATTCCTGCCGATGTTCGGTTTGCTCGGTATCGACTGGGGATATGGATTTGATGATGTACCCGGACGCTCCGGTGTCGGTGGTTCACAATTCCACTTTGTGTTGGGACAAGAATTCTAATATTTTAGATTTACGATTTCAGATTTTAGATTAATTTTTCACTTGAATCATAAATTGTAAATCATAAATTGTAAATTATAGCATACATTATGTATGCAGGCTAGGAATGGGAAATTAATTTTATTATTTTTGTGAGACATTTTAAAGACAAACATTATGAAGAATACAATTAAATTATTTGCCTTGGTGGCATTTATATTTGTAGCATTTGCTACTTCTGCTCAAACGGCAAAACCGATCAAATTAGGTCATCTTGACGTGCAAAAAGTGATGGCGATAATGCCTGAAACTAAGAAAGCTGAAGCTGAATTACAAGCAAAACAGGCAGAGATTGAAAAAGAATTAAGATCAATGACCGAGAATTACCAGAAGGAGATTCAAGAATATCAGGCGAATGAAAAAACATATTCAGAATTGACTCGTGCTAATAAAGAGCAGTCAATCAGAAGTCTGGGAGAGAGAATCCAGAGTTTCCGGGAGTTAGCCGATCAACAAATGCAAGAAACTTACAATAAGTTGATGGGTGAGATCATGGATAAAATACAGAAAGCTACACAAGAAGTAGGTAAAGAGAATGGGTTTACTTATATTTTTACCCAGAATGCTTTATTGTATGCAGCTGATAATAGCGAAGATGTATTGCCCTTGGTAAAGAAAAAGTTGGGACTTCAATAATCGTATATATTAAAGTAAATAAAGTCGCCTGAAAGGCGGCTTTTTTTTTGCATTAATTGCGAATAAAAGGTATATTAGCAGCTATTAATTTAAATAAATTTAGATACATGCATTGTCCGATAGGGGTGTTTGATTCTGGTTACGGGGGATTGACAATATTGAAAGATATTGTGAAAGAGATGCCGGAGTATGATTATATCTACTTGGGCGACAACGCTCGTACCCCTTACGGTACACGTTCTTTTGACGTGGTGTACAAGTATACGCGGGAAGCGGTGTTGAAATTGTTCGATATGGGATGCCGATTGGTTATCCTTGCCTGTAACACGGCTTCGGCAAAGGCGTTAAGGACAATACAACAAGTCGATTTACCGCGGATAGATGCCGGACGGAGAGTGTTGGGTGTCATCCGACCTAGCGTGGAGGCGGTCGCTGATTTTACGCGTAACGGGCATATCGGTGTACTCGCTACCTCGGGTACGGTGGCTTCCGAGTCTTATTTGCTTGAAATAGCGAAAATCCATTCTGGAAAAGGATTTGAAGTGACGCAACAAGCCTGTCCGATGTGGGTGCCTCTCGTTGAAAATAACGAGATTGATTCCCCGGGGGCAGCTTTTTTTGTGCAGAAATATATAGATCTTTTAATGCAGGCGGATCCCATGATTGATACGGTTGTACTGGCATGTACACATTATCCTCTTTTGTGCGGGGTAATTGACCGTTTTATTCCCCGGGGAGTAAAAGTTATTCAGCAGGGAGAGATCGTGGCCCGGAGTTTGAAAGACTATTTATATCGTCATCCTGAAATGGAAGGAATGCTTTCACGAGGGGGACAAGTGGAGTTCCTTACCACTGAAAAAGGAGGGATGTTTGATAAAATGGCAGCTTTATTTATGCAGGCGGATGTGGTGTCGCGGCATATAGAAATATAAGATTTACGATTTATGATTTACGATTTATGATTCGAGGGATAGGGAGTGGGCAGGAATCTAAAATCTGAAATCAATAAATCTAAAATTGGAGACGGTTATGAACGAGCAGGAAATGATTAACGCGGCTTTCGAGGATTTGTTACAATCTTTGCGAAAGGGAACGACAGAAGAGAGTATAAAATTAATTCGCACGGCTTTCGAGTTTGCCCGGGAAGCTCATCAAGGGGTAAAACGGAAGTCGGGTGAGCCTTATATATTGCACCCGATCGCGGTAGCGAAGATTGCGGCTAAAGAGATCGGCTTGGGAACCAAGTCGGTTATCGCCGCGTTATTGCATGATGTCGTGGAGGATACGGACTACACGGTAGAGGATATTGCTAATTTGTTCGGGGCGAAGATTGCTTCTTTGGTGGACGGGTTGACCAAGATCAGTGAAGTTATGGGAAGTGATACCACCAAGCAGGCTGAGAGTTTTCGGAAAATGATACTGACTCTGGCGGATGATGTACGTGTTATTCTGATCAAGATTGCCGACCGTTTGCACAATATGCGCACGTTGGATGCCATGCCGGAACACAAGCAGGTAAAGATTGCCAGTGAAACCTTATATATATACGCTCCTTTGGCTCACCGGATGGGATTGCACGCCATCAAGACGGAGTTGGAAGATTTGAGTTTAAAATACGAAAATCCGCTTGAATATCAGGAGCTGGAAAAGAAAATTCATGCTTACCGGGACGAGAATACCGGGTTATACCAACAGTTCATAGCCCCCATTCGGGAACGCCTGACGGAAAGCGGTTACCAGTATGATATCACCGCCCGGACAAAGAGCGTGTATTCGGTGTGGTCTAAGATGCAGCGCAGGCATATTTCTATCGAGGAAATTTATGATTTACTTGCCGTGCGTATCGTGTTTGATCCCAAGGACAATCAGCCGGAGAAATGGCAATGCTGGAATATTTATTCTTTGATTACGGATATGTATAGCCCGAAGCCGGAGAGAATCCGGGATTGGGTGAGTGTACCCAAGGCAAACGGTTACGAGGCATTGCATCTGACGGTCATGGGACCCGGAGGTAAATGGATAGAGGTGCAAATCCGTTCCCGTAGGATGGATGAAATCGCGGAAAAGGGGTTAGCAGCCCACTGGAAATATAAAGGTGATAATGCCGAGGCAAGCAACGAGGTGGATAAATGGTTGGCGGGGATTAAAGAGATGCTGGAACAGCCCGGAACGGATGCTTTGGAGTTCTTGGACGAGTTCAAGCTAAATCTTTTCGCTAAAGAAATTCGGGTTTTCACTCCTAAGGGAGATATGAGAACCTTACCGAAGGGAGCGACCGTGTTGGATTTTGCTTATGACATTCACACGGAGATCGGGAACTCCTGTATCGGTGGAAAGGTCAATCATAAATTGGTGCCGATGAGCCACGTGCTGCAAAGCGGGGATCAGGTGGAGGTGTTGACAAGTGATAAACAGAAGCCGCAGAGTGATTGGTTGGACTTTATCGTGACGGCAAAGGCGAGGAATAATATATTGATGATTTTCCGTCGGGAGAAAAAGGAACAGGTGAAGATCGGAACGATGATGTTCGAGAACTTGTTGGAAGATATGAAATTGCCTTTTGGTACGGAGAACCTGAACAAGGCTCTGTTGCATCTGAAATTGGATAATAAAGATGATCTTTATGTCAGTTTGGCGAAAGGGAATTTGAGTGTCGAAGACGTGCGGAAGGCATTGAAGAAAAAGTCGGAGAATAAATTCGTGAAGTATTGGAAATTGCAGTTCTTCAAAAGCGATAAAGAGAAAGCCCCGGCCGAGAAAGAAGAAGGAAAGATCATTAATGACGTGACGGAAGATGCTTCGGATTTTATCATTGCTCCTTGTTGTCACCCGATTCCCGGTGATGATGTAGTCGGGATGAAGATCGAGGGGGATAAGATCACCGTGCACAAGCGTAAATGCCCGGAAGCCATACGACTGATGTCCAGTTACGGGGATAAGATTGTCCCGGTGAAGTGGGTTAGCCACAAGATCATGTCTTTCCTTGCGGTAATTAAATTGAACGGGATTGACAGTATCGGAATCGTCAGCGATATCACGATGATTATCTCGAAAGAGAGTAACGTGAATATGCGTACCGTGCATTTTGAAACGAAAGACGGGATATTCGAGGGAATGATTCATCTTTACGTGCATAACACTGCCGATTTGAACAATTTAATGATGAAAATCTCTTCTCTGAAGGGCGTCGAGAACGTTTCAAGAGTGGAGAATTTGGATGTCTAAATTAAATTTCGTCTAAATAGTGAGTTTTCTTCGGATAAAAGTTGTAACTTAGCCATGTTGTAAATTGAATTAGCTTTGGACTCAATGGAAAAAATAAAGGAGACGGTAAAAGAGATTTTTACCACTTACCTGCAACAGCAAGGACATCGGAAGACGCCCGAGAGGTATGCCATTCTGGATGAGATTTATTCACATGCCGGGCATTTTGATATCGAATCCCTGTACGTTTTTATGAAGAACAAGAACTACAGGGTAAGCCGTGCCACTTTGTATAACACGATCGATTTATTGTTGGAATGTAAATTGGTTATCAAGCACCAATTCGGGAATAATATCGCGCAGTTCGAACGGGCTTATAATAACAAGAAGCATGAGCATATCGTGTGCAAGATATGCGGAAAAGTGGAAGAGTTCTCGGATTCCCGCTTGGAGGAGATCGTGGAACACGTGGAGGAGAAATATGATTTTTCCGTGCATCATCACATGCTTTATATTTATGGGATTTGTCACGCTTGCAAGTTGGCGGGAAAGAAATAAATATTATTTTTGCATGTTTGTTTTTTAAGAAGTTAAAATTATATCAGATGAAAGTAGATGTATTGTTGGGATTGCAATGGGGAGATGAAGGAAAAGGGAAAGTGGTCGATGTACTGACCCCTAGGTATGATGTCGTGGCTCGTTTTCAAGGAGGACCTAATGCCGGTCATACACTTGAATTTGAAGGGCAGAAATATGTACTTCGTTCCATCCCGTCCGGGATATTTCAAGGGGATAAGGTGAATATTATCGGTAACGGAGTGGTAGTTGATCCAGCTTTGTTTAAAGCGGAGGCCGAGGCTTTGGCCGCTTCCGGACATGATCTCAAAAAGAAACTTCATATATCAAAGAAAGCACACTTGATTCTGCCGACGCACCGGTTGTTGGATGCAGCTTACGAGGCAGCCAAAGGGGATGCGAAAGTGGGGACTACCGGAAAAGGTATCGGACCGACATACACGGATAAAATCAGTCGTAACGGTGTGCGCGTGGGAGATATCCTGCATGATTTCGAGAATAAATACGCTCGGGCAAAAGCTCGTCACGAACAGATATTGAAAAGCTTGAATTTCTCTTATGACCTGACGGGGATGGAGAAAGAATGGATGGAAGGTATTGAATACTTGAAGCAATTCCAACTCGTGGATAGCGAGCATGAAATAAATCGATACTTGGATGACGAGAAATCAATCTTGGCGGAAGGTGCACAAGGAACAATGTTGGATATCGATTTCGGTTCTTATCCTTTTGTGACTTCTTCCAATACGGTATGTGCCGGTGCTTGTACCGGGTTGGGAATAGCTCCCCATCGTATCGGTGAAGTGTACGGAATTTTTAAAGCATACTGTACCCGCGTGGGAAGCGGACCTTTCCCGACAGAGTTGAATGACGAGACAGGCGAGAAATTGTGTGACTTGGGACACGAGTTCGGTTCCGTAACCGGACGCAGACGTCGTTGCGGTTGGGTAGATCTGGTAGCTTTAAAATATGCCATCATGATTAACGGGGTGACTCAACTGATCATGATGAAGAGTGATGTGTTGGACTCCTTTGACACGATACAGGCTTGTGTGGCTTACGAGGTAAACGGGGAGGAAGTTGATTATTTCCCCTACGATATCACGGAAGGTGTAAAACCGATTTATACCGAATTGCCGGGATGGAAATGCGATATGACCAAAATGACTTCGGAAGATGAATTTCCGGAAGAATTTAATAATTATCTGGCATTCCTTGAAGAAGAAACCGGAGTGCCTATCAAGATTGTATCCGTGGGACCCGACCGGGGACAAACGATCGAGAGATATACAGAGTAGAAAAAGAGCTGCGATTGCAGCTCTTTTTGTTTGTAAAGTTATAAAGTTTATAAAGTTCATAAGGGCATCCCATGACTAAAAAAGTTTACATTTAGGCATACTTTATGAACTTTATAAACCTTATGAACTTTATAAACAGATATAATATATACCTATTCCCGCCAGATACCCGAGAGTAGCAATCCATGTAATGTGCTTGAGGTACCATGTGAAATTGATTTTTTCCATACCCATAACAACTACTCCCGCGGCAGAACCGATAATCAGAATACTGCCGCCTATACCGGCACAATAGGCGAGAAGTTCCCAGAAAGTTCCGTCCGTGGTGAAATTCATCATATAAGCGGAGAGGTGTGTACCGTCGGCATGAGTAAGCGGGTACATCCCCATGGCTGCCGCCACGAGAGGAACGTTGTCAATGACGGAGGAGAGAAAGCCGATAATCGTGTTGATAAAATAGACATTGTGTATTCGATCATTCAAGAAAGTTGCCATTTGGTCTAAAATTCCCACGACTTGTAACGCGGCAACGGCCATTAATATTCCAAGAAAGAATAGTAGTGTGGAATAGTCGACTTTCGAGAGAATGGAAGGAATGCGATGCGTGTTTTCTCGCGTGATATTTTTTTTGCGGTTGTATAGCATCTCCGTGTATATCCATACACAACCTAAGGCAAACATGATACCCATGAATGGTGGCAGGTTCGTGAGTTCCTTGAACACGGGAACGAAGATCAGACTGCCGATGCCTAGAGCGAGAATCGTGATTTGTTCTTTGTGTGAAATACCCGGGAGATTCGAACGAATACTAGCGGATTGATCTTGAATTTCACCTTTCAACCAGAATGTCGCGATGCCGACGGGAATAAGTAGAGAAACCAGACTGGGCAGAAACAGGTGGCGGATAACGTTCATGGACGTGATATTGTTGTGAATCCATAACATGATCGTGGTCACGTCCCCGATGGGAGTCCATGCACCCCCCGCGTTGGCGGCAATAATGATGATACTGCCGAAAATCCAACGTTCTTGCTGATTTGTAACAAGTTGGCGCAGGAGCATAATCATCACGATAGCTGTCGTTAAATTATCCAGAACGGAAGACATGATAAAGGTGATGAATGCGATGAGCCAGAGTAGTTTCCGTTTGTTTCTCGTTGTGATGTGTTTGGTAATCAGATTGAACCCTTCGTGCGTGTCTACCCATTCGACAATCGTCATGGCTCCCAGTAAGTAGAATAAAATTTCCGCGGTATTCCCGAGGTGTTCTATAATTTGAGTATTTACATCCAGTTTTGTTTGAAACAAAGCGAATACCCATAACGTGATTCCCAAGATAAGAGCTATGGCGGTTTTGCTGACGCCGATTTGTCGTTCCAGTGCGATCAGAGTGTATCCGAGGATAAATGTGATAATGATGGTTAGTATCATGTCTGTGAACTTTTTGGACTGAATTGTATCTTTCATACGCAATTTTGCGTAGATTGGTTTATCTTTGTGGTGAACATGAGGTTAAAATAAAATGTAACACGATATGATGACATGGGATTTTTTCTTGCGGTTGTTGGTAGCCGGGATACTGGGGGCGCTGATTGGTTTGGATCGTGAGTACAGGGCAAAAGAAGCCGGATTCCGAACTCACTTCCTCGTTGCTTTGGGAAGTGCCCTGTTTATGATTGTTTCGAAATATGGTTTCTGGGATATCTTGGGGGACACGGGTATAGGACTCGACCCCAGCCGTATTGCGGCACAGGTGGTAAGTGGTATCGGTTTCCTTGGAGCGGGAACAATTATCATACAGAAATTATTTGTACGGGGATTGACCACTGCTGCCGGGATATGGGCAACTTCTGCTATCGGTTTGGCGGTAGGTGCCGGGCAATATTGGTTGGGAATATGCGCCATGTTATTAACATTGTTGGGATTGGAAGGTCTGGGGTATTTATTCCAGAAGTTCAGCCAACGGAATGTTTTGTTAGTGTTCACAACGTCAAGTCAAGAAGTTATAAAAGAGATAACCGACGAGATCAAACGGAAAAAACACCAGATAGGTTCTTACTCCACGGAGTCAGGTAAATTAGGGGATATAACCACTTACCGGGTAACTATGGTCATTCGGACGCATAAGACGGGAGATGAAACTTTATTGTTTCAATTCATTCAGCATCTTCCGGATGTGATTCTGGACAGAATGGAATAAAAAAGCGACCGAAAGGTCGCTTTTTTATTAGTTTCCATGTTTGGAATGTAATTTCAATCGCATCAGTCGGAGATCTTCTTCTGAATAGTCGCCGTCAAATTCATCGTAAGCGTCACCGATATTATCGCTTTTCGCTTCCATGAAATAATCCATGATTTCTTGTTGTTGTTCATCATCCAGAATCTTATTGATATAGTAATCAATATTCAGTTTTGTTCCGGAGAAGACGATGGCTTCCATTTCCTTGATGAGTTCTTCAAAAGTTAATCCTTCAGCAGAAGCGATGTCTTCCAAATCAATTTGGCGATCAATATTTTGAATGATATATACCTTGAATTTCGATTTGTTGGCAACTGTTTTTACAACCAGATCTTGGGCTCTTTCGATCTCGTTGTCTTCAACATACTGTTTGATGACCTCAACGAATTCCTGCCCGTACTTCTGGGCTTTTCCGGTACCGACACCCTGAATGTTGGCTAACTCTTCCAACGTGATCGGGTAATTGGTACACATGTCTTCCAAAGAAGGATCCTGAAAAATGACGTATGGCGGCAGGTTATTTTTCTTGGCAATCTTTTTCCGTAAGTCTTTCAGTATGGCAAACAGAGTGTTGTCAAGTGCTGATACACCTCCCTTTTCCTGAAGTTTCTCTTCAGATTCTTCAAAATTATGATCTTCCATCAGCATAAAGTCTTTAGGTTCCTTTAAAAACTCGTGGCCTTCTTTTGATAATTTGATGACCCCGTATTGTTCAATATCTTTCTCTATATAATTACTAATAAGCGCTCGTCTGAAAACCATGTTCCAGAATTGTGAACTTTTGTCGGAGCCGATACCAAAAGATTCCAGCTCGTCATGATGATACGATTTTATCATTGAATCGGTTTCCCCGATCAAGACTTTAACCAAATGGTCGACCTTGAATTTTTCTTTTACTTCAAGTACGGCGTTGAGCGCGTCAATCAAGAATTCCTTGCCCTCGAACTCTTTCTTCGGGTACAGACAATTGTCGCAGGCGCCACAATTCTCCTCGTCATAATTCTCCCCGAAATAGTGTAATAACACTTTTCTCCGGCACAAGGATGTTTCGGCGTAAGAAACCGTTTCCATCAAGAGTTGCTTCCCGATTTCCTGCTCGGCGATAGGTTTGCCCTGCATGAATTTTTCCAACTTCTGAATATCTTTATAGCTATAGAATGTCAAGCAGTACCCTTCTCCGCCATCCCGTCCCGCACGTCCTGTTTCTTGATAGTATCCTTCCAGACTTTTAGGAATATCATAGTGGATCACGAAACGTACGTCCGGTTTGTCGATGCCCATACCGAAAGCGATCGTGGCTACAATCACGTTTACTTCCTCCATCAGGAATTTATCTTGATTGCTGCTACGGGCAGCGGCATCCATTCCCGCGTGATAACTGGCAGCTTTGATGCCGTTCACGCAAAGCAATTCCGTGAGTTCTTCCACCTTTTTGCGGCTCAGGCAATAGATGATACCGGATTTCCCCTCGTTGTTTTTTATAAACTTGATGATATCTTTGGCCGGATCAGTTTTAGGGCGAACCTCGTAATAAAGATTCGAACGGTTGAAAGAGGATTTGAAAACCTGAGCGTCGAGCATATCCAGATTTTTCTGAATGTCGTGTTGTACCTTCGGGGTAGCCGTTGCCGTCAAGGCAATGATGGGGGCTTTCCCGATTTGTTCGACAATCGGTCTGATTTTACGGTATTCCGTACGGAAATCATGTCCCCATTCCGAAATACAGTGAGCCTCATCAACGGCAAAGAAAGAGATTCGAACTTTACGGAGAAATTCGACATTACTTTCCTTGGTCAAGGATTCCGGAGCCACGTATAGTAATTTGGTCTTCCCGCTTAGGACATCCTCTTTTACACTCAAGATGTCACTTTTACTGAGTGAAGAATTCATGAAGTGGGCAACCCCCTCTGACGCGCTGAAGGAACGCATGGCATCTACCTGATTTTTCATAAGAGCAATCAAGGGAGATATCACGATAGCTGTTCCGTCGAGTATTAGTGCAGGTAGTTGATAACATAAAGATTTACCCCCTCCTGTCGGCATCAAAACAAACGTGTTATTCCCGGCAAGGACATTCTTTATTATCTCCTCCTGATTCCCTTTGAAACTATCAAAGCCGAAATACTCTTTTAATTTAGCATGTAAATCTATCTGCAATCCCATTGTTTTATTTAAATTTTCACACACCCTGTTTTTAGACGGGTGCGCAAATTTATAACTTAATTTGTTTTTCCAAACAAAATATTCAATAATAAATCTATCACCACTCGTTTTTAAGCTATCACAAAAAATGATACTTTTGTCCCTAGTAAAGTTATAGCAAAAAATGATAAGTACAATAGTTTTTTGTTTTTTTTGCTTGGTTCATGGTGTTAAATAGAATAATTTTAATCGAAAGAGATGGTAGATATAAAAGCATTTGCGCGAAAAGTAATTCAGGATGAGACAGAAGCCATCCAAAATCTGGCAAACTACATAGATGATGATTTTGAGGCTGTCGTTAAGTTAATTTATGAAAGTAAAGGGCGTGTCATCATTACCGGGATAGGAAAGAGCGCGATTATCGCAACAAAAATCGTGGCAACGATGAATTCCACGGGTACTCCGGCGGTATTTATGCATGCCGCGGATGCTATTCATGGAGATTTGGGAATGATTCGGGAGGAAGATGTGGTGATTTGCGTGTCCAAAAGTGGAAATACACCGGAGATAAAAGTATTGATTCCTCTGATCCGTAACAACGGAAACAAGAATATTGTCGCGATGGTGTCCAATACAGACTCGTTTCTGGCGAAAAATGCGCTCTATATATTGAAGGCTAAAGTAGAAAAAGAGGCTTGTCCTTTAAATTTAGCTCCCACAAATTCAACTACGGCACAGTTAGTGCTGGGAGATGCATTAGCGATGTGTTTGATAGAATGTAGAAGTTTCTCTAGTAGGGATTTTGCCAGATATCATCCGGGAGGGACTCTTGGGAAACGGCTTTATACGCGGGTTGCAGACGTTTATGATGGTAACAATCGACCGAATATCAAGATCGAAGCCGGAATACGTCCGGTAATTCTAGCCATGTCGAAAGGGCGTCTGGGAGCCGTGGCGATCGTGGACGACGAAGAACATTTGCTCGGAATTATCACGGATGGGGACTTGCGACGGATGATGGAGAAGTACGAGGATGTCGACGGTTTGACAGCGGGAGATATCATGTCCGGAGCACCTAAAACGATTTCCGAGGAAGAGTTGGCTTATAATGCTTACCGGATGATGGAAAAAAATAGTATCACGCAGTTGGTGGTGGTAGATCGGGAGAATCACTATAAAGGAATGGTACACATACATGACATATTGCGCGAAGGAGTGGTATAATATTTGATTTTAAATTTTGAATTTTAGATTGAACGGAAGTCAGTTTGAATTTAAAATTTAGAATTTGAAATTTAAAATGGATAATTTCATGGGACGTGTAAAGTTGTGTTTATTATTTTTCTTGATGATATGGGTTTCTGTGTTGAACGCCCAGACAACAAAGGTGAGGGGAACCGTGACAGACGCGGAAACGGGCGAGCCGTTACCTATGGTGACATTATTATTCGTGGGTACGACAATTGGCGTGACAACGGATTTTGACGGGAATTACTATCTCGAAACGCGGGAGAACGTGAGCGAACTTATGGCAGCGTATGTGTCATACGAGAAACAGACGAAGCCGGTTAATAAAGGTGCTTTTAACACGATTGATTTTAAACTGGTTCCGATTGTCACCGGTTTGGACGAAGTGAAGGTGACACCGGGAGAGAATCCCGCCCACGCGATATTACGCAACATTTCAAAGAACAAGAAAAGAAATAATCCGGCAGAAAAAGAGGCTTACAGCTATTCCACGTACACGAAAATGGAATTGGATGTGGCCAACTTGAAACCCCAGTTCAAGAATAAAAAGTTACAGAAGAATTTCGGGTTTATTTTCCAGTACATGGATACGTCCGCGATCACGGGAAAAGCTTATCTGCCCGTGATGATCTCGGAGGCTTCGGCGGATTATTATTATCGGCGGTCACCCCGTTTGTCCCGGGAGATCGTGAAAGCGAGCCGGATTTCCGGTATTCAGGAGGATTACAGTCTTGCGCAGTTCACGGGACATTTACACGTGAACGTGAACTTGTACGATAACTATATCAATATTTTTGAAGTGAATTTTGTCAGTCCCTTGTGTGATCACGGTTTGCTGTATTACAAGTATTTTCTGGTAGATAGCTTGCAAAAGGAAGGCAGAAAAATATACAAGATTCGTTTTCATCCCAAGGGAAAATCTACGCCCGTGTTTGACGGGGAGGTGAATATCGACTCCACGACTTGGGCGTTAGAGTCTGCCCAGATGCGCATGATAAAAGGTTTGAACGTGAACTGGATTAAGGATCTGGCGATAGAAACGACGAATGAATTGATCAATGATTCGACTTGGTTCTTGAAACAGGATAAGATATTGGCGGACTTCACCGTGCAAATGCGGGATTCTTCCAAGTTGATTTCGTTCATGGGACATCGGCAGATAGACTATTCCAACGTGACCGTGAATGAAGCGATTCCGTCCGAGATTTTGAAACTGGACAGCGAGGTCACTATAAATAAGAATGTTCTCCAGAATGACGAGAATTATTGGCAGAATGCACGACCTTACCAATTGTCGGAAAAAGAACGGAATATATATAATATGGTGGATTCGATTAAAAATGTTCCTCTCTACCAGAATATATATGACATGATCCAGACGGTATTCCTTGGGTATTATAACACGAAATACGTGGGTTTCGGACCCTACTATAAGCTATATAGTTTTAATAAACTGGAAGGAAACCGTTTCCAGCTGGGGGCAAAGACAACCAGTGATTTCAGTAAGCGTATCCGGCTCTCGGGGTACGGGGCGTACAGCACGAAAGACCAGAAATTCAAGGGAGGCGGAACCGTGGAATACATGTTTAATAACCAACCGACCTCGAAACTTACCGTGAGTGGCAAGCATGACGTGTTTCAACTTGGCGCGAGCGAGAACGCATTCACGACAGGTAATATATTGAGTTCGATTTTCTCCCGCGGGAATAACGAGAAGTTGACGATGATTAATGAATTTGATTTCCGTTACGAGAAAGAATGGTGGCAAGGATTTTCCAATAGTTTCGCTCTGGAATATCGTCAGATGTACCCGACGAAATACGTTGATTTTATTCGTCCGGACGGGAAGGAACTTAACCAGATACATACTACGCAATTCCGCTTGGGAACCCGTTTGTCGAAGAACGAGATCGTGGTGCGGCAGGATTTTGACAAAGTGTCCATGGGGTCGGATTTCCCGATCGTGGGTATTGACCTCGTGGCAGGTTTGAAGGGGGTGCTGAACAGTGATTACGAGT
This sequence comes from Butyricimonas muris, assembly GCF_046365375.1. Lineage (NCBI taxonomy): Bacteria > Pseudomonadati > Bacteroidota > Bacteroidia > Bacteroidales > Odoribacteraceae > Butyricimonas > Butyricimonas muris. The sequence continues at coordinate 15,973 of NZ_JBKEIT010000019.1, read as the reverse complement.
ATTACCGGGCGGAAATATCCGTGCAACATGACATGCATATTGCTCCTATCGGGTATAGTGACTTTATGATTACGGGTGGAAAGATTTTCGGGAAAGTGCCTTATCCTTTGTTGAAATTGCACGAGGGAAACGCTACCTATTTCTATGACCCGTACGCGTTCTCGTGTATGAATTTTTACGAGTTCGCGTCCGACCTGTGGGCGGCGGTATTCTGGGAACATCATTTCAGGGGATTCTTCTTGAGCAAGATCCCGTTGATGAAACGGTTGAAATGGCGTGAGGTCGTTACGGTGAAAGCGTTGTGGGGGCGGTTGTCCGATAAAAACAACGGTAGTTTATCCGATACCCGGGCTATACTATTGTTCCCGGAAGGTATGTCGTCCGTGTCCAAGCCTTATATCGAGGCGGGTGTCGGGGTGGAAAATATCTTGCGTCTGATCCGGGTGGATGCCATCTGGCGATTGACACACCGAGGCGATCGTTCGGGACAAAAAGTGGATAATTTCGCCATAAATTTCTCGATACATCTAAATTTCTAGTAATTTTCAATTTTCATTTTTCAATTTTCAATTGTAAAAGACTATCTTAGCGCGGTAAAACTGAACGATATGAAATTAAGAGCCGAGGACCTTGTAAAAAGATACAAAAGCCGAACCGTTGTAAAAGGGGTTTCCGTGGACGTGCAGCAAGGAGAGATCGTTGGTCTGTTAGGACCTAACGGGGCAGGGAAGACCACCTCGTTTTACATGATCGTGGGATTGATCAAGCCGAATGGCGGGCGTATTTTTTTGGATGACCGGGAAATCACGAAAGAGCCGGTGTACCGTCGGGCACAATTGGGAGTGGGGTATCTGGCGCAGGAGGCTTCCGTCTTCCGTCAATTAAGCGTGGAAGATAACATCAAAGCGGTGCTCGAAATGAGTACTTTCCCGAAAGATTACCAGCGTGAACGTCTGGAAGAAATGCTCGACGAGTTCGGTCTGCAACATATCCGGAAGAGTAAAGGGATACAATTGTCGGGAGGTGAACGTCGGCGCACGGAGATTGCCCGGGCATTGTCGATTGCCCCGAAATTTATCTTGTTGGACGAACCTTTTGCCGGGGTAGACCCTATCGCGGTGGAGGATATCCAGAGTATCGTGCAGAAATTAAAAGAGAAAAATATCGGGATTCTGATCACTGACCACAACGTGCAGGAAACATTATGTATTACCGATCGGGCTTACCTTTTGTATGACGGTCGTATCCTGCAATCCGGAACGGCAGAGGATTTGGCGAATGACCCGGAAGTTAGACGGGTTTATCTCGGTAAAAACTTCGAGTTGAGAAGAAAGAAATAAAAAAAGGGGCAAATCATTTTGCTTTTCATGAAAAAGCAATATATTTGCACCGTCAAAATAGCAAGCGGGCGTGGCGAAACTGGTAGACGCACTAGACTTAGGATCTAGTGCCGCAAGGCGTGGGGGTTCGAGTCCCTTCGCCCGCACTTGAAGAGAGGACCGCCTTAAACAAGGTGGCCTTTTTTGTTTTGTTTGTTTTATCATAAATAGTTTTATACATAGAGAAGTATGAATGTAACGAAAAACCAAATCGATGATCTTAATGCAACAATTAAGATTCAATTGGATAAGGATGATTACGCAACTCGCGTGAGCGACGCGTTGAAAGAATACCAGAAAAAAGCGGTGATCGACGGTTTTCGCAAGGGAAAAACTCCTTTCGGGATTATCAAAAAAATGTATGGTAAAGCCGTTTTGATTGAGGAAATCAACAAGTTGATAGGAGAGAGTCTGTCTAATTTTATCCAAGAGAACGATTTGCACATCTTGGGAGAGCCGCTTCCGAGCGAAACGGATCAGAAAGAATTGAATCTGGATGCTGAAAGTTTCGAGTTCGTATACGATATAGCTATGGCTCCCGTGATGAACGTGAAGTTGAGCAAACGGGAGAAAGTTCCTTATTACATCATCAAGGTGGACGAGGAAATGATAGACAAACAAGTTGAAAGTATCTGCAAGAACAACGGCGAATTGAGTCCCGTGGACGTGATCGAGGGATCGGAATACGTGAAGGGTGAATTGATCGAGTTGGGCGAAGACGGAAAACCGAAAGAAGGCGGAATCCGTGTGGAAGATGCTTCATTGTCTTTGGCTCACATGAAAGATGAAGAGCAAGTAAAATTTTTCGAGGGTAAGAAAGCAGGAAATGAAGTGGTATTCAATCCTTCCAAGGCTTATCCCAACAAAACGGATTACGCTGCTTTGTTACAAGTGAATAAAGAAGAGGCCGAACATATTACTTCTGATTTCTGCTTTATCATTAGCGAGGTTAAACGTTATATCGATGCGGAAGTAAATCAGGCTTTATTTGATAAAGTATACGGTGAAGGCAACGTGAAGAGCGTTGAGGAATTCCGTGCACGCGTGAAAGAAGATTTGGCTAAACAATTCAAAGCTCATAGCGAATATCGTTTGACGGTGGACGCTCGCGACAAGATGTTGAAGAAGAACGAGGACGTTGTTCTTCCTGAAGCATTCTTGAAACGTTGGATGTTAGCTACCAATGAAAATATGACTCCCGAAGCGGTCGAGCAGGATTTCAACGCTTACCGTGACGAGTTCAAATGGCAGTTGATCAAAGGCGACATGATCAAGGATAACAACCTTCGGGTAGAAGACGAGGATATGAAAGCTGTCGGTCGTGAAGTTGCTGCCGCTCAATTGCAACAATACGGGTTGTACGGTTTGTCTGACGAGCAATTGGACGGTTTTGCCGCTCGTTTGTTGGAGAACGAAAAACAACGTTCCAGCTTGTATGACCGTGCCTTGGAAAACAAGATTTTCGACACGATTAAAGAGAGCGTGAAATTGGAAGAACAAGAAATCTCTATGGATGATTTCGGTAAATTGTTCGAGAAGAAATAGATTTAATCTTTTCCGATATAAAACCCCGTCTGAGAAGGCGGGGTTTGTTTTTACCGGGCGATAAATGGAAAATATCGGTCACGTGAAAATCCACAAATCAAGCCAGAACATCCCACCACACGAAGTCCTTTTTCTACCGAAATCGACTCCTTCTCTCGATATTCAATCGTTGTTGAACCGTTGTTAGCACGTTTCGAAATGTCTGAACCCCGAATAAACAACAAACGAATGACAATATCAGCACCCGGGTGCTTCGTGTTCGTGTCGCTACTTGTACGAATTGCGTGAAGGAATATTCCTCTTGAGCGGAAGTTTGGGGAACAGTTTCCTGAAACGAACCAGATAAGTGGTTACGTTACTTCCGGCAATGATTAATGTTACAGCCAAAATGATCATCAATATACCGCAACTTAATCTCAGTGTCAGAGATTCCCCGAAAACGGTGACGCCGAAGAAGACTGCCGTCAGAGGTTCCAGTGCCCCAAGGATGGCGGTCGGGGTGGAACCGATGTATTGGATTGCCTGCGTGGTACAGAGGAACGATATAGCGGTGGGAAAAATGGCTAACGCGACCAAATTACCCCACAGGTACCATGTGTCGACAACATGAAGGCTTTGCCCGAAATCTACGCGGACGAAGAATAGCGAAAGCCCGAAAAGCAATACATAGAAAGTCAGTTTAAGGGTTGCTATGTCCTTTAGTTTCGGTCGGTTCACGCTTACGATATAAATAGCATAGGAGAGAGCCGATACCATAACCAACATGATGCCCGTCAGGTTGAGGGGGGTACCGTCGCCCCCTTTGTAAAGCAAGCCGATACCGCCTAATGCCAGCATGATACATAGGATTGTCTGTATGGTTAATTTCTCTTTGAAGAGAATAGCCATGATCAGCGCGACCATGATCGGGTAGACAAACAATAATGTCGATGCGATACCCGCTTCCATGTAGTTATAACTTTGAAACAGGGTAAGCGAGGATAGAGCCACCAGCAGTCCCATGATAATCAACGGTAATATCTCTTGCTTTTTCAGTTTGAAACTTCGTCCTCTCGCTTTGAGCATGATACCTAGCACGGGAATCGCGAACAGGTATCTGAAAAAGAGTACCGAATCCGGGTTCATGCCCGCCTCGTACAAAGGTAGTGCGAACAAGGGATTCATACCATAAGTCGCCGCGGCAACTGCGCCTAAAACATATCCTTTAGCCTTTACATTCATAACATCGGAATTAGGCGACAAAATTACTATTTTCTATTCGTGTTGATATCCTTTTTTTGAAATAAAAAAGGCATGCATCGAATGCACGCCTTCTAAATAAGCATTATTGAATGTGAGAGTTATTTCATGTTTAATTGAGCGCGGGTGATGTACTTCTCGATCTCTCTGGCTTCCATGGATGCCGGGTATTCTTTCTCCAGTTTCTCGTACATCGCTAATGCGTTCTTGTAGTCTTTTGCTTTTTCGTATGCCAGTCCGGCTTTCATCAAGATAGAAGGGGTGGTCAACAGATTCGTGTTGTCACTACTTGCTTTCTGGTAGTATCCGGCAGCTTTCTTGTATTCGCCCAATTGCATGTAGGCATCCCCGATATTGGCCTTTGCCAAAGTGGAGAATATCATGTCATCGGTCGAAAATTTCTCGAGGTATTTAATGGCATTCTGGTTGTCACCCAAGTATAGATAGCATAGACCTGCATAATATTTAGCGAGGTTCCCGCTGGGAGTGGAACCGTAGTCCTCGATAATCTGCAAGAAACCGGGATTGTTGATGTTTCCGTTAAGGGCCAAATTGAAAGAATCTTTTTCAAATAAAGTTTCTGCCACGAACATTTGCTGAAGAGCCTCTTTTTCGAGGGGTTCCTTGTAGAATTTGTGGTAGCCGAAAATAGCGGCAATAACGATAATAACAACAAGAAGACCTCTGACCAATAATTTTGAGTTTCTCTCGATAAATTGTTCTGTTGAGATCGTGGCTTCCTCAATCTGCTCGAAGCCGTCTGCACGTTTCTGGTTATTTTTTGACATTGTTATATGTTTTTATTATTTACTTTTTTATTCCTACGACGCATCCATCGTCAACGTGCAAAATTAGTTTTTTTTTTGATAACAGAAGGGGGACAGCGAAATTTTATGCAAAAAATTATACATTCGTCGGAATCTAAGCTTCTTTTACTTACTTTTGGTGATCGGTCGCGGGTAGACGTTTTATCTTGCGATTTATAACCAGTAACCATTTATTGGCATGATTTTAAAGGATTTGAATATTGTCAACTACAAGAATATCGCCGAGGCAAGTATCGCTTGTTGCCCGAGATTTAATTGTTTTATCGGGAATAACGGGGTGGGGAAAACGAATATTCTGGACGCCGTGTATCATCTCTCCATGTGCAAGAGTTATTTCAATTTGCCCGACGCGCAAAGTATCCGGCATGGGGAGGCTTTTTTCGTGTTGGAAGGGATGTACGAGCGGGACGGGGAAGACATTGACGTGTATTGCGGGGTGAAGAAAGGGGTGAAGAAGGTATTCAAGAAAAATAAAAAGTCGTACGAACGGCTTTCGGATCATATCGGTTTATTGCCTCTGGTCATGATTTCCCCGGCAGACGTGATTCTGATAGACGGGGCCAGTGAAGAACGGCGTCGTTTTATCGACGGGGTGATCAGCCAGTGTGACAAAGAGTATCTACAAGTACTGATTCGGTATAATCGGGTGCTGGCGCAACGGAACAGTTTCTTGAAAGAATATGCCGGAATGCCGATAGATGCTGATATGTTATCCGTGTGGGATGAACAGTTGGCTGACAACGGTCGGGTGATTCTGGAACGGCGCCTCGCGTTTATCACGGAATTGGCGGAGGTCTTTCAAGTGTATTATGATCGGGTGGCGTTGGGAAGAGAAAAGGTAACCTTGGAGTACTCCACCACGATAAAAGAAAATGATTACCTGCAATCGTTGCGCGGTAGTTTCGATCGGGATAGAGTGTTGACTTACACGACGGTGGGGATTCACCGGGACGATATCACGCTGAGTATAGAAGGGTATCCCGTGAAGCGGTTGGGTTCGCAGGGGCAGAAAAAGAGTTTTCTCACGGCTTTGAAATTTGCCCAGTTCGCTTATCTGGCTCAACAGAAAGGGGTAAAGCCTTTGCTGTTGCTCGATGATATTTTTGACAAACTGGATGCTGACCGGGTGAGCCAGATTATTCGCATCGTGTCGGAAGAGAATTTCGGGCAGGTTTTTATCACCGACACGAACCGGGGGCATATTGATGAAATATTGCGATTGCACGCTATTGATTATAAAATCTTTAAAGTCGATCAAGGGGTTATCAATGATTTTAAATTTTAGATTTATGATTTCAAATTGATTAGAAAGTAGTATTTTTGTAGAATAACCAATAAAATAAAGATCGTGAAGCAGGGAAAGACTTTGACAATGGATGAGCTGGTAGAAATGTACTTGGAAGAGATGGGATTATCCCGTCAGTTCAAGGAGAGAGAGGTTTGTCAGGTTTGGCCGGACGTCGTGGGGGGAATGATTGCTTCCCGGACGAAAAGTATACGGATTACAGACGGGAAGATTTTCGTGAGTTTCACTTCTTCCGTGGTGAAAAATGAAATACTGATGGTGAAGGAAGGGCTGATAAAAGCCTTGAATGACAGAATCGGTAGTGATGTAGTGAAAGATATTATAGTGTTCTGAAAGGGACATTTAATGCAAAAGATAAATGAGATTAATTGACGCGAATGATTTATTGACAGCCCCGTGGGGTTTAGAGCGTTTCAGGGGAAGTTTGGTTTCCAAGTTGGTCATGTACCTGTTGCGGCTGAACAAGTTGGATAAGTTGAGCACGAAGGTGAACAGTGACGATCCCGAGCAGGTGATCGATAGTTTGATGGAGGCTCTGGGGGTAACTGTCGAGATAAACGAGGAAGACCTTGAAAAAATACCGAAGGAAGGGGCGTTTATCACGGTGTCCAATCATCCGTTCGGGGGATTGGACGGTATTATTTTGATTAAGTTATTGTGCAAGATTCGTCCGGACTATAAAGTAATGGCGAATTTCCTGCTGAAGAAGATTACCCCGATACAGGATTACGTGCTGGGACTGGAACCGGCTTCCCGTCGGAAAAACCCGAATACTCGGGTGATCAAGGAGGCCGTGCGTCACGTCATAGATGGTAAACCGTTGGGTATATTCCCGGCGGGGGAGGCTTCTACTTATCAAGTGGATTCGAATCATGTCGAGGATAAGGAGTGGGATACTTCCGTGTTGAAATTGGTCAAGATGGCGAGAGTCCCGGTCATTCCCATTTATTTCAAGGGCTCGAACAGTTTGTTATTTTACCTGTTGGGACTGATTCACCCGATGTTGAGGAATATGAAGTTGCCTTCAGAATTATTGAATAAGAAGAATCGGGTGGTGAAATTGCGAATCGGGAACCCTATCGGTTTGGATTCGCAGGATTCATTCCATGATTTATCCCAGTACGGGAAATTTTTACGTGCCAAGACCTATTTACTTGGCTCGGCACTAGAGGTAAAGAAGTTTTTCATTAAATCACAAAAAGCTATGCCTAAAGCGGAACCTATCGCGGCGGAAACGGATAGTGCGGTGTTGAAGAAGGAGATCGCGGGCATCGCCGACGATTACTTGTTATTTAACATGAAGAACTACGATGTTTATTGCTCCCCGTCCGTGAAAATCCCGAACGTGTTGAACGAGATCGGGCGTTTGCGGGAACTCACGTTCCGTGCTGTCGGCGAGGGTACAAATCGTAGTATTGATTTGGACGAGTTTGACTTGTATTATTATCATCTTTTTATCTGGGACAAGGAAGAGGAGAAGATAGTGGGTGCTTACCGCGTGGGAAAAGGGAAAGAAATTATCGACCGCTACGGGATAAAAGGATTTTATATTCATACCTTGTTCAAGATGCGGAAGGAGATGCTGCCGGTATTGTACGAGTCCATAGAATTAGGGCGTTCTTTTATCACGGAGGAATATCAACGGAAGCCTCTTCCCTTGTTTATGCTGTGGAAGGGTATTCTTTATTTCTTGTTGAAGAATCCGGAGTACCGTTATTTGATAGGTCCCGTCACGATTAGCGGGAAATACACGGAAGCCTCGAAGGAGTTGATAATGAAATTTATTCAAGCGAACCATTATAGCCACGAGTTAGCGAAATACGTGGTACCGCGTTCAAAATATCAAGTACATTCGGAGGAACCCGGGGTACAGGTCATGTTGGATGCGGCACGGCAGGATATTGGCGTGTTGGACAAGATGATCGGTGATATAGAGCCGTCGAGTGATAAATTACCGGTATTATTGAAAAAATATATTTCTCTGAATGCTAGAATTATCGGTTTTAATATTGATCCGAAATTTAATATGTGTTTGGACGGTTTACTTATTTTAGATATTTTTGACGTGCCGATGAAGACGATCGAGTCGCTGTCGAAGGAGATTAACGACGATACGATATTGAGCAGGTTCTCGTCGGATAACGTGGAATTATAAAATTGATAGATTCTGTGATTGCCGATTTGATGATTCAGTGATTGAAAATCACTAAATCTAAAATCTAAAATCCTTAAATCTAAAATTAGAATGGGATGTACGATATATTGTATCTATTCAAGGGAATGCTGGTGGGACTGATGGTATCTATTCCTTTAGGACCCATGGGGGTGTTGATTATCCAGAAGACGCTGCATAAAGGTGCGTTATCGGGTTTTATCGCCGGGATGGGTGCGGCTTCGGCTGACCTTTTCTACGCTGCCGTGGCGGCATTCGGGTTGGGATTCGTGATTAATATCGTACAGGCTCATGAGTTGTTACTACAAATTATTGGAGGGATATTCCTGATCGTGATAGGATTGAAGATTTATTTCGACAACCCGATACGGCAGATTCGCCAGCGTCGTCAGGGACGGGTGAGCAAAACCGGACTTTTGGGTGATTATCTCTCGCTTTTCTTTCTGACGGTTTCCAATCCCATTACGGTGGTGGTGTTCATGGCGGTTTTTGCCGGGATGTCGGTGTTCGGGGAATCGTCTTCTTTGCTGGGTGAGGTGTTGGTGGTTGCCGGCGTGTTATTGGGCGGTGGCGTATGGTGGTACACGCTTTCCACGCTGGTGAATATTTTCCGGAAGAAATTCCGTTTGCGCGTACTTATCACTATCAACCGGGTATCCGGGATGATAATTACTATATTGGGGGCTTTGGTTATTCTTTCTGCTTTTGCCCCGTTCAAGAATTTAGTGATTCAGTGATTGCTGATTTATCCTTGCTTGACTGTTAGTTAATGGGTGGGTAACCTTTGCTTAACCTCATGGACGTATCATAGACGTATCATGAACGTAGCATCAACGTAAATTTGCGTTGATGCTACGTTCATGATTGGATAGTGTTTGGTGTTTATGGTTAGGGAAGGGTTAAGCGAGGGGGGGGGACGTGGAGTGTTTCGATTGAAAATGTCGCGAGTCGCCCCATGCGCCATAGGCTACTTCGCAGCCGCTTTTAAGGATGCTTTCTTCCAGTTTGCGCATGGATTCTGCCGCTCCTTCATGGATGCCCGGTTTGTTCTCGTAGAGTTTATAAAGGGTTCGGTTTGTCGTGGGAGTAATATTGGGCATGACAACGTTAGCTCCTATTTCCAGCGCTTTTTCCCGACCGTCCGCTTGTATGGCTTGCAAGGCGGTGGTTGCCGCGATATTGATGTCCGGCATGAGTAGGCGGAGGGCAGCTACCATGTGGATAGACAGGCGTAGGCGTTCTTCCAAGGGGAGTAACAAGTGGCGGTGTTGATATAACGGGGTGGCGTGGTGTTCCAGATAGGGACCCATGCCCACCATGTCGATATCCATGGATTGTAGAAACAATAAATCATTTGCCAGATCGGTGATGGTCTGAAAGGGAAGACCAATCATGACTCCGGTTCCCGTTTGATAACCTGTTCGTTGTAACCTTTCCAAGCATTTTAAACGGGTGGCGTGGGAATGTAGCGCGTTGTTCGGGTGGATTTTCGCGTAAAGTTCCGGGTTGGAAGTTTCGATACGTAGCAGGTAACGGTGTGCGCCCGCGTCAAACCAACGCTTGTACGTGTCTTCCGTTTGTTCCCCGAGGGAGAGCGTGATTCCCAGTTCGTTATTACTGTTTTTTTTGATTTCTTTTAATAAACGGGTGATGCGCTCCGTGAATTCCCGGTCGGAACGCTCCCCACCTTGAAGCACGATAGAACCGAACCGGTGCGTGTACGCGAAATCTGCCGCCTCGAGGATTTCCTCGTCCGATAAAGCATAACGTGCCGTTTCCGTGTTTGATTTCCGGATACCGCAATAGAAACAGTCCTTGGTGCAGATGTTGGATATCTCGATTAACCCCCTCAAGTACACCTTGTTCCCGATGGTTTGATTTTTTATTTCTTTTGCTTCTGCGTAGAGCCGTTCTTCATCTTCTCCCCGGCAAATCAACATCTTTTCCAGTTTTTCTATCATGTGTGAGTTTATAAAGTTTATAAGGTTCGTAAAGTTTATAAGGTATTTTACAAACTTTATGACTGGAAAGGCTTAGCCTTTTCTAAGAACAAATTTAGTAAAATCAACTCTTTTTCCTACTTTTGTAAAAAGGAAAATTAAGGCGATAAGGAACTTTATAGACTTTATGCACCTTATAAATTTTATAAACTGCTTTGACTATGGTGAAAAGAATTGCGTTAATCATATTGGGTGTTGTTCTCTTGGGGGGAATCTTGGTTGCGTTATGGTGGGTGAACGAGCGGGAGCGGGATGCTGATGTCCCGAAAGAGTCGTTTATCCCTTATAATTCTGCCGTGGTGGTTAATGTAAATTCCAACGCGAAGCTGTCACCTAAAATCGAGAAAGCTTTCGAGAAAGAGATAGCGGCATACAAGTCCGGTTTGGCGCACCGGGTGGTGGATACTTTGTTGAAGCAACGTTTGGTTGATTCTGCTTCACACGTGCTGGCGTTTCGGGTAGAGGGGAAACAGGCTGTTCGTGGTCTGTACGTGTTGAGCAGGAGCGGGATGTTTGCTCGCGGAGAGGTAAATAATTTGTTGTCGAAGATGTTTTCGACGGGGGAAATACAGGAACGGAAATACGATAACCGGTATTTGTACTCCGTGAGGCGGGGAAAAGAGAGCGTGTGCTATGCCGTGATTGGCGGTATGGTGCTCGTGTCGGATTCCGAGTTGTACGTGGAGGACGCTGTCAAACAATTGAATGACAAGAGCGAGGGTAAGAAAGATGATGCGCCCCGTTACGCGAACGTGAACCGTTATTTTTCAGCGGGGGCGGGATTGAACGTGTTTTTGAATACGACCTGTTTCACGGATGTATTGCCGCTGTTGTTGCAGAAAGATTTTATATCCAAGCAGACCGATATATCCAAATGGTTTCAATGGGGAGCTTTGGACGGGGATGTCAGTGCTGATGGAATCAGTTTTAACGGGTTCATGCATTGCGACGGTTTGCGAGCCTCTTATCCGGCCGTGTTGAAAGGTCAGACACCTAAAACATTGCGTTTGGACGGGGTGTTGCCTGTCGATGCGAAAAGCGTGAGTTTCTTGACGTTGAGTGACGTGAAACTGTATTTGGATGCTTTGGATACCTATCGTTACGGGGCGGGTAAAGCGGAGAGGGTGCGGAAGCGGAAGCAGGAATTTGCCCGTCTGTTCGGGGAGAAGAGCGAGGCAGAATGGCAAAATCTGTTGAAAGGAGAATGGGGAAAAGGGGTGCTTGCCTATGATGCGTCCCGGAAAAAAGATGACGGGATAATTGTCGTGCACGTGAAAGCGGGAAGCCTCGCGAAAGAGTTGCTCGACAGGATGCTGAAATCGTATGCGGCAAAAACGGGAGTTGGTGATGGTTCTTTAAAATGCACTTTTCAACTGGATAAAGATAAAACGGTCGGTTATTTCAAAATGCCCGTGCCGGATTTTGCCGGGGTGCTGTGGGGCTATATGTTTGACGATATCGCGACGAATTACGTGCTGGTGGAAGATAATTATGTCGTTTTTGCTTCTTCCGAGCGGGCGATACAATCTTTTGCCAAAGATTATATGCGTCGGTTGAGCGTGCGGGATCAGGAATGGTACAAGAAATCGCGAGGCAAGTTGTCGGCGAGGTTCAATTGGATGTATTTGTCGGAGATGACTTCCATGTTGCCTTACTACGAGAATATCACGAAAGGGGTATTGCATAATCTGTTGGAACGGAATAAAGAGAATATGGAGGTATTTTCCTCTTTAGCGTTACAGTGGGTATGCGAGGGCAGTATGTTCTATCACACTTTATTCTTGAGCACGGAAGAGGTGGAGCAAAAGCAGGCTCAAGTGATGTGGCAGACCAAACTGGATGGCAAGCTCACGATGAAGCCCGCTATCGTGACAAATCATAACACGAGAGAACGGGAACTTTTCGTGCAGGACGAGAGCAATACGATTTATTTGATCAATGACGTGGGGCGTATTCTTTGGAAGTTGCCGATAGAGGGGAAGATTAACAGTGAAATTTATCAAGTGGATATGTTCAAGAACGGGAAATTGCAATATCTTTTCTCCACGCCGACTCATCTTTACTTGATAGACCGGAACGGGAATTATTTGCCCCGTTATCCGTTGGTGTTCAAATCTCCTTGCGAGCGGGGTATTTCGATAGCCGATTACGAGAACAACAAGAATTACCGGATTTTTGCCCCGGGAGCGGATCATAATATTTATCTCTACGAGTTGTCGGGTAATTTCGTGAAGGGATGGGATACGCCGAAAAGTGATAATGATATTGTATCGAAGATTTATCATTTTCGGGTAGAGGGAAAAGACTATATCGTGTTTGCCGATCGTTATCGTTTGTATATCCTTGACCGACGCGGAAAAGAGCGGGTGAAGATATCCACCTTGTTGAATTTACCGATGAACACGATGCTCTACTTGACCAAGCAGGGAGGAAATTCCCGGATTGCTTTCCCGGACGCTAACGGAGAGATTTTGTTGGTCGATCTCCGGGGAAACCTGCAACGGGTGAAGGGTGAAAAGATTACCGGCGGTGGCTGGCTGAACGTGGAAGACGTGAATAGTGACGGACGGGACGAGTTCGTGTACACGTCGGGAAATACTTTGCGAGTATATGACGGTCAAGGGAAGTTGCTGACAGAACGCCAATGGGATAATGCCGCGTTGGGCTACCCGTACACCTATCGTTTCTCCGCCAGAGATGCCCGAATCGGTCTATTGGACGAGCGAGGGGAACGTTTATTTCTGCTCGATATGAAAGATATGTCAAAAGGATTTCCTATTCGCGGAAATTCACCTTTTTCGATCGCTTTCTTCGATCAGGGAAATGCTTCCGGGTTCTACTTGTTTGCCGGGAGTGACGGAAATCATATTATAAAGTATAGGGTGCAACGATAAAAGTTATATATTTGTCCGAGTTTTACGAAAGTCGGTGATGTTATGAGTAGTGGTAATAATTTTGATACTTTTTTCAAATCTTTTTTCAATCCGGTTTGTTTGTTTATCGAACGGGTAATGGGAGAGGAAGAAGGAGTTACCGACTTGGCTCAAGACGTTTTTTTGAAGGTGTTCGAACGATGGAAAGAATTTGACTCGGAGGAGAATGCGAAAGCTTTTTTATTTGTTTCTGCCCGTAATATTTGTTTCGATCGGTTGAGGCGAAAACAAGCGGAGAGTAATTATGTTTCCCGTTATTTGCAAGAAAATGAATTTAAGACTTCTACCTTTTTGCAAGAGGTGATGCGTCAGGAAACTTTTCGTATTCTTTATTCAGCTATCGATAGTTTGCCGGAACAAACCCGGCAGGTGATTTTATTGGGGATGGACGGGAATTCCAATCAAGAGGTGGGGGAATTGCTCGGGGTGTCGATTAACACGGTTAAGACGTTGAAAAAAAATGGATATGCTGCACTTCGGGAAATATTATCTAAAGAATATTTAGTCTTGTTATTGATTTTGTTGGAAGAATTTTAAAAAAATTACTTCTTCATTCACCCGTTTTTTTGGAGGTTACGTCTTTACTTGTAAAATAATGACGCATGAAGAAAGATTTAATAGATACGTTTAAAATTTCTCGTTTGGTTGCTGCGGATATAGCCGGATGTCTTGACGATACGGGACGTCGTGAATTGGATGCGTGGCTTCGAGAGTCTGATGAAAATCAGGCCGTTTATCGGGAGATAAGGGGGGATTTCGAGAAAGGAAAAAGGCAATGGCCTTATTCCGAGAGACAGGTGGAGCAACAGTTGGCGATGTTTCATCGATACAGGCGGAAGAAGATTTCTCGTGGAATTGGTGTTTGGTGGCGATATGCGGCGGTGTTGGTATTGCTACTTGGCATAGCCGGAGTGATTCGTTGGCAAGTGGGTAGTAGAGAGAGTGAAAAAGAGCTTGTTCCCATTCAAATGGCTCAAGGAAATGCCGTGTTGGTTTTATCAACGGGTGAGAGAATCGCGTTGGATGATACGTTGCGCTCGGTGAGAGGAGAGGCATCCGTGGATATTCGGGTTGCTGATCAAAAGGTTTCTTACCGGAAAGAGAATGAGTCTGCGCTTGAGCAAGTGTATAATACACTCGTAGTTCCTCGTGCCGGAGAGTTTAAAGTGGAGTTGGCTGATGGGACAAATGTGTGGTTGAATGCGCAAAGCGAGTTGCGCTATCCAGTGCAATTTTGTGGTAAACAGCGGGTTGTTTATCTGAAAGGAGAGGGGTATTTCGAGGTGGCTTCCGATCGGGAGAAGACTTTTATAGTGAAGACTTTTTCGGATGTTGATATAAAAGTGTTGGGGACAAAATTCAATGTATCGTCTTACGAGAATGATGCCTACGTGACGACCACGTTGGCGGAGGGGAGCGTGGAAGTGGTTATGTCGGGTGAAAGCGTGCGGATTTCTCCCGACGAGCAATTGGTGTTCAATAAAAATAATAATTCGTTCCGCCTTCGTGAAGTGGATGCATCTATTTATTCTGCGTGGAAGGATGGTCTTTTTATATTTGAAGATCAACGGTTAGAACAGATTATGGAGCGATTGAAACGTTGGTACGAGATGGATGTATTTTATTCCGGTGAAGAGGTGAAGAACTATCAATTCTCGGGTGATTTGAAAAAATATGACAGCTTCGAGAAGATTGTAAAGATGCTTGAAGAAGTGGCGGGTGTGAAAATAGATATTAAAGGTAAATGTGTAACAATCGGGGCTAAATAGAAAAACGGAAAGGCTCCTACCCCTTTCCGTTTCATGAACATTTAGTCCATAATTATAAATTCAGTATTACAAAACTATGAAAAAAAAGCGAATGTATGCATACCTTCGGGGAAGGTGCGTGTTAAAAATTTGTAAGATTATGAGATTTGGAATTTATTTGTTGTTGTTGACCACGTTTGTCGCGAATGCCAATGGTTTTTCCCAGAATACTAGGGTTACTTTGGATTTGAAACAGCGTTCGATGCTGGAAATTATTCAAGAGTTGCGCAAGACGTTTGATTATCGTTTTCTGTACAGGGGTGAGGATTTGGAAAAGTGTGGAAAACGGGATTTGAAAGTGAAAGATGCCGGGGTAGATGAGGTAATGAATCAGTTGTTGTATGGTACGGGTTTGACTTGGCGGTTAGAAGATGGTGTAGTATTAATAAAAGCATCGCAAGCAAAGGCTGTGGAACCGGAAAAGAAATCTATTCGTTTGAAAGGATTCGTGTACGACACGAAAAAGCAACCGATTCCGGGAGTGACGGTGAAGGTATCCGGAGTGGCCTTGGGAACGTCCACGAATGCAGACGGGTGGTTTGCCTTGGATTTACCCATGCTGAAAGGGACGTTGGAATTTTCTTTTATCGGTTTTAAAAGGGAAACGTTGGACTTTTTCGAGAGAACGGCAAAGGATACACTTCGTGTTACTATGAAAGAGGAGAGTCAGGAACTGGATGAGACTGTGGTCGTGGCGTTCGGTACGCAGAAAAAAGAGAGCGTGGTATCGGCTATCACGACGGTACGTCCGATGGATTTGAAA
>NZ_JBKEIT010000018.1:0-50047 GCF_046365375.1 Butyricimonas muris | reverse complement strand
TTTTTGTTACAGAAGGAGTTTATCCAGATATTCAGGGATAAAACGATATTGCTGATTCTGTTTCTGATCACGTCGATACTGTTGTTTATTCTTCCCCCGGCAGCGAAGGTAAGGACATCCACGATCTCTTTGAGCGTGGTGGATCATGACCGCACGAGCACCTCTGCCAATTTTCTGCGGAAGTTGACGAGTTCGAACCAATTCCGGATAGGGGCTTACGCGGATACCTACGAGGAGGGATTGAAGGTGCTGGAGAAGAATAAGACCTCGGGGATACTGGAGATACCGAAAGGTTTCGAGAAAAATGTCATGGAGCGTACAAAAGCCCCGATTATGCTGGAAATAGATGCCGTGAACGGCGTGACGGCGGGGCTTTCTTCATTTTATTTTTTACAGATACTGGAGCGGTATATATGGGAGTACGTGGACGGGTTCGGTTTTCAGCCGGGTTTTCGGATGGAGTCACAGGAAGAGATCATGGCTCGGGTGGAAGCGGAAGCGCAAGCCGAAATGACGAAACGGGCTAAAGCGGAAGTCGCGTCACAGGCACGATTGGCACAAGCGCAACAAATGATGCTGGCACGAGCGGAAGCGGAAACCCGTTTACAGGAAGGGGCTGAAATGCCGCGAGCGAACCAATCCCCGGAAGCCCGCGTGACGGCAAAGATGAATGAATGGGAGAAAGGAGAAGAAATCACGATACCCGGATTGATGATTGACGCGGGAGGCGCGGATGTGAATATTCCGCTTATCGAGAAACCGGCGGAACCGGGATTCGAACAGATCAATATGGTCGTGAATCACCGTTATAATCCGGACGGGGAGTCCAGTCTATACCAGATACCTTCACTTTTAGCTATTCTGGTGTGTATCATCGGGGCGGTGTTGTCGGCATTGAATATCGTGACGGAAAAGGAGAACGGCACCATAGAGCAGATGAACGTGAGCCCGGTGAAACGGAGTGCCTTTATCTTCTCGAAGATTATTCCCTCGTGGGTAATCGGGATGGCGATTCTTACGCTTGGCTTGATTATCGTGTGGGCGTTGTACGGGATTGTGCCCCAGAGTAGTTACTGGAGCATTTACTTGGTTTCGTTCCTTTTTCTCGTGTCGATGGTCGGGTTTGGCGTGTTGATCTCCACGGCTTGTCGGAATCAACAGCAGGCAATGTTGCTTTGTTTCTTCTTTTTGTTGATTATCTGTTTGTTGTGCGGGATGTGGACGCCGATTGACAGTATGCCGGGATGGGCTAGGGTGATAGCGGATATTAACCCGTTGCGCTATTACATCGAGGTAATGCGTCTGTTTTTCGCCTATGGCAGCGAGTTAAGGCATGTATTACCCCAGATTGGTGCTTTGTGCGTTTTTATTGTCGTGTTTAATGGTTGGGCGATTTGGAACTTCCGGAAAGCCAGATAGATATTTGTAATGTTTAAATATTGTATGTATGAAAAAGAGTATTGTATTTTTATTGGTGTCTTTGCTTTTGTTCTCTTTTTGTGAGGTGACGTCGGGTGCCGGACAATCGAAAAATGAGAAGGAGAAAAAAAAGGGCAAGGTTGAAACGGTATCGACAAAAAAAACGCCGGACAAGCCTAAGGCAAAGCCGGTAAGCAAGTATGATAAATTGTTCAAAACCAAGGGACATGTTGCCACGAAGGGAGGTTTCATGACCTTGCATAAGGTGGACGATAAATTGTACATGGAGATTCCGTTGAAATACATGGGGCGCGAGATGTTGTTAGGGTCCACGGCATCGGAATCCAGTAACCCGATGTTCTGCACGAACGGTTTCAAGACCAACACGCCCCGGCATATTAAATTTACCTTTGAAAAAGATACTACCGTGTACATGCGCAGTGTCAACGCGGCGTTGGATTTACAGGTAGATAAGGAGCGCGGGGAATTGTTGAAGCAAAGGAATTTTATAGACCCGATGCTGAAAGCTTACAAGGTGGAGGCATTCAATAAAGACCGTTCCGCCGTGGTGATCAACGTGACTTCCTTGTTCACGGGCAACGAGTCGGATTTATCACCGGTAAACCAAGGCGGGGGACAACTTACGATTAGCGCGTCGCCTTTAAAGGAGGGAACAAAATTGGATGAGATAAAAGCATTCGAGGATAACGTTATGGTTTCCACGTGGTATGCTTATAACGTGACGGTAAAGAGAGGGCGTTCCACTCTGGTAAATAATGCTCCGTTATCGGTAAAAGCTACCCGCTCGTTGTTATTGTTACCGGAAAAGAGAATGCGTCCGAGATACCCGGATTTCAGGTTAGGTATTTTCCAAACAGGAAAACATTGTATCACGGAAGCCGAGGACCAATTACTTAATTATTCTCTCGTGAATCGTTGGAGATTAGAACCCAAGGACCCGGAGGCTTACAAAAAAGGCAAATTGGTAGAACCCGTGAAACCGATCGTGTGGTACGTTGACGATGCTTTTCCCGAGTCGTGGAAAGAACCGATCAAGAAAGCCGTTTTGCGCTGGAATCAGGCCTTCGAGAAAATCGGCTTTAAAAATGTAATGCAAGTACATGATTTCCCGAAAAATGACCCGAATTTTGATCCCGACAACTTGAAATATTCTTGCATACGGTATATTCCCTCGAACACGCAGAATGCCATGGGACCCTCTTGGGTTGATCCGGTGACGGGTGAAATTATGACCGCTTCGGTGATTATTTACAACGATATAGTTAAGTTGATTAATCATTGGCGTTTTGTTCAAACGGCACAAGTGGATCCTCGCGTGCGGGCTAAAAAGATGCCGAAGGACGTGATGGACGAGTCAATTACTTACGTGGTGGCTCACGAAATCGGACACACGCTGGGATTGATGCACAACATGGGAGCTTCCAGTACTTACCCGGTGGATTCTTTGCGCTCGGCAAGTTTCACCCGGAAATATGGAACTACGCCTTCTATCATGGATTACGCCCGGTTTAATTACGTGGCTCAGCCCGGGGACAAAGGGGTGAAATTGACTCCGCCGGATTTAGGCCCGTACGACGAATTTGCCATCAAATGGTTGTACACCTATTTCCCCGGGGCAAAAAATTCGAAAGAAGAATTTAAAATACTGGAAGGTTGGGTAGACGAGAAAGTCGGGGATCCGATTTATCGTTTCCGCAAACAACAGGTGGCTTTCCGCGTAGATCCTTCGGCATTGGAGGAAGATTTGGGTGACGATCCGATGAAAGCGGGTGAATACGGGATTAAGAATCTGAAATATATTATGAACCATTTGAACGAATGGATCAAGGATGACCCGGAAGCTACTCACCGGAGAGCGTTGTACCAGAATATTGCCAACCAGTATGCCCGTTACTTGATGAACGTGGTTTATAATGTCGGTGGCATTTATTTGACGGACGTGAAAGACGGTACTTCCGGGAAACGGGTAGAGCCGGTTAGCCGCGAGAAACAACAGGCTTCTTTGAAATGGGTATTGAAGCAATTGAATGATTGCGATTGGCTGGATAACAAAGAGGTGACGGAAAAATTTGGCTTGGATGTGGCAACTTCTGCACGCCTTCAAAATATGGCAGTCATGGCGTTGTTCAACGCGAGCCGGAATGTCGTGTTGTCATCGCATATCTCTAAAAACCCGTACACGTTGCAAGCCTATTTCGATGATTTGTACAACGGGGTATGGGAGAGTGCGATTTCTAACCGGGAAGTGACTCAAGCCGATAAGATTATGCAAAATGGCATGTTGGCCTTCATGAAACAATTGTTGAAACCGTCACCCGGTCTGGCAGGACTTTTAGGAGGGATCACGAGTGAGGCGGGAACTCCTTCCTTAGACGAAATGAAATTGTACGGGTTGGATGAAATGATGGTAGTGGAATCGGAACAAGAATCCGCTTACGATGAGGAAGATCGTGAAATACTGAACAGCTTCGGTTTAGGATACGGCTACGGTTGGCAACGTCCGGTGAACACCTCTCTTATCGATGAAACTGTAGCCAACTGTTGTGGAATCGGTTTGAAATTGAGAACCTTATTAATGAGCAGAGCGATGGATGCCCCGGATCAGGCTTCCAAGCAGCACTATCAAGCCATGTTATTTATGTTGATGCAAATGACAGAGGGTATAAAAATCTAGTATAATATGAAGAGGAGCATAATGTTGTTATTTGTCGTGATGTCATTGGGCATCACGGCAAATGCCCAAGAAGGGGTTAAGTTCGAGGAACTAACGTTTAAAGAAGCGTTGGCTAAGGCAAAAGCGGAGAATAAACTCGTGTTTATGGATTGCTACACCTCGTGGTGTGCTCCATGCAAGAGAATGTTGAACACGGTTTTTGTGACGAAGGAAGCGGGAGATTTTTTTAATCCCCGGTTCGTGAGCGTGAAATATGATATGGAAAAAGGGGAAGGGATTGAATTGGCAAAACAATTTAACGTGAAGAGTTTCCCGACATTTTTTATATTTCGTCCCGATGGCAGTATTCAACACAAGATTGGCGGGGCAGGCTCGTTGAAATCTTTTATCGCTTGGGTAGAAAGAGGTTTGAACGAAGAAACCTCTCTTGATTACTTGAATAAGCAGTACGACAAGGGTGCGATCACGAAAGATCAGTTATTGACTTACTATTGGGTACTTATTTGTGCCGGGGAACAGGCAAAAGCGAACACGATTCTGGAAGAATTGAAAAAGCAAGTTGTCGATAGCGACAAGTTGAAAGCCGACTATTGGTTCTTGATAGAAGGGACGCCCTATGGCTCTGCCGATTTTAATTTTATATTGAACAACTTCTCCAAATTGAAAGAGAGTGTGGGATTGGAAAAATTGGACAAATATTTGGCGGAAAATTACAATAAGACTATAAATGAGGCCATTCAAAAGAAAACGGTAAAGGATGAGAATGGCATGAAGAAATTATTCGGTCAAATTTCTAAAGAATGGGCTTCTTGCAGTTGGACTCCGGACAAGAGATTGCAGAATAAATTGAAATTATTGGAGGCTTGTGCCGCTCAAGATTCAAAGCGCATTATTTCTTGCATGGACTCCGGCTTGAATAAGCAGGAAAACACGAAATGGAACTTCGATTTGTGGGTGATTTTGTCTGCCTTGGATTTCGTTAACGTGAGTGGGGAGAAAGTGGATAACGCAAAGGTATTGGCTTTGGAAACGAGGATTAACGGGTATTTCGCTTCTTCCGAGAGCATGAAAAAAAGACTTGAACCATACTTTGAAAAATTCAGATAATCTCAGAAAGGCTTCTTCTGATCAATTTGTTATGTGAACGGAGGGTGTGTCGAGGCACACCCTCTAGTTCATAAGGTTTATAAAGTTCATAAGGTTCGTAAAGTTTATTTGATAAATGCATAAATATTGATATACTGTTAATCAACTTTATAAACTTTAGGAGCCGAAGGCTCAACTTTATGAACTTTATAAACTAGAGGTGTGTCGAGACACACCTCTATTCATGATATCCGTTTGTCGGTCGATAGAAGCTTGGTGAATGGCTTTGAACACCCGTTCCACGAGTTCCACGGGGAGATTATTTTCACGTGCTTCTTCCGTGACGCGGGAGAGAATGCTTTCCCAGCGGTCGGGTTGGAGAATGGTGATGTTGTTTTCCTTTTTGTAAAGACCGATTTCCTCGATAATTTTCATGCGATTCGTGAGGGCTTCCATGATGGAAGAGTCAAGGGTATCTATTTTTTCCCGGAGTTCCTCGATGATTAAATGATTGGCAGAGTTGTTCGGGTGTGCTTCCCGGATAACCAGATGCTCTAGAATTTCCTTTAACTGCACCGGGGTAATTTGTTGTGCAGCATCACTTAGCGCGCAATCCGGATGAACGTGCGATTCCACGATCAGACCATCGAAACCGAGATCCATGGCTTTTTGAGATATCTCTTGAATGTATTCCCGGTGCCCGCCGATGTGACTGGGATCACAAAAGAGGGGCAATTGTTTAACGCGTCGCTTTAACTCGATAGGGATTTGCCACTGTGGTGTATTGCGATAGCGAGCGCTATTGTAGGAAGAAAAGCCGCGGTGTATGGCTCCCATTTTTTTGATCCCGCGCAAATAAAGGCGTTCAAAAGCCCCAATCCAAAGTTCTATATCCGGGTTGACGGGATTTTTGACGAAAACGGGAATATCCACACCTCGAAGAGCTTCGGCAATCTCTTGAACGGCAAATGGATTAGCGGTTGAGCGTGCCCCTATCCAAAGCATATCTATGTCGTGTTTCAAAGCGGCCTCGACATGGTGGGCGTTGGCAACTTCGGTGGATATCTTCAACCCTAAAGTTTTTTGGATATGCTGTAACCAAGGTAATCCTTTCATTCCGATTCCCTCGAAACAATTCGGGCGGGTACGCGGTTTCCATATGCCGGCACGCAGGACTTCTATCCCGTTGTTTTTCAATAGGGTTGCTGTTTCAAAAAGTTGTTCTTCACTTTCCGCGCTACAAGGTCCGGCAATGACTAGCGGACGCTGTAATCGCGTGAACAAATTCCATTCCGGACAAGGTTGTATATCCAATTGATAGGTCATTTAATCTTTTCTTTCTTTGTTTGCGAGTTCAAAGATATTCTTTTCTTTTAAAAGAGGAACGTGATTTCGGATTTTAGACATGGCAACCACATCAAAATAGAATTGAAGGAAAAATTACCTCCTTTTTTCTCTTGAATTTAGGATAAGATAAGTTAAATAATATATAAATATAAGGTATCTACTTTATACTTGATTTATATCAACTCCTATTCATCTCCCATTCATCTCCTATTCAATTCCTATTTCAAAGGTGAAATAATAGTATTTTAATTGAAATTGAATAAAATTTGATAATATAAAAGTACATGGTATATTCATTATTTGTTATAGTAAAATAACTGAATATACCGAAACCTCATCTCGAGAAAGGGAGGATAACAGCAAAAAATATTTTGACACGATTGTCATGGATTTTGGATGAAAGACTCCACGACAGTCGGAACTATCATGGAGTGTGCGTTTGTAGGGAGGGCTGTAGACTTTGATATTACGCGTTTCGCGTTACGCGAAACGCGTAATTTTGATGTCTTTTTTTCAAAGTAGCTATCCGTGTAAAAGAAAAAGGCTAACTTTGTAAGAAATAATTTGAAAAGGAAAGATGATGACTAACGAGGAGAAAAAATTATACTTGCTGGATGCTTTTGCACTGATTTACCGTTCGTATTACGCGTTTATAAACAATCCCCGGATTACTACCACGGGAATAAATACATCGGCTACTTTCGGTTTTTTTAATTTTTTGCTGGAAATTCTGGAGTTGGAGAAGCCGACACATCTGGCTGTTGTTTTTGATCCGGAGGGACCGACATTCCGTCACGAGATGTTCCCGCAGTATAAGGCACAGCGTCCGCCCATGCCGGAGGACCTGAAAAAGTCTATTCCTTATATCAAAAAGATTATCGAGGGGTTGGGGATAGCTTGTGTCACCGTGGACGGATTCGAGGCGGATGACGTGGTGGGAACTTTGGCAAAACGAGGGGAAAAGGAGGGTTTTCAAGTGTATATGATCACGCCGGATAAGGATTACGCGCAGTTGGTGAGCGAGAAAGTTTTCATGTATAAACCGGGAAGATCGGGGAATAAATCGGAAGTGTGGGGTATCCCGGAGGTGCTTGACCATTTCGGGATAGAGCGGGTGGAACAGGTGATAGATATCCTTGGTTTGATGGGAGATACTGCCGATAACGTGCCGGGATGTGCCGGTATAGGACCGAAGAGTGCGGCGGCCTTGATTTATAAATACGGGAGTATCGAGGGGGTGTACCGGCATATCGAGGAGTTGAAAGGAAAACAGAAAGAGAGTCTGTTGTGTTGTCAAAATACCGTGTTTCTGTCGAAAGAACTGGTAACGATCAACACGGAAGTGCCGACAGACGTGAATGTTGCAGATTTATTCTTGGGCGAGATAAAAGACGATGTTTTAAAACCGATTTTCAATGAATTGGAATTATTCTCTCTGGCGAAGCGAGTTTTCGCGATAGAGCACGAGGAGAAATTAGTCGATACGATACATCCCGAAGAGGTGGAATACCGGGAATTGACGACGAAAGAGGAACGGGAAGAGCTATTGCAGACATTGAAAGAAGCCCCGGAATTCGTGTTGAATGCGATCTTCGGGGACGGGACAATTTATAATTCTTACCCGGATTACCTGTGTTTTTCCACGGCATCGAATAGTGCCTGTTATTTACGGCTTCCGTCCGGGAAAGCGGAGGCGGAACGGGTGATACGGTCGCTCTCCCCGGTTTTTGAGGATGAAGGGAAGATTTTGATTTCCAATGACGTGAAAGACGATATTATTTGGTTGAGAAGGGTAGGGATCGAGATAAAGAACCGGATTTTCGATATCAAGATAGCGCATTACGTGTTGCAGCCGGACAGTTCGCACGAGTTGGAGCGGGTGGCTTTGGAGTTATTGAATTATCGTTTGATTAAAGGTGATAATACCGAGAACCCGCAATTGTCTTTATTCCCGGAGGAAGGAAGCAAAAAAGACAAGGATTACGCGGAGAGGACGGATATTCTTTTCCGCTTGAAGAGTAAGTTGGAGGAGGCTTTGAAGGATGTCGGGCTCTACAAATTGTTTGAAGAGTTGGAGATGCCGCTTGTCGGGGTGTTGGCGGATATGGAGTACGAGGGTGTGTCTATCGACAAAGGTGCATTAAAAGAATTGTCGGAAGAATTGAAAGAGAAAATCGCGGAGTCTGAAAAGATTATATACGAGATAGCGGGGGAGGAATTTAATATCAGTTCACCCAAACAACTCGGGGAGGTATTGTTTGACCGGATGAATATAGACCCCGGGAATAAAAAGACAAAAACGGGGCAGTACAGTACTTCCGAGCAAGTGCTCTCGAAATTGGAAGAGGCTCATCCTATCGTGGGGCATATTTTGAATTACAGGGGATTGAAAAAGTTACTGACGACTTATGCCGAGGCTCTGCCTACTTACATAGATCCGGGAACCGGAAAAATCCACACGCATTTTAATCAGGCAGAGGCTGCCACGGGACGATTGAGCAGCTTGAACCCGAATTTGCAGAATATCCCGATCCGGACGGAAGAGGGACGGAATATCCGGAAAGCGTTCATCACGGGTGATCCCGATTATGGCTTTTTCTCTGCCGATTATTCGCAGGTTGAATTAAGGTTAATGGCTCACTTGAGCGGGGCTCCCGGGCTGATTGATGCTTTCCTGAACGGGGAGGATATTCACGCGGAAACGGCGTCTAAAATATATCATGTACCCTTGAACGAGGTGACTCCCGAGATGAGACGGAGGGCTAAAACGGCGAACTTCGGGATTATTTACGGTATCTCGGCATGGGGATTGGCAGAACGGTTGAAAATCTCCCGAAAAGAGGGAAAAGAATTGATTGACGGGTATTTTAATTTGTACCCGGGGGTGAAACGTTACATGGAGGAATCCGTGGAAAAAGCCCGCAAGCAAGGGTACGTGGAAACGATCATGGGGCGTCGCCGTTACTTGAGGGATATTAATTCCAGAAATGCCGTGGTACGCGGAGTCGCGGAGAGGAATGCCGTGAATGCCCCGATACAGGGGTCCGCGGCTGATATTATCAAGAAAGCTATGATTTGTATTCATCAGAAAATCAAAGAGCGGGGGTTGCGTTCCAAGATGATATTGCAGGTACATGACGAGTTGAATTTTAAATGCCACCACGAGGAGATCGAGGAGTTGAAGCAGTTGGTTATAGATTGCATGGAGCACGTGGTGAGTCTGGCGGTTCCCTTGACCGTGGGTACCGGGTACGGGAAAAGTTGGTACGAGGCACACTAAATGATGGTTGAATATGTTAGAACAAGTCGCGGATAGTGTGGTGCGGGATTCGAGCGTGTTTCCGGCTTCTTTATTGGAAGAATCGGTTTCCCGGATGCCGGCACCACCGATGGATACCTTGACGAATTACATCGGGTTGGTGGATGCAACCCCGCTGGAAGGATGGGATTTTCATCTTACCACCGGGATTTTAACATACATGGTAGTTTTTCTTGTTCTTGTCGCTTTACTTCGTTTGCAGGGACGAGGATTTTTGTCGGCGGTATATTTCTATTTCTTCAGCAGGAAAAGGGATGTGGCGTTGATATCAGAGGGTACCCGTCAGAATTATTCCTTTGTACTTTTATCTATTTGCCTGTCTTTCTCGTCTTTGGCAATGTTGATTGCTTTTATGACGAGTGAGCCTTTTGTTTTTTCGGACGCGTTGTTTTATTTTCTGATCATATTCGGGTATTATATCGTGTTGCTGGGAACGGTGCGTCTTTTGGGCTGGACGTTTAACAGTCGGCATTGTGCTTCGGATATTATACTGAATTTGCGAGTTAGCGGCATCGTGTTGGGATTGTCTGTTTCACCTTTGGTCTTGGCTTTGTTTTTCGTGAAATCTTCTGCTGTAACAACCCTGTTTCACGTGATATTCGCCTTGTTCGTCATCCTCTTGATTTTTAGATTTATAAGATTGATTAAAATATTATATGGTTACAAAGTTTCAATTTTGTATATGATTTTGTACCTTTGTGGGCTCGAAATTGTGCCGATGCTTGTGTTATACAAGCTGTTGGTGTAATCGAGAAAGTTTGGTTAAATTTAAAAACAGAAAGTCTTGAAAATTAAGAAGATATTAGTTTCGCAGCCCAAGCCGACAACTGACAAGTCTCCGTATTTTGATCTGGCTGAAGAACTCGGTTTGAAATTAGAATTCAAGTCATTTATTAAGGTTGAAGGTGTAACGGCAAAGGAATTCCGACAAGAAAGAATTAATATATTGGATTTTACCGGAATCGTTTTCACGAGTCGTACTGCTATTGACCACTTCTTCAGAATTTGTACGGAAATGCGGGTGACTGTTCCCGATACAATGAAATATTTCTGTATTTCAGAGGCGATAGCGTTTTATTTGCAGAAGTATATCGTGTACCGTAAACGGAAGATTTTCTACGGGGATAAGAAAGTGGAGGATATGACGAAAATCTTGTTAAAGCATAAAACCGAGAATTTCCTTGTTCCGGTTTCTGATGTTCACAAGGAGAATATTCCCGCTTTAATGGACGAGTTAAAGCTGAAATACACGAAAGTCGTGTTTTACAGGACGGTAGCTAATGAAGTGGCAAATGATATCCCGGACTTGAAGGAGTTTGATATTATCGCTTTCTACACGCCTGCCGGAATCAAGTCTTTGTTTCAGAATTATCCTGATTTTGAACAGGGGCAAACGATTATCGCTGCCTTTGGAGAGGCGACAGCAGAAGCTGCTATTGAAGCCGGGTTAAGGTTGGATATAAAAGCCCCGACGGAGAAAGCTCCCTCGATGACGATGGCTTTGGAACAGTTTATTAAGGCTTACAACAAAGAAAATAAATCAAAATGAAAATTGTTCAAAAAGTACTCATCTGCCGCGTTCCTGCTTCCCCAAGATTCGGTCACGTACTTTAGTACGCTCCCTCTTCTTTGTGAATCAGAGCCTTGCATCTAAGCACTTTTTGAACAATTTTCTGGAAAATTTTGGTCAACCATTCTCTATAAGGTCCATAAAGTCCGTAAGGTCATTACTTTATAAACTTTATGAACCTTATAAACTTTATAAACCGGGGTGTTTTACACCCCTTATCACATGGAAGAAACGATCAAATACACGTTTAGCAAAGAGGAACGCTTGTGTCACAAGGCAGGTTTCGAGGCATTGTTAGCCTCGGGACAAAGTTTCGTGAGTTATCCTTTGCGCGTTGTATACCGTTTCTACGCGAGGGATGAGAAAGATGCTCCGGCACGCGTGGCAATCAGTGTTTCGAAGAAACGTTTCAAACGGGCGGTAAAACGTAATCGGGTAAAACGTTTGGTGCGTGAGGGGTATAGATTGAACAAACAAACATTGTATTCCGCTATCCCGGAAGGTAAAACAATCGACATCTTGTTTATATATTTGCAAGATGATATCTTTGAATTTCATAAAATAGAAAAAGCAATCACCGGTGCTATTAAAAAAATTCTGGTCTATATTGAAAAAGATAATGGTAGGAATATTGCTGATTCCGATTAAGTTCTATCAGCTTTGTATCTCACCATGGACGCCCCCGAGCTGTCGTTATACCCCGACTTGTTCGCAATATGCAGTGGAGGCGTTACGCAAGCACGGACCAATAAAAGGATTGTATCTGGCAATAAAACGGATATGTTCCTGTCACCCTTGGGGTGGTTCCGGTTACGATCCGGTGCCTTAAAATTTGCTATTTTGTCGGATATATACTAATTTCGCTAGATTTTGATATTAAAATAAGGTTATGAGAAAAAATACACGCGTTATTATTATCATCTCGGGAGTGTTGTTATTGGCTTTCGGGATGTTGGGATTGAAGGAGGATAACAAAAGATTCCAGATTAGCAAGGGATTGGATATTTTTGCCACGCTTTTCAGGGATGTGAATCTTTTTTACGTGGATGATGTTCAGCCGGAGAAAATGGTGAAGGACGGTATTGACGCTATGTTGAAGAAATTAGACCCTTATACCGAGTTTTACCCGGAGTCCAGAATAGATGAATTTAAGATGATGACTACCGGAGAATATGCCGGAATCGGTTCTATTATCGGGATAAAAGGAGATTACGTGGTTATCCGTGAACCTTATCGGAATTCACCTTCCCATAAGGCAGGCTTGCTACCGGGTGATTTGATTTTATCCATCGACGGGGAAAACATGAAAGGAAAAACCGTTGAATACGTGAGTTCCCGCTTGAAAGGGCAACCGGGTAAAGAGGTCGTTTTGAAAGTTCAGCGGGTGGGTGAAGACAAACCCATGGAAAAGAGGGTGTTGCGCGAAATCGTGCAAATGCCGAGTGTGCCTTACTACGGGATGTTGAATGATCAGACCGGGTATATCTATTTCACCAGTTTCACGGATAAGGCTGCCGATGATGTACGGAAAGCGATCATGGAGTTGAAAAATAAAGGGGCACAGTCTTTGGTACTTGATCTCCGGGGTAACGGGGGCGGATTGCTTGATCAAGCGGTAGAGATCGCCAATTTCTTTTTGCCGAGAGGTTCTCTGATCGTGAGCACCAAGGGCAAGATGAAGCAGTGGGATAAAGAATATACCACGAGCAAGAACCCGTTATTGCCCGACATGAAGCTTGCCGTGTTGATAGACCGGGCTTCAGCTTCGGCTGCCGAGATATTATCCGGCTCTTTGCAGGATTATGACCGGGCTGTCGTTCTGGGAGAGCGTTCTTTCGGGAAAGGCTTGGTTCAGACCACTCGTGACCTCGTGTACAACACGAAATTGAAAGTCACCACGGCAAAATATTACATCCCTAGCGGACGTTGTATTCAAGCGGTGGATTACGCGCATCGTAACCCGGACGGAAGCGTGGGCGTGATTCCCGATTCTTTGATAAAACCGTTTAAGACAAAAGCCGGACGCACCGTGTATGACGGTGGGGGTATCACGCCGGATATCAAGATCGAGCCGGAGAAATACGCCCGGGTTTCACAGGAATTGGTGATGCAGGATATGGTGTTTGATTTCGTGAACGAATACGCGGCAAAACATCCTACATTGCCTGCTCCTTCGGAATTTGAATTGACCGATGAATTGTTCAACGAGTTCAAGGAATACTTGAAAACGAAGAAATTCGAGTATGAAACAGCCACTCAAGCCATGTTGGATAAACTGGTAAAGACCGCGCGGGATGAGAAATATTACGATCAGATATCGGGTCAGATTGAAGCGTTGAAAAATGACCTCGGGCATTCAATAGATCGGGATCTGGATTCGTTTAAGAATGAGATTTCCGATATATTGGCCGATCAACTTATGGAGCGTTATTATATGCAGGAAGGAGTGCTGGAATATCATATCCGTAAAGACAAACATATCGCCAAGGCGTTGGAAGTGTTGGCTAATGACGACGAGTATCAAAAAATATTGAAGTGAAATGAAAAAATAGATAGTAGTTTTTTGAAATCCCAAAAAACTACTATCTTTGCACCGCAATAAAACAATTGCCCTATTGTGTAATGGTAGCACTACAGATTCTGGTTCTGTCTGTCTGGGTTCGAATCCTAGTGGGGCAACAAAATGGAATAAAGCCTTGTGACGATAAAGTCATGAGGCTTTATTCCATTTTTGAAGCATTCTTAATTAATAACGAACGGCATAAATATATGATGAACGACAGCGTGCTCCGGGTATCCGGTTTAAAGAAAAGTTTTCGGAAGGGGAAAGAGGAACTGCAGGTCTTGAAGGGAATAGACATGGAGGTTTGCGCGGGAGAGGTGATTGGCTACCTTGGGAGTAACGGGGCGGGTAAATCCACCACGGTGAAGATCATGTGTGGGCTGATGGAGGAATATGCCGGAGAGGTTAATGTATTGGGATACGACTTGAGGAAGAACGATATAGAAATCAAGAAGCGGATTGGTTATATTCCGGAGAATGCGATCATGTACGAGCATTTGACTCCGATGGAATATCTCGAATTTATAGGTACGTTGTACGGGTTGGAGCGGGCGGATGTGGTTAAGAAGGTGGAAGAATTACTTTTATTGTTCGAGATGCGGGATAATGCAAACGAACGGATGTTGAGTTTTTCCAAGGGGATGAAACAAAAGATACATATCATTTCCGGCTTGTTGCATAACCCGGAGGTTATTTTTATGGATGAGCCGTTGAATGGTCTGGATGCCAATGCCGTTATTATCGTGAAGGAGATGATTGCCCGACTGGCGAAAGAGGGGAAGACGATTTTTTACTGTTCTCATCTGATGGATGTCGTGGAGAAGATTGCGACACGGGTGATTTTGCTCAACGAGGGGAAAATTATAGCTAATGGAACTGTTCATGAATTGATGGAACAAGCGAGTGTCGGTTCTTTGGAGAGCCTTTTCACGAGTCTGATCGGGGCATCAGGGCAGGTGGTTCAAGCGGAACGGATGGTTGATGTGTTTGAAAATAAAGAACAATGATTAAGGCTGTAATTTGGATTTTGCGACTTTTCCGCGGAGTGTTCACGCGTATGGGTGTTGACTTTGACAGGATGGTGGCTATCGTGACGGTGAAACTCACGGAATATGATCGTATCGACAGGTCTAAACGGAAAAAGGAAAGCTCGAATACGTTATTGCGGCAAGGTATTGCGTTCGGGATATACGGTACCGTGTTTTTCCTGTTCGGGGTCATGTCCGGGACGTTTGAAGTGTCGCTTTTGTTGTTCCATTCCTACTTGATGATCATGTTTATGATGAGTTTTATGATGGAATACTCGCGGTTGCTTTTCGACCGGAATGATAATCAGATTCTACAACGTTTGCCCGTAAATTCCAAGACAATCCTGACTGCCCGTCTGGTGACGATGTTATCATATATGTTTTTTCTATCGGGTTGTATGTCTTTGATTCCCTCTATTGTTGTCTTTTTTTGGCAGGGAGTGTTGACGGGTGGACTCTTTATTATATCTGTTTTCTTGAATACGCTTTTTACTTTATTACTGGCGAACGTGATTTATCTCGGGGTGATGCGTTTTATCGCGGTAGATAAATTTGCACGGGTGATGAGTTATGCTCAGGTTATTCTGGTCGTCTCCGTCGCGTTGAGCTATCAATTGGTGGGAACGGTGATTCGGGAGATACAACTGGATATGTTTCATCCGTCAACGTGGATGTATTTTACCCCTTCCTGTTATTTTATGGCGTTCACGTTGATTATACAGCACTTTACTATTCCTGTTTTGGTGATGGCGTTATCCGGGGTAACAGGGGTGTTGTTGTTCGGTTGGATCGCAGTGGTTTATCTGGCACCCTATTTTTCGAGAAAAATGGGAATAATTGATGAATATGCCGCGACCGCGGGTAAGGGACGGAAAAAAGGCAAGGACGGTTGGCTTTACTCGCTGGCCCGGCTATTCGCGTGGAGTCCCGTGCAGGTTTCCGGTTTCGTGCTGGGATGGCGGTTGACGCAGGGGAATCTGAAATTCCGTCAGGCAGTGCTCCCGATGATTATCTACACGGTGTTTCTGGCGGTATTCTTTATTTACAAAGGACGCGACACCGGGGGGATTGGGTTTTATATCCCGTTTTACATGACATCGATGGTGAGTATCGGGATATTGATGGCTATGTCGATCATGGAGAAAGGGGATTTGCTGTGGTTGTATCGTTCAAGACCGCTTGCCCGCCCGGGGGCGTTGATCCTCGGCAGTTACAAGGCGTTGTACGTGAAGTATTATCTTCCCGTGTATGTCGCATTGTCTGCTGTTTTCGTCGTGAGGTTGCATTGGGTGATTATTCCGGATTTGCTGATGATTCTTGCCGTGAATACGCTTGTGAGTTACGTGTATCTTTGGTTTTCCGGGTTGCTTTTTCCTTTTTCCAAGGAGAAGGGAACGACCGATTCGGGACGAAATATATTGCGGATGCTGGCATTGATCTTCGTGTGGCTCGTGATAGGGGGAGTACATACCCTGTCCCAGCGCTTGTCGTGGTATGGCATTTGGATAGCTATCGCGAGCATGTGGGTATTGGCGGTGTTGATGGAATATGTTATTTGTCGTGTGGCTTGGAAAAAGGTGTTGGCTAATTACTAATTGATTTATTTACAATAAATAAAGGATGCCTTTTGTTAGACATCCTTTATTTATGAAGGGACTTTTTATTATAGTCCGAGGACTTTTGTTCCTTGCTTGAAGAAAATATCTTTCGGGATACCTGCTCCGGCGATGCGGTCAAGGTCTTTTTGCAGTGTCGGGGGTACAACGCCTTTCTCTGCAACGAGTTTCGTGGCAGTTGCGATATCTCCGTTACCCTCGATCGTGATGTATTCCCCGGCGATGACTTCGATGTCTTTTTTCATCTTTTCGAAGTCGATCGTGTAGTATCCGGTCGTTTCGTCTTTCGTGATGGCTCCGCTTTCCATGAAATGGTTGAATTGCATCATGTTCGCTTTGCCATGTGCGCTGGCAGCACCGAAACGTACGGAACGGAAGATACCGGCGATAAAGGTCACGTAATTATCCATGAGGTCTTTGTTTTCAAGAATACCCCATTCCGCTAATTTCGTCACGCAGAATAACCCGAGGATATCCGCTTTCCCTTCCTCGATGGAAGTGTAGTAGTTTTGTAAGGCGGAACGCACGTCTTTTTTGTCTTTGATCGTGTAGTTCACTCCAAGACCGTGGGCAACTTCGTGGAACATCACGTTCTCGAAGAAGGCGTCGAAATTCACGTATTTCTGTTGCTCGGGTGCGATAACCAATTTAGAGATAGGAACAACCATTTTCTCGAACTTTGCCTGCATGGAGTTTTTCAATTGCAATTTGCGGCTTCCCTTGGCAGCGTGTACTCTCGGGTCGTTCGGCAGGTTGATGGCGATATTCTTGCTTCCGGCATTGCAATCTCCGCCATAGTAAATCACGTCGTACGCGTTCATGTCCGGGTTGGCGTTCGCTTTCTCTTTCTTGTAAGCGGCGGGCACGGGAAGGTTGTTTTGCAGCTTGGGCAAGTATTGAGCGTATTCTGACAGGCGTTTACTCCATTCTTTATCTTTCACGAGGATTTGTCCGGAATGGGATGCCTTGTACCCGTAAAGTTGGTCTTCGTAAGTTTCGATAGGACCAACCACGAAATCCAGCGTGTTGTCTTGCATATCCATCCAAGCGAGGTCACTGGCAAGATAATCGTCATCAAGAAGGGCTTGTGCTCTTAATGACAAGTATTTCTTCAAGCCGGGATCTTCTGCCAACTCGGAGGCTTGTTTCAATAACTCGGAGGCTTTGGCAACTTCTCGCAGGTATGCTTCATGGAAAGGGATCACGACGAGATTCCCTTTGTCATCCCGGCGGATGATACTGTACCAATCCGTCTTGCGAGGGTCTTTCAAAGCGTCGAATTCTTCTCTTGTCATATCCGTCGGGTAGAAGTTCGCTCCCAGCGGTTTCGCTCCCACGCCGTCAATGAAAGGCTTGTTGGCATTCAAACGATCCCACGGTCCGTAATTAATAGAAAGATATTTCAAGGCTGCCGAGTCTTGCGCGAATGGTTTCATCAACGCAGCCTTGTCGCCATAAGCGTTTTGCCAGAAAATATTCTCCATGATGTCCGCCACTTCGATAAGGATGGGAATCATCTTTTTCTCGTTTTCCGTTAGTTTGCTAACATCAGTTGTCAAGGTGAACTCCGCGTATTGGTCAGCAAGTGGCTGATAGGGACTGGGTTGTTTGGTTTCTTTCTTTGCCTCTTTGCAAGAGAACAAGAAAATACCTAAGGATAAGAATAGGAATAGTTTTCTCATTTTTATAAAATTTGTGTTGAGTATTTGAGGGACGAATTTATAAAAACAAGCGGACTATTGAAAATATTTGGAATTAAAGATTATGATTCTGTGATTTCGATGGGAGCGATTGAAGGTAAATTAAAAATTCATGAGGTCAATAGATGCATCTATTGACCTCATGAATTTTCAAAACAGAATGGCAGCACCGAAACTTACTTGATGTAATTCCGGACCTTTATTTTTCTCGAATAGAGGGGTTATTCCGTAGCGGGCCCATACGGCAAAGTGATTACCACCCATTTGTGCCATGAGGTCAAAATTGAAACGGGGCATATTCAGGTTTCCCCGGTTACTGATCGTTTTGCTTTTGTGAGGGAATTTATTCTCTGTAATTTTTACCTTAGTTTGTGTGATGAAATTGTATGAACCCACGACTCCCATGTTGAAATGGAAACGGCTTGTTTTATTGGACGGGGATTGAAATTCGAGCATTAACGGGATGTTTGCAGAGAGTACTCTCAATCTGCTGGAAGAGATGGAGCCCTCGTCATAGGTGAAAGGTTCTATGATGCCTTTTTTGTTTTTATGGATAGCGATTTTGTTGTCGAACTCCATGTTTTGGAATTCGGCCCCGATGCCTGCCACGATACCAACAGTGTTTTTTTGTTTTTGTAGCCCGATGTTGATTTCAATGATGTTGAGAGCCACGGTGTAGGAGGTTTGTAGCTTTAGTTTCATGAAATCTTTGTTCTTGTAAGCGGAATAATCGCTTTTACCAAAGGTGATGAATCCACCGTAAATCCCTGCCACGTGTCCGTTGAAACGGACTTTCTTTTCTTTCTCATTTTTGAAGGCACTGTCTTGACGGACGTTGGATGCCGATGTGGACGAGTTGGCATCCTGAGCCTTCAAGCCGTTTATGCCGAAAAGGCATATAAACAGCGCTAATAGTGTTGTTTTCATCTCTTTATGTATATTTATATAACGTATAAGTTCCGATCTTTAGAACGGGCGAACCGTTGGTCGAATGGAGGGTACTTTTTGGAGTATCCCGGAAGTAATAGTTTTTACGTCACAACGTATGAAATGTTGTGACACAGTGATTTAAAAAGGTGAAAAACAACTCAATAAAGATTATTAATTCTGTGATTTAATGATAACTCTAAATTTTAACTTTAAACGTTCTTAGAAGTTTACCCCGAACCCGATAACATACGGGTGTAAATCAGGAGCTTTGCCTGATTTCATCATACGGTTGAGGGTATAGCTGCCCCACAGTGCCAGTTTGTCGTATCCTACACGGGCAACAATGTCTGCTTTTACCGGGTTCATGCTGTAATTTCCCGCTTTTTTGTAGCGACGTTTGTCCCCGTTCTCGTTTTTGTACACGACTTTGGTTTTCGTGTGTAATCTTAACCCGCCCATGATTCCGGCCCCCACGTATGCCCGGCGGTGATTTTTCGCGGGGAATTGCCATTCACAGATCAAGGGAACGGTGAGATAAAGGTTTTTCAATGAACTCTTCTTTACATGATCTATTTCCAACGGATATATTTTCCCGTTTTCTCCCCGTTGAATACTGTTTTTGTGCTCGAAACGGAAGCGTTGGTATTCTAATCCCAGTCCGGTAACAAGCCCGAAATTATTCAATTTATTCAGACGCATACTGTATTGGAACATGTTGAATTGCATTACCAGTGAATTCTTGCGTTGCAAGTCCATGAATGGAGAGCCGCCCGGAACAATATCATAATCCCCGAAATCGGCAAATCCAAGATTAAATCCGCTCCAGTGTCCCCGGAACCGTGGATTTTGGCTCCGTTGGTATATGTGTCGGTGGATGGGATCGCTTAATATTTCCGATTTCTTGACTTGTCCGCTTGTTTCTCTATCCTGCAAGTGTATTTCTTTGACGTCACGTCTTAGAGTGTCGCTCGTGCCTGTCCCGTTGTCCCGCGCCATAACGGGAATCGACAGCAATAATGCCAAGGGAATGATAATACTTTTCATGGTGATTTATTTTTTGTTGGTTGTGTTTCTTATTTATTGGAGTTGTCCAAAAAAGTAATAGAATTGAAGAATTTATTTTTCTGCGGGATGAGTTCTTCCAAGTCTTTCGTATTCGCACCTATAGATACTTGATACATACAATTATCTCTGAAAATAAATCTTTTATAGTACGTCATCTCTTCAAGCTCTTTCATTATCGTGTAGGTAATCTCCCATATCTCGACATTTTTTGACGGTATACGCTTCTCGCTGGTGAGTTTAGCGGTCGGCATTGAAACTGATTCTTTCTTCATGGCGAGATATAGCTGGTTGACCGTGTAAGCATCAAGGATACCTTTTTCTTTCGTCAATTGCGTGCATACAACCCCGAAAACACAGGTTACGTTTTTCGTTTGGTATATCCATGAACGGATGTCATTCACGTCTTTTTTCAGACGTTCGCCCCGGCTAGGGAAAAGGAACGTGATTTGGTAGTCGCCTCTTATTTTTACCCATTCCTCTTTCTGTGGGGCGAAAGTTGCAAGTAATCCGATAAGAATAAATTTTATTATAGCCATATCCGTGCTGTTTATTTCGTGTGTTAAAGATAGAAATTATTATTTTTGTGGCAAAACTTATTTGATTGAAGATGATAGTCGGAGGAAAAGACGTAGGTGAGCGGCCGTTGATTTTGGCGCCGATGGAAGAGGTTACAAATCCCCCTTTCCGGAAATTCTGTAAGCGATACGGGGCGGATTGGCTCTACTCGGAATTTGTATCGGCGGATGCGTTGGTGCGTTCCATAAACAAGACCGTGAAGAAGTTGACGATAGAGGAGTCCGAACGTCCGGTAACCATTCAGATATACGGTCGCTTTATTGATTCGATGGTCGAGGCGGCAAAGATTGTTGAAGAAGTGCAGCCTGATTTTATAGATATAAATTTTGGGTGTCCCGTGAAAAGGGTTGCCGCGAAAGGGGCGGGAGCAGGAATGCTTCGGGATGTACCTTTAATGGTGGAAATGGCAAAGCAGATCGTGCAGGCCGTGAAGATCCCCGTTACTGCAAAGACTCGTTTGGGTTGGGATTGCGAGAATATTATCATTGACGATGTGGCAGAACGATTGCAGGATGTCGGGATTAGTGCTTTGGCTATTCACGGGCGCACCCGTTCCCAGATGTACAAGGGTGAGGCAGATTGGGAGCCTATCGCCGGAGTGAAGCGAAATCCCCGGATAAAGATCCCGATCATCGGAAACGGTGATATCGACACCCCGGAAAAGGTAAAAGAAGCTTTCGAGCGTTACGGTGTGGACGGGGTAATGATCGGGCGTGCCACGATCGGTAAGCCGTGGATATTTCAACAGATCAAACATTATATGAAAACGGGGGAGATTCTACCCGAATTGCCCCTGCACGAACAAATAGAGATTATCAAGGAACAAATACTGTTATCCCAAGAATGGTTGGATGAAGTGCGGGGATTATTCCACATGCGTCGGCACATGGCTTGTATGTTCAAAGGATTGCCCCATTTCCGTGATTTGCGGATTCAAATGCTGCAAGCCCCGACCATAGAAACGTTGTGGGAAGTGTTTGATAAGATTGAGGAGCGATACAAGGGGGAATAAAGGATAAATTCGGTGAATATGACAAAACAGAATGCAATAAAGGTTTTCGAGGAAAAGAAAGTTCGTACGGTATGGGATAGCGATAAGGAAGAATGGTATTTCTCTATTATTGACGTTATCGCGATTTTGACGGAAAGTGATAATCCAAGAAAGTATTGGAGTGTGCTAAAAAACCGTTTGAAAAAGGAGGGAAGTGAAACGGCTACAAATTGTAGCCAGTTGAAATTACTTGCCGAAGACGGTAAAATGCGATTGACGGATGTCGCTAATACAGAACAACTATTCCGATTAATACAATCCATTCCTTCCCCTAAAGCAGAGCCATTCAAGTTATGGATGGCACAGGTTGCTAAAGAGCGTTTAGATCAAATGCAAGATCCGGAGTTGTCTATTGAGCAGGCGATGTTGGATTATAAACGTTTGGGTTATTCCGATAATTGGATAAACCAACGGCTTAAAAGTATAGAAATCCGTAAAGACCTGACGGACGAATGGAAACGTAGGGGATTGCAAGAGGGAGTGCAATTTGCTTCTCTGACTGATATTATCTACAAAACGTGGGCGGGAATGACTGCAAAGGAATACAAGTCATTTAAAGGATTGAGGAAAGAAAATCTACGGGATAATATGACGAATACCGAATTGGTATTAAGTATGCTTGCAGAATTGTCTACCACGAAAATATCGGAAGTACGTAATCCGGAATCATTTAACGAGCATTTGGAAGTTGCCCGTAGAGGGGGAAGCGTGGCTCAGGAAGCCCGGTTAAAATTGGAAGAGGAAACAAGTACGTCTGCAATATCTCCTTTGAATGCAAAAGACGTGTTAGGACTCCAAAGTGGGGAGAACGGGGAAACGGATAGCGAGGAGGGCAGTTTATAAAGTCTGTAAAGCTCTTTGCGCCTTGCGTAACGCCTGTCACTTTACAAACTTTATAAACCTTACAACTTTACAAACTTCTATACAATCATATAAATCACCGCTGCCACAAGTGAGCCGGCTAATGGCCCTAAGATAGGAATCCACGCGTAATCCCATTGACTGCTTCCTTTTCCCGGAATCGGGAGGATGGCATGCATTACACGGGGTGCGAAATCTCGGGCGGGATTGATGGCATATCCGGTGACTCCGCCTAAAGAAAGTCCGATTACCCATACGATGAAGGATACGGGAATTGCACCGACCGAACCCAATCCGATAGGGGTAGTTGTATCGACATCGGCTATCAGTTCAGCCCCGGTAATATAGAATACCGAGAACATCAATACGAAGGTGGCGATAAGCTCACCCCCGAAGTTTACCACGTTATGTCGGATTTCGGGAGCCGTGCAGAATACACCGAGTTTTGCCCCGGGGTCGTCCGTGACCTTAAAGTGGTCATGGTAGACAATCCACACGAGG
The DNA here is from genome assembly GCF_046365375.1 of Butyricimonas muris. NCBI lineage: Bacteria > Pseudomonadati > Bacteroidota > Bacteroidia > Bacteroidales > Odoribacteraceae > Butyricimonas > Butyricimonas muris. Next base: position 26,720 of record NZ_JBKEIT010000018.1, on the reverse strand, counting down.
AACGCACCCATGGCGGCACCCAGCATTTGAGCGATCACGTAAGAAGGTACACTTGCCCACGGGAATTTTTCCGCGATGGCGAAACCTATTGTAATGGCGGGATTCAAGTGGGCCCCGCTATATGGACCGGCGATGACGACTCCTGCAAAAACAGCAAGTGCCCATGCCGTGGTGATGGTAATCCAACCACCTTGAAATCCTTTGGTCTTTTTTAGCACGACGTTGGCTACTACGCCGTCACCCAAGAGGATCATCGTCATTGTTCCGAGTAGCTCTGCTATAAATGGTGACATGGAGAATTTATGATTTTAGATTTGTGATTATCGTTTTACAGTTCTTCCCAGTTACGGGCTCTTTCGATAGCTTTATGCCACATGTGAAGGAGTTTGTCGACCTCTTCTTCTGTCGCAACAGGGGAGAACTCCTTGTTGATGTTCCATTGTTTGCGCAGTTCTTCCGTGTCACGCCAGAAACCGATTGCCAATCCGGCGAGATAAGCCGCACCGAGAGCTGTTGTTTCCAGAATCTGGGGGCGAACCACGTGTGTTCTGTTGATGTCACTTTGGAATTGCATCAGGAAATTGTTGGCAACAGCACCTCCGTCTACCCGTAATTCGAGAGATTGGCGGTGAGTGTCATGCTCCATGGCTTTTAAAATATCGTACACTTGGAATGCAATTCCTTCCAGTGTTGCCCGGGCAATATGTGCGGGAGTTGTTCCTCGTGTGATTCCGAGAATGGCACCTCTGGCGTATTGATCCCAGTAAGGGGCACCCATTCCCGTGAGAGCGGGAACAAAATAAACTCCCCCGTTATCTTGAACGGATGTTGCGAGAGCCTCACTTTCCGAGGCAGTCCTGAGCAGTTGCATCCCGTCCCGTAGCCATTGGATGGCTGCTCCCCCCACGAATACACTTCCTTCCAAGGCGTAAGTAACGGAGTCACCGATTTTCCACGCGATGGTGCTTAACAGGTTGTTTTCCGATTTTACGACTTCGCTTCCGGTATTCATGACCATAAAACATCCGGTACCGTATGTCGTTTTCGTCATTCCCGGTTCAAGGCAGAGTTGCCCGAAGAGGGCGGATTGTTGGTCGCCGGCTATTCCGGAGATCGGGATTTTCGTCGAGAACAAAGTTGTACTGGTTTCCGAATAGACTTCGCTGCTGCTTTTTACTTCCGGAAGTATAGCTTCGGGAATGTCGAAAAGTTCCAGTAACTCTTTATCCCATTGCAACGTGTGAATATTGAACAGCATCGTGCGGGAAGCATTGCTGACATCCGTCACGTGTACCCGTCCGTGCGTGAACTTCCACACGAGCCAACTGTCTACCGTACCGAAACACAACTTTCCTTTTTCAGCCCGTTCACGTACACCTTCGACATTATCGAGAATCCATTTGATTTTTGTGGCGGAGAAATAAGCATCAATCAGTAATCCCGTTTTCTCCCGGATCATTTCAGTATATCCGTTTTCTTGCAATTCCCGGCAGATATCGGCAGTACGCCTGTCTTGCCATACGATGGCGCGATAGACGGGCATAGAGGTTTCCCTGTCCCAAATGATCGTGGTTTCACGTTGGTTTGTGATACCTATACAAGCCACGTCCAGTCCCGTGAGGTCTGCTTTGGCGATAACTTCGGCGGCCACGGAGGATTGCGTGTACCAGATTTCGCTAGGATCGTGTTCCACCCAACCCGGGTGAGGGAAGTGTTGTTCGATTGGTTTCTGTGACATGGCGACAATATTTCCGTCATGGTTGAAAAGCACGGCGCGGGAGGAGGTTGTCCCTTGGTCTAGTGCAAGTACGTATTTCGCTGTCTTCATGATAATGTAATATTATATGTTTTTCATTTGTTGTGACAATAAATGCTATATTTCTTACGTAATTTTTAAAATTCGGTTACATTTATAAAAATGAATAGTCGTTTAACCGGAAACATTCCCGATATTGAATTTAAATATGGATTTGCAAGTATCTTTTATTTTGTAAGAAGTTTAAGGGGGGAAACCGTTTTTTTCGTATATTCGAAGTTGCAAACTGTAAATTAAGCTTATGAAAACAATTGTATTAATACTTGCGGTTATTTTTTCCGCGGGTGCTTTAAATGCAGAGAAAATGGAAAAAGCAAAGAATTCAGGAAATGTAGTGATCTTGTTGGCTCACCCAAATTTCAAGGAGTCACAGGCGAATAAGGCATTGATTGATGCCGTGAAAGATATTCCGGGAGTGGTAATTCTGGATTTGTACGCCAAGTCTTTTGACGCCGAGGCGCACAAGAAAATTTTATCGGAGGCGAAAGCGGTTGTGTTTCAATTCCCGTTTTATTGGGCGAGTGCGCCTTCACAGTTGAAAAAGTGGTTGGATGAGATTTTCACGCCCTTGGCACAAACCGAGGTGGTGAAAGGGAAACCGTTAATGGTGGCCACGACAACGGGTTCGGAATACGAGGCGTATCGTTCCGGAGGCAGGAATCATTTTACGATGGACGAGTTATTGCGTCCTTACCAGTTGACGGCTAATCACTCGGGCATGGTCTGGCAAACGCCTCACGTGGTCTATGGCGTGGCGACACCTGCCGGAGCCGAGAACGTGAAAGAAGGTGCAAAGGCTTATCGCCAGCGGATAGAAGCGTTATTGAAAAAATAAATGAAGAAGAAAATGAAGAAATTTAATACCTTTTACGTTCTGCTTGCCGTAGTATTGGTGATTGTATTTTTAAAAACATCATGTATGGGAGACGCGAAACAACAAGATGATCCGGTTTTGAAGACCAAGGCTGTTTTGGAAAATATCGCGGCACGCAAGAGTGTACGCAAGTATTTGAAGAAAGAAGTAGAGGAAGAGAAGATTACCGCTATGTTGAAGGCGGGAATGGCTGCACCTTCCGGGATGGACAGACGTCCGTGGGAATTTGTCGTGGTAACCGATCGGGCAGCGCTTGATTCGATGGCTGCAAGTCTGCCTTATGCCAAAATGTTGGCACAAGCACCGATGGCTATTGTCGTTTGTGGTGATTCTACTCGTTCTTCTTATTGGTACGTGGACTGTTCGGCAGTAACGCAGAATATTCTCTTGGCTGCTGAGGCTCTCGGGTTGGGAGCTGTATGGACGGCGGCTTATCCTTACGAGGATCGCATCGGGGTTGTTCGGAAATACACGGCTATGCCCGAACAATTTGTGCCGCTTTGTATCATTCCTGTCGGTTATCCCGATGGTCCGCAAAAAGCGAAAGATAAATACGATGAAAGTAAAATTCATCGGAATAAATTCTAAAGATAAAGGCTCGGTTAAATCGAGCCTTTATCTTTAGAACAGTAACAGGCTAAAAGCCATAAGCCCCATTCCGGTAACGAGTCCGTAAATAGACAAATGATGTGCGCCGTATTCTTTGGCGGTAGGGAGAAGTTCGTCAAGAGAGATGAATACCATGATGCCTGCTACAAGGGCAAACAGAACGCCAAGGACAACGGCATTAATCCCGATGAAGAAATAGATTAGAACGAAGCCGATAATAGCTCCGAGGGGCTCGGACAAGCCGGAAAGAAAAGACAGTTTGAATGCTTTTTTTCGGTTGCCCGTGGCAAAGAATATGGGAACCGATACGGCAATCCCTTCCGGGATATTGTGAATGGCGATAGCGAATGCGATCGGGTATGCTATTTCCGGGTTAGACAGTCCGGCAATAAAAGTAGCCAGACCTTCCGGGAAGTTGTGGATACCGATGGCGAGAGCCGAGAATATCCCCATGCGCATTAATTTCTTGTCATGAGGTTGTTGCGCCATGCTCTCGACGGATTTTACCTCGTGCGGGTTCTCGTAGGAAGGAATCAATTTGTCGATAACGGCAATAAGTCCCATGCCGCAAAAGAAAGCGATAGCCGTGATAATATCGGCAATCTTGCCGTCGTACACTTCCTCGATGGATTCTTTAGCGGTAGGAAACAACTCCACGAAAGAGACGTATATCATCACTCCTGCGCTGAATCCCAGCGAGAGGGACAGGAATTTCTTGTTCGTTTTCTTCGTCAGAAAAGCAATGGCACTACCAATTCCGGTCGATAGTCCGGCAAATAAAGTTAGCGTGAAAGCCAGCAACACGTTATTCCAAGAGATATCCATGCGTTTCGGTATTAAAAACTAAAAGTTAGAAAGGGTCAGTGTGATCTTTTCCAACTTTTAGTTTTTGGTTTTTGTTTAATAGAGTTATCGCAATATATCTATAATACGGTGAAGTCGTGTTAAAGTTTCTTCTTTCCCTAAAATTTCAATAATGTCAAATAAATGAGGACCATCGGCGGCACCGATAATAGCCAATCGGAACGGACTCATAACCTTACCGAAACCCATTTCTTTTGCCGTAACCCATTCCCTCACGGCTTCTTCCGTGTTGGGGGAGGTAAAGTCTTGTACGTTTTCCAGTACTCCGACTAGCTCTTGCATCAGTGCGGGTGTTCCTTCTTTCCAGAATTTTTTCACCCCTTTTTCGTCATAACTTTGCGGGGCTTTGTAGAAATACTGTGACGAATTGTAAATATCTGCCACGAAGTTTGCTCTTTCTTTCAGTAAATGGCAAATCTTCTCCAGTTTCTTCATATCGTAAGAAATACCGTCCTTTGCAAGTAATTCATTTAATATGACAGCCAAATCGGCATCGCTCTTTTCCACGAGGTACTTGTGATTAAACCATTTTGCCTTATCCGGGTTGAAGCGGGCGCCTGATTTATTTACGCGTTCCAGCGTGAATTGCTCGCACAATTCGGACAGAGAAAATATTTCTTGCTCCGTGCCGGGATTCCAGCCCAATAGGGCAAGCATATTGATAAAGGCATCGGGCAGATAACCGTCTTCCTTGTAGCCGTGCCATTTTTCACCGGTTTCCGGATCGGTAAATTCCATGGGGAACACGGGGAAGCCCATTTTGTTACCGTCACGTTTGCTGAGTTTCCCGTTGCCGACGGGTTTCAGAATCAACGGCAGATGCGCGAACTCCGGCATGGTATCTTCCCAACCGAAAGCCCGGTACAGGAGTACGTGTAGCGGGAGGGAGGGTAACCATTCTTCACCGCGGATCACGTGCGAAATCTTCATCAGATGATCGTCCACGATGTTTGCCAAATGGTACGTGGGCATTCCGTCTGCTTTAAACAGTACTTTGTCGTCCAGAAGAGAGGTATTGAAATGTACTTCTCCCCGGATAATATCGTGTAATAGCAAATCTTCGTTTTCCGGCATCTTGAAGCGAATCACGTAATTTGCACCGCTATCCAAAAGGGTTTTTACTTCGTCCGCGCTCATGTTGAGTGAATTCTTCATGTGCTTGCGGGTGGCGGCATTATACATGAATGTTTCCCCTTTTGCCTCATGTGCTGCACGTTGTGCGTTCAACTCGTCGGCACTGTCGAACGAATAGTATGCGTTGCCCGACTCCACGAGTTGGAGGGCATATTGTTTGTAAAGCGGTTTACGCTCGCTTTGGCGATAAGGTCCATATTCTCCCCCTGCACCTACACCCTCGTCCACGGTCAATCCGCACCATTTCAATGATTCGATGATGTATTCTTCGGCTCCCGGTACGTAGCGGGTTTGGTCAGTATCCTCGATTCTTAACAGGAAATCACCCCCGTTATGGCGGGCAAAAAGGTAATTAAAGAGGGCTGTTCTTACACCACCCAAGTGAAGGGCTCCGGTGGGGCTGGGAGCAAATCTTACTCTGACTTTTCTATCGGAAATCATATCTTTAGTATTATAATAGCTCGTTTTCTCCTTCTTGTGCTTTTTTTTCTTCTTTTTCCCGTTCGATGAGTTGTATCAGAAGGTTTTTGGCATAGGTAATCGCGTAACGTTCGGCTTCCTTTTTGGATGGGATGCCGCTCTTGATAGGCTCTGCATAGCTAAAAGGCTTATCAGGACCTTCCGTGAGAACGTAAAGAGTAAAATTACTATGTTGATTGCGGCTTTTACTGGTCAACCCGAACCACATTTCCACCGAGCGGTCTTTGAGATGTATATTGCGTTTGAACTTGTACATTACATGTTATTTCTCGGGGTATTCTTGAAATTGATGACTCCGACGGCAACAGCGAGTGCTGCCATGGCGCCCACGTTCACGTACACGGCAGTACGACTATTTTGCGGAGCAAAAAGACTAATCGTACTGGATATCATAATAAGGAATGCTGCTAGTATCAGCAAATATCTGGCTATTCGCATATATGTCTTTCTAAAGCATTTTTAACCGGGTTAGCGTAGATTTCGAGGAAAATGTTATTCAGCACGGAACGGTTTCCCTCGAGTTTATCCAACTTTTCAGTCATCACGCGGATGAAATTATCTTTTTCCTTCTCGCTGTATTTGGAGGTGAACTTGTTCGTGCCGTGAAGTAAGTCGTAAGCGACGTAATTATTCTCCCACAATTTGAAGTTACCTTGTATTCTGGAATCGATAAGCGTTGCCAGTTCAGCGATACGGTCGCCGTTATTGTCCTTGGCATCAATTTCTTCCAGTTCATGGTCAATCGGGGGTGTGATGGCAAAATGCACCCGTCCCTTGTATCCGGACAGACCTTGTTGCATACTTCTCATATCCGCGGCGGGAGTCTTGATATATTCACCGACAGTCTTTTGATATAATTCGTCGGTTTTCAGATCATCACAAGGTTCCCACTCGTAGGAGATGGATACAGGCACAACCCGTAATTCACGGAAATTCTCCACGAAACCTTTCGGACCACTCATGCGGAACATTTTCAGCAAACTGTGTTGCGTGCGGTCATCCCCGTTTTTGGTTCTTCCTTCTTTTTGAGCAATCCACACGGAATCCTCATTCTCGTGAATGACGTCACGCAAATAATGAGAACGCATATTCGCACTGGTAATCATGTCACGCACGGGAAGTCCCCGCTCTATGATAAAGCAGGCATCCAGCTTCACGAGATCGGTCACCCATTTGTTGATTAACAAGTTGCTGCCGATAGCCGCTTCGCAATAGTGGCACCCCCGCTCTGATAGCAATACGTTGAGTATTGCCGAGTCGAGGATAATATCCCGATGATTTGAAACGAAGAGATAACTTTTACCCGGTTCGATATATTCTAACCCCGTTGCTGTCACCCCGTCGGTCGTTCCTGCTATCAAACGCTTCATCGTGGGACCGAAAAAACGTTCCTGAAACTCTTTTCTGGTAGTGATACCTTTCAGTTGCTCTTGTATTTTAGTCTTATCAATCCTTGTCATTTGGGAAAAAAGTGCCAAAAACTCTTCTGCTTGGCTCAGTCGCTCCACGGCGGCTGGAATCTCTTCCCCCATGTAGGGTCTGATACTATTAAATTGGGAATCCGATGTCATGTCGTAATTTTAAAATTAGAAATCACGTGGCAAATATAGATAAAATGTTTTATAAAAGTGTGTCTGATAAGCTTATATTCGGTCTAAATGAGTGAAACGCCTTATTTTCTGTAAAGTTATGGTCGAAAAATGAGTCTTTAAAGTCGTTTTGCCGGATGCAGTTTATGAAGTCTGTAAGGTCCATAAAGTCTATAAGGTCTGTAAGGTCACAGAACAAGGGTCTAAGGACCTTTGACTTTATAGACTTTACAGACCTTATGAACTAGAAGGTGTGCCAAAGCACGCCTTGCTTATTTTCTACCGGGATAAACTTCAAGAGCCTTTGCTAATGTTTCCATGGCACCCTTGAGGTCTTCAATCTTCAACACGTAAGCAATTCTTACCTCGTCTTTACCGAGTCCCGGGGTAGAGTAAAATCCGCTCGCGGGAGCTACCATAACGGTTTGCTTGTTGTACTCGAAATCCTCGAGCAACCATTGTGCGAATTTGTCTGCATCGTCAACGGGTAATTTTACCACGGCATAGAAAGCTCCTCTCGGTTTCGGGCAAATAACTCCCGGCATTTTATTGAGGGCTTCAACCATGAAATCACGTCTTTCGATGTATTCGTTGTACACGCTTTCAAAATATTCGGCGGGGGTATCAAGTGATGCTTCGGCAACAATCTGACCGATTGCCGGGGCGCACAAACGAGCCATACCGAATTTCAAGGCAGCCGTCATAACCTCTTTGTTGCGGGTAACCAAAGCACCCACGCGAAGACCGCACTCGCTGTATCTCTTGGAAACAGAATCCAACAGGATCACGTTCTGTTCGATGCCTTGCAATTGCATCGTGGAGAAATGTTTGTATCCGTCATAGCAGAATTCACGATACACCTCGTCAGCGTACAGGTAAAGATCATGTTTCTTCACGATGGTAGCAAGTTGTTCCAGTTCTTCCTTGGAATACAAGTATCCCGTCGGGTTATTCGGGTTCACTATCACGATACCTTTCGTGCGGGGAGTAATTACTTTCTCGATCTCTGCAATCGGGGGCAAAGCGAAGTTTGTTTCGATAGAAGAGGTAACCGTCTTCACCTTTACGCCGCACATAAGAGCAAAAGCGTTATAATTGGCGTAGAACGGTTCGGGGATAATCACCTCGTCACCCGGGTTCAACGTGGACATGAAAGCTATCGTGATAGCTTCGGAACCTCCGGTAGTTATCATGATATTCGTTTCGTCGATATTGATACCAATATTCTGGTAATATTTGGCTAATTTTTTTCTGTAGGAAAGATTTCCGGCAGAATGGGTATATTCAATCACCTTCTCGTTACAGTGTTTTAAAGCTTCCAAAGCGACCTCCGGGGTTTGAATATCCGGTTGACCGATATTCAAGTGGTACACTTTAATCCCTCTTTCTTTTGCTTTATCCGCGAACGGAACCAATTTGCGAATCGGCGAAGAAGGCATCGCCATCCCTTTTTCTGAAATCTGTGGCATAAGTTATTCGAGTTTAAATTTATCTTGCACAAAGATAGACATATTGAATGATTTTAAATCAATCAGCCAATCTTTTTAATTTATCATGATCTAATAATTTTATTTTCCTTCCTTTAGCTTCTACCAGTCCCTCGTTCTTCAAATCGGAGAGCAGTCGGATCAGTGTTTCGGTAGCGGTTCCCACGAAATTACTCAAGTCTTCGCGGGTGATATTCAGTCGTAAAGTCCCGTCTTCTTCAACACCGAAATCGGAAGCGATAAGCAAGAGTATTTCTGCCAGCCGGGCTTTTACCGATTTTTGAGCGATATCACGGATATGACGATTAGCTTCTTCCAGTTCCTTGCAGGCGATTTGCATCATTTCATAAGCGAAATCCGAACTGTGTTTCATCATGTGTGTCAACGATGTATAAGAGATATAACACAATATACAGTCGGATAAAGTTTCCACCGAGGTACAAGCTAATTCATTACGGATGACAGAACGAAATCCGAACATTTCGCTCTCTTTCCCGAAACGAATAATTTGCTCTTTTCCGGTAATTCCGGTTTGGAAGATTTTCACGACACCTGAAAAAAGAAAATAACATCCTTTAATGCGAGAACCTTCTTTATAGATGTATTCGCCTTTTTTATAGAATTTTACCGTGTCATCCGTGAATAATGTTTCGAGGTACTCGTCAGGCACACCTTTAAATGTTAGCTTGAATTTGCTAATACATTCCGATAATTTTGGTATTGGAGCCTCTTCTTTCATGCTTTCCTTTTATATCGAACAAATTGCCCGGAATATAGATTCGCAATCATAACCACATTCACGGTATAACTGTTGTTGTGTACCGTGTTCCACGAACTGATCCGGAACACCCAAGCGCACAACCTTGGCGGAATACCCGTGATCAGACATAAATTCAAGCACGGCACTACCCAGTCCGCCCACGATTGTTCCGTCCTCTAAGGTAATGATTTTTTTGAATTTATGAAATATTGAATGGAGTAATTTTTCATCCAGAGGTTTGAGGAATCGCATATCATAGAAGGCAACCGAACGCCCCGTTCCCTTTTCAATAGCTTTGAGAGCCTCGTTCCCGATAGCTCCGATGGATACGATGGCAACATCCTCGCCTTCAATAATACAACGTCCTTGCCCGATAGGCAATTCCTTGAACGGGGTACGCCACTTGACCATTGTCCCGTTACCTCGCGGGTAGCGAATGGAGAAAGGTCCTTTGTCCGGCAATTGAGCCGTGTACATCATATCGCGTAATTCTTCCTCGTTGAGGGGAGAGGCTATTGTCAGGTTCGGGATACAACGGAAGCTGGCAAGGTCAAAAACGCCGTGGTGTGTAGCCCCGTCAGCCCCGACCAATCCTCCCCGGTCAAGACAGAAAACGACGTTAAGTTTTTGCAATGCCACGTCGTGTATTACTTGATCGTATGCTCGTTGCATGAAAGAAGAATAGATATTACAGAAAGGCACGTACCCCTGTGCCGCCAATCCTGCCGAGAACGTAACGGCGTGTTGTTCGGCGATGCCGACATCAAAACAGCGATCGGGCATCTCTTTCATCATGATATTTAACGAGCAACCCGATGGCATGGCGGGAGTAATTCCCACGATTTTGGGATTGGTATGAGCCAATTCCAGTATGGTATGACCGAAAACATCCTGGAATTTGGGCGGAGTATTTTCCTTGCATTCTTTGATGATTTCCCCGGTTTCTTTATTGAATTTCCCCGGTGCGTGCCAAGTCGTTTGGTCTATCTCGGCTTGTTTGAACCCTTTCCCCTTGACTGTGATACAGTGGAGAAGTTTAGGGCCTTTGATTTGTTTCAGATCACGGAGAACCTTGACCAAGTGGTTGACATCATGCCCGTCCACGGGGCCGAAATACCGGAATCCCAGAGCCTCGAACAAGTTGCTCTGGCGTAGCATCAATGATTTGACGCTATTATCTATTTTCTGGATGAAGTTTCGGGCTCCCGGGCTGATTTTATTGATGCGCCCGAGAATATTCCAGATATCTTCTTTCAGTTTGTTATATGTTTTGGAAGTCGTGATATCGAGAAGGTATTCATTCATTCCGCCCACGTTGGGGTCAATTGCCATGTTGTTGTCGTTGAGGATAACCAACAGGTTGGCATTATTAATACCCGCGTTATTCAATCCCTCGAAAGCCAGTCCCCCGGTCATCGCACCGTCCCCGATAATTGCCACCGATAGGCGGTCTTCCTCCCCGTTCATTTTTGCTGCCACGGCCATTCCCAGCGCAGCGGAAATCGAGGTCGAGGAGTGTCCCGTCCCGAAAGCGTCATATTCGCTTTCGCTTCTTTTGGGAAACCCGCTGAGTCCCTTGTACTGCCGGTTCGTGCAGAAGTTATCCCTTCTCCCGGTAAGAATCTTGTGGGGGTAAGCTTGATGTCCCACGTCCCACACGATATTATCGTACGGGGTATCGAACACGTAGTGCAATGCCACGGTAAGCTCGACAACCCCCAATCCGGCCCCGAAATGTCCGGGGTGTTCCGAACACTCGTCAATGATTTTCTCGCGTAATTCCCGACACAATTGAATCAGGTCATCTTCCGGCACCTTCTTCAAATCATCGGGAGAGTTTATCGTATCTAATATTCTTTTTTCTTCGTTCATAATTAACCATTGAAAAAAGTCTGAAGGTTTTCTCCCTTCATTTCCAATTTTTCAATTTTCAATTTTCAATTATTAATACACGATTGTTCCGATATTTTCGCCCGAAATGACTTTTTTCAAGTTACCCGGTTGGTCCATGTTGAAAACGATAATCGGTAAATGATTTTCTTTACACATGGTCGTCGCCGTCAGGTCCATCACCTTTAGTCCCCGGTTGTATATCTCGTCATAGGTAATTTTATCGAATTTGGTTGCTGTCGGGTCTTTCTCCGGGTCGGCAGTATAAATACCGTCTACGCGGGTACCTTTGAACATGGCATCCGCCTCTATCTCGATGGCACGCAGGCTGCTCGCCGTGTCGGTTGTGAAATACGGGTTACCCGTTCCGGCACTCATGATAGTGACATACCCTTCTTTCAAATATTCCATGGCTTTTGCTTTCGAGTAGAATTCCCCGATAGGTTCCATGCGGATAGCTGTGAGTACTTTGTTTTTACATCCCTCGTTGTCTAAAGCCGAACTTAAAGCCAAGCTGTTGATTACGGTTGCCAACATACCCATGCTGTCGCCTTTTACCCGGTCGAAACCCTTATTTGTACCACTCAGTCCCCTGAAAATATTGCCGCCACCGATAACAATCCCTGCTTGGACTCCCATTTTTGCAATTTCATGTATTTGACGGGCATAACTCTCCAAACACGTGGTGTCGATACCATATTTTTGACCGCCCATTAAAGATTCTCCGCTGAGTTTTAACAAAATTCGGTTATATTGCATATCTTTGTTTGTTTAAATTTTATAACAAAAAACTTAGTTTCTTCGCTAAAACGCAACAACAAAACTAATGAATTTTTGTTATAACTATAATTTAATTTGAGAATATAAATTTCACCGCAGATGAACAGAACCGCTAATTACGATCTAACAGTCATAGTGCCAGTGTATAACGAGGAGGGGAACATCCTAAGATTAGAGAAAGAGTTGGGGGAGTTTTTAAAGACAGCCAAGGCTACTTCTTGTGTATTGTTTGTAAACGACGGCTCGAAAGATGATAGTGAACGCCTTATCCGGGAGGTTTGCGGTAGAAACGAGGGATTTTTCTTTTTGAATCTCGCTAAAAACGGGGGATTGAGTGCTGCCATGAAAGCGGGGATAGACAATTCTTTTTCCAAGTGGGTGGGATACATCGATGCCGATTTGCAAACGACACCCGAGGATTTTAATAGCCTGTTGGAACACGCGGACGAGTTCGAGATGGTGATGGGCATCCGTACCGGACGGAAAGACAGTTTCGTCAAAAATATGTCTTCCCGTATCGCCAACGGGTTCCGCCGAATGATGACGCATGACGGGGTGGAGGATACCGGATGCCCGTTGAAAGTGTTGCGCACCGATTATGCGAAACGGATTCCTTTCTTTACCGGGATGCATCGTTTCCTGCCGGCACTGATACAGTTGCAGCACGGGCGGGTAAAACAAGTTCCCGTGCGCCATTTCCCGCGTATCGCCGGAAAATCAAAATATAACTTGGCTAACCGCTTGGTCGGTCCTTTCAAAGATTGTTTTGCTTACCGTTGGATGAGGAAACGTTATATTAACTATCAAGTGGCTGAAAACAATCTATGATTTACGTTGTCGGATTTCTCGCTCAAATTTTCTTTTCCGCCCGGATATTACTGCAATGGATATTGTCCGAGCGGGCTAAAAAAGTAATCTCCCCGGCGATATTCTGGCAATTGAGCATATTGGGTTCTTATCTGTTATTCATCTATGGCTGGTTGAGGGATGACTTCGCTATTATTTTCGGACAAATCATATCCTATTATATTTACATCTGGAACCTGAACAAAAAACACCAGTGGAAATGGTTGCCTCTGGTTTTGCGTACAGTGCTTTTGCTTACGCCCGTTGCGGCAATCATTTACATGATAGAAGACGCGAGCGCGTTTGTCGACCAGTTCTTCCGGAACGAGAAAATTCCTTTGTGGTTATTGCTCTATGGTTCGATGGGGCAGATTATATTTACCCTCCGTTTCGTTTACCAGTGGATTTATTCCAAGCGCAAAGACGAATCCCTTCTCCCGCTTGGTTTCTGGGTAATCAGCTTATTCGGTTCATTGATTATTGTTTCATACGCCATTTATCGGCACGACCCGGTCTTGATACTTGGGCAATCCACGGGTTTACTGGCTTACGGTCGCAACATTTGGCTCTCCCGCAAGGGTAGTTGCTAATTGTTCGCCTTGTGACGGGTGTACCAGATAAAAGATTCCTATTTTCTCGTAATGTACGGTTTCAAGCCATGTCATTATAGCTTCTGAACGAGCCACATCCCGTTCTTTTAGGAAAATCATGCAATCCCCTTGCTCGTACACCTTGAACAAAGAATCCTCGTCCGATATCTTTATCGGGTCTTCATGTAGATAAACATCCATATTTTCCCCGCTACGGAAACGGTAGTAATAATAGTGGTCGATATCTTCCTCTTCGCAAATTTCATGAGCTTTTTCAGCCATTTCGGATAATCCTATATTTGAATTGAGCTGCGGCAGGGCAAAGCCCCCGACAAACAATGTCCCCAATATCCCTAGAGCGGCAGTGTTTATCGCTTGGTATAATTTTTTCTTCAGTAGCAGCGAGAAAGCGAATAGACTGAAGACGAACAGTACTCCTATCGCCATGAAAATAAATATGGAGTGCGGGTACTCGAACTTGTTATGGATTGCCAAAGCGACAACGGGGGCAATCATGAACGCGACGACCGGGATATATACCGCGAAAGCAATCCGTTTTTCTTTTATTTTAGGGAGCAACAATACAGTCAGATAAGTGAAAAACGGGAACAAGGGTAACATATAAATATCGAGCTTCGCGCTGAACATGGATAAAAGCACGAAAGACGAAACGATTACGGTCAGGAAAAACTTCTCCTTGTCCGTGGTGAGCAGTTTTTTACGGAGGGCAATAATGATGGTTGCCATATATAAAAGTGACCAAGGGGCAATAGAGTACCAAATTGTGATTCCGTAATACCAGAATGCCTCTTTATGATGGAATGAATCAATAGCCCGGTTGACGGTCTGGTTAAAAAGCAGGTTATTGAGATAGGCGTTTCCGCCTTCTATATACACGCACCCGAACCATATGGCACATAACCCCAGAAGAATACCCCACTCGCTCCATCCCAGATAACGCCCGAACTGCCGGATTTCTTTTTTCACGATTAGGAATACCGTGATTGAAACGACGGGAACGATAAAACCGACAGGCCCTTTCGAGAAAATAGCCAAGAAGATATAAACTGGTAGCAAAAAACGGTCAATCGGTCGTCCTTTGCCGGAATATTGTTTGTAGAACGTGTACAAAGCCAGCAAGATAAACATGCACATCAGCATATCCATGCGCAACACAAGCCCGGAGCCGATAAAGAACGCGCTCGTGTAAAGCATCAATGAAGCGTTCCACCTTGACCGGGGAGTGGTATCCTCTTCCACCCATTTGTTCATCACGTGAATGGAAACCAGTGCCGGGATGATTGAAAACAGGGAAAGCACCAGCATGTGATATTCGCCGAAAATCCATTTACACAGCATGATAAACCAGAAATACAAGGGTGGTTTATCCGCGTATACTTCTCCTTGGTTATAGAAAGTGAAGAAATGCCCCTCTCGTAAAGCCTCGTCCGCGATGCTCAAGTATTTTAACTCGTTGTTGGGCGTAAAATCCCGAAACAACAACACGGGTAAAACCAAGGCGAATAACAAAAAATATGGATACGGCTTTATATTTTTCATGTCTGTTCGCGTAAGTAATATACGTGTTACGGGAAAGCTAACGAAAAGGTTCTCACAACCTTTTCGTTAGCTTTTCATATTACAATAATTGGAAAAGTACATAAACCCAATGCGCGATAACACCGGCAACAAGTCCGCCGACAGTGTGTGCGACGATGGCCTTTGATGTTAGCTGGCGGAATCCCAGAGAATCCAGCATAGCGGTATGGGTACTTAAATAACCGCTCCAGCACATACCGATAGCGGTAAACACGGCAATAGCGTTACCGTCAATCCAGCCTTGAGCTGCGAAATTAGGTACAAGACCTAGGGCTGCGCCTACCGCTCCAAGGGCTGTGATGGGGAATGCAACAAGGTGTGGGTCCTCGAAACCGAAAAGCCACTCGAAAAGAATATTTACTTTACCCGCCAGATAGGGAAGAAGTTCCGTTCCTTGATAAGCGGCTCCGGTGTATCCTTCCGCGGACGGTC
Source organism: Butyricimonas muris (assembly GCF_046365375.1). NCBI lineage: Bacteria > Pseudomonadati > Bacteroidota > Bacteroidia > Bacteroidales > Odoribacteraceae > Butyricimonas > Butyricimonas muris. Next base: position 10,970 of record NZ_JBKEIT010000018.1, on the reverse strand, counting down.
CGAAAGTTAATATCATCACGAACGTGGAGATAACCAATACCCCCGGGATAATGGCGATACCGATATCTACTCCCGAGCGTCCCCCGTCAAGCAAAGCGTCCAAAATTCGCAAGAAAAGAGTTTTATTCGAATTATCCGTATTTTCCTCCACTTCCACGATTTCAGTTATCGCGCTTTCATCTTTGAAATGGGGATGCGATTTCAGGATGAAACGTTGCATAAGGCGGGTGGAAACTATACAGCCGCAAAACGCCCCGAACAAACCGATGAAAGGTGCGGAGTAATACCCTTGACCAATCATGAAAACGATAACAAGCAATCCCATGCCGAAAGCGGTTCCGAAATTGGTAAGAGATATCAATTGGTATTTCTTGAAGTAACTGCCGAAACGAACATCTTTTGCCAGAGAAATAATAGCGGGATTATCCGACAAGAATGTCAACACGGCTCCCAATGAGGCAGTTCCCGGTAAATTGAACAAAGGCTTCATCAAAGGACGCAAGATTTTTTCCAAAAGTTTCACGACACCGAACTCCACGAAAATACGTCCTAGGGCACCCGTGATGACACAGATTCCCATTAAATAGAAGACCGTATTCAATAATAAATCATGAGCGGTATTCATGATTGTGTTGAGCATGTGCGGGATTTCCATCACGGACGCGATGTAATAAAAAATTCCAACCACGATAATTAGGCATGGAATCCCGGTGGGAATAAATTTCTTCATGTTTTTACAGGATTAATAAATAGAGGGTTGAGTTATTTTTTAATGAAATTAATTCTCCAAGTTAAACCCACGCTAAGCTGCATGTCATCGGGTTGTAAAGTCCCGGAAGCGTTACGGCCCGCGTAATAGGAATAATAAGCGTGCAACCGCACATCGCGGGTACGCACGGGAAATACCTCGATACCGCCGCCCACGTTCGTGATTTCCGTACCGGGAAGCACGCACAAATCACCTGCACTCTTGTTCTTGTTCACATCGTGAGAGGCATTTACCCGTAAAATCACGTGTTCCCCAATCTCTTGCGTGATACTCCCTATAATAGAGAAATCCTTGAATAAATCACCGTCTTTCACTTGTGCGCCCGTGGTGCGACCCATCAAATCGATATTGAAAGTGGTTTTGCCCGATTTGAATTGGTTTCCTAGAGCGAGATAACCGATAAACTTGTGAGGTAAATACTCGACCAAGTTCGCGGAATAAATCGTGTTCCAGCAATCCCGGTTCCCGTACCACACGAAATTTAAAGCGTAAATATCCCGGTTCCCTTCAATCTGGAATGGAGATTGGCACAATTGAAGCGTGAACAAATCCTTGTTATTGTCAAGCGCGTAGGATGCACTCGCCCCGAATTGATAACAGGAAATATTGTTACAGAACTCGGATAAAGTATAAATATCGATAGGGGCAAGGTCATACTCGTATCCGCCGATACCCACGATTTGTTTTCCCGCGGAAAGGCTCCAGTTTTTATTAATCGCGTAATTGAGATAAACGTAATCGATAGAATTAAAAAAAGAACTTTCCGTGTTAGCCTTGTTCAATCGTTGGCGGTAAGCGTAGGAAAATCCCTCGCCGAACGAGCCGTTTATTTTCAAATTAACCATACTTCCCCGGAAACCGTTCTCGGATGCAGGGGCGGAACCCAAGTTATGGTGATAATCAACTCGTGCTTCTCCCGATAAATTAATCGTGTTTTTTTCTTGAGCACACACACTCAATATACCTGATACAGAGAGTAAAAAGAATACAAATATTTTTTTCATAAACTAAATTGATTTTAGGCGGCAAAGATAAATCAACTTTATCGTAAAAGCAATATTAGATTTTGAATTATCTGTGCAAAAAGCGTTTTGCCCCCTTTGTTTGATAATTTAGGTAGGATACAATATAAAATAATTTTATTGTTATAAATTTGCGTCTTAAACGCAAGTGTAATTCAAAAAGATTATGCAGAGAAACTATATACATTACCTCTTTATTCTTATCGTTTGTTGTTTCGCTTTTTTCGTGAATAACGGGGCTGTTTATGAAGATATTATGGAGTCCCGTAACTTGGTTACGGCTCACGAGATGATAGAGTACGACAATTGGTTGGTTCCCACCATGAACGGGGAATTGCGTTTGGAAAAGCCGCCCCTGCCTACTTGGGTGGCAGCGGGAATAGAATATCTTCAACCGGACAATATCTCTATGCAACGGGCTGCTGCCGGAATCATGGCAACTTTGATGGTATTTTTCCTTTATTTCTTCGCTTCCGCGTTAAGCGGCAATCGGATGTTGGGATTACTCTCCGCGGTGGTATTGGCGACGTGCTTCAATGTCATCATGGCGGGACGCGTGGCGACATGGGACATCTATTGCCATAGTTTTATGCTGGGTGCGATACTCTTCTTTTATAAAGGAATTGTCAGTCGGCGAACAAGCTGGGGTATGTTTATATGGGCGGGAACATTCCTCGGGTTGTCCTTCCTCGGGAAAGGTCCGGTAGCCTTTTACGCCTTATTGCTTCCTTTCCTGATTAGCTATATTGCCGTGTACCGTCCGTCGTTCAAGAGAAAGGGATTGCCGATAGTGGTCATGCTGCTGGTCTTTGCCGCGGTTAGCTTCTGGTGGTACTTGTATCTGATTATATTCCACAAGGACATGACCATGTTCGTGTGGGCAAAAGAATCGACGGCGTGGATGGAGAGAAATGTCCGCCCGTGGTATTATTATTGGCAATTCTTCGCGGAATCCGGTATATGGTCGTTATTCCTGTTGACCGGATTGTGTTGGCCTTGGCTGAAACGGAAAGTGACAATGAAAAAGGAATACGCCTTTGCCGTGGTATGGACCTTAGTGACCTTGGTATTGCTCTCCCTTTTCCCGGAGAAGAAAACCCGTTATCTCCTGCCGATACTCATCCCTGCCTCCATGGTCGTGGCGCATTACGTGGTGTATATATTTGTAGCCACGAAAGAGAAAAAGCTTACCGCCGGCGACCGTGTCGTCTTCCGAGTAAACGCGTTCCTTCCGGCATTGATAGCCCTCGGGATGCCCGTGGCGATATACTTTTTGTTTTACACCAAAGGGCAGATGGGACAGACACTCTTTATCATTGTTACCGTCCTTTTCCTTGTTGCCGCTTATTCTATTTTCGCGGGAGGGGTAAGGATGAAATCGATGAAAGTCTTCACGGGAGTCGTGTTATTGCTGATTTTAGTGGAAACACTGCTTATGCCTCGTGTCGCCAATATGTTCAATAACACCGAAATCAAGAGCATCTCGGCAGTGCGGGAAATCGAGGAAGTGAATCATATCCCTTTTTATTACCCGTCGGACGAGGAATTACGGATTGAATTGGTGTACGAGGCGGGACGTCGCATCTTACCTTGGGACATCGAGAACGACACCACCCTGCTGGACTCTCTCCCTATCGTGTTGGTTTCCGGCAAACCCGCCGCGGAAATATTACCTCCCGGCATGGCAGAACGGGTAAACCTGCATTTTATCGACATGTACGACAACAACACCCGCCCCAAATCGGACAAGAAACGTTATTCCCCGAAATTCGTGCGCTACGTGACGATTCTGGAAAAGAAAGAAGCTGGCAAATGATTTTTCTCTTGTCGAGTTCCTCTCGAGGTAAAGGCTTCCTGTTTCTGCTATGTTTCCATGCTTCCAAGTACGTGTCATGTCTTTTGAAAATCCAAACCGAACGCGCGGGAATCATGCCACGATAAGGGTAAAAAAAACAGGCTTATCGCTAAGCCTGTTTCTTATTTCGAGTGATTTGTCGCTTATCAAACATTCAGCGTGTAACGCAAGAATGAAGTAACGGTCAAATCTTTGTCAACACTCTTCAAGTAATCTCTTACAGACATTTTACCGTCTTGCTCGAAAACTTGGTTCAGCAAAGTAGACTCTTGGAAGAATTTGTTCAAGCGACCTTGAGCGATTTTCTCCAACATGTTTTCCGGTTTACCCTCTTCACGAGCTTTCTCGCGACCGATTTCGAATTCATGGTCAATGATATTCTGTGGGATACCGTCTTTGTCTACAGCAACAGGAGCCATAGCCGCTACTTGCATGGCGATGTTTTTCATCACTTGGGCGTCAGCCGTTTTATTGAAACCGACAACGGTAGCCAACATGTTTCCCGGGTGAATGTAAACAACGCAATCTTCTGCTTTCAAGCAACCGTAGTAGCTTAATTCCAGTTTCTCGCCGATAACTCCGGTTTGTTCTGCAATCTGGTCAGCGATGCTTCTACCGTCCAGTTGGATAGCTAACAAATCCTCCGTGGTGGCGGGCATATTGGCTAAAGCGGCGTCAAGGATGCGAGTCGTGAAACCGATAAATCCTTCATTTTTGGCAACGAAGTCGGTTTCGCAGTTTAATGAAACCATAACTGCATTCTTCCCGTCGGTTTTGGCTAAAACGCAACCTTCTTTTGCATCTCTGTCTGCACGTTTGCTTGCCACAACAAGACCTTTCTTGCGGATGATATCAACGGCTTTGTCGAAATCACCTTCGGCCTCTTGGAGCGCGTGTTTGCAGTCCATCATTCCGGCGTTTGTTGCTTTACGCAACTTCATCACGTCTGCTGCTTTTATTTCCATATTCTTATAAATTTCAATTGTTCGTTGAAGATTTTAGATTATGGAGTTTGAATCAAAAACTTGGAATGATTTCAATCTAAAATCCAAAATCTAAAATCTAAAATTAATTTATTCTTCAGTAGCGGCCTTTTCCTCTACCACTTCCTCTTGAGCTTCCGCTCTGTCGGCGCCTTTCTTGTCGCCTTCTTTCTCTCGCTCCGCTTTTCTTTCGCTCAAGCCTTCTTTGATGGCTCCCGCTACTTTGTCGATAATCAAAGAGATAGAAGTAGAAGCGTCGTCATTTGCCGGGATTACGAAATCAATTCCCTCGGGGCTTGAGTTCGTGTCCACGATAGCGAATACCGGGATACCAAGCGTGTTGGCTTCTTTTACCGCGATATATTCCTTCATCACGTCAACCACGAAAAGAGCGGCCGGAAGACGGGTCAGGTCAGCGATGCTGCCCAAGTTCTTTTCCAATTTTGCTCTTTGACGAGATATCTGGAGTCTTTCCCGTTTTGAAAGGTGAGAGAAAGTACCGTCTTTTTCCATTTTGTCAATGGTGGTCATTTTCTTCACGGCCTTACGGATAGTCGGGAAGTTGGTCAACATTCCGCCCGGCCATCTTTCAGTCACGAACGGCATATTGATATTTGAAATTTTTTCAGCAACAATGTCCTTAGCCTGTTTCTTTGTTGCAACAAACAGAATTCTTCTGCCTGACTTGGCTATTTGTTTCAAGGCTGCACTTGCCTTGTCCAACATGATAGCGGTTTTGTTCAGGTCAATAATGTGGATATCATTACGCTCCATGAAGATATACGGAGCCATTTTAGGATTCCATTTACGGGTAAGGTGTCCGAAGTGACAACCTGCATTTAATAATTCGTCGAAATTCGTATTTGACATTTGTGTCATTTTTAAAGTTTACATTCTTAAATTTTATCAATCGCCGGGTAGTTCTCTCGAGAAGTCCCGCCAATTTAGATACTAAACTCTGATTAACGTTTAGAGAACTGGAATCTCTTACGTGCGCCCGGACGTCCCGGTTTCTTACGCTCAACTTCGCGCGGGTCTCTGGTCATGAAGCCTGCCGCTCTCAGTTTGGATTTGTCTTCCGCGTTGATTTTCACCAATGCTCTGGCAATACCCAAGCGTAAAGCTTCTGCCTGTCCGTTAAAACCGCCTCCAACAAGGTTTACTTTGATATCGTATTGTCCGGCAACGCCTAATAATTCAAGCGGTTGTTTCACTACATACTGGAGGGTAGGCAACGTGAAATACTCTTCCAAGCTCTTTTTGTTGATTGTAATATTGCCTTTTCCTTCGTTAAGATAGACGCGGGCTACCGCTGTTTTTCTTCTACCTACTGCATTTACTACTTCCATACCTTGTTATTTAAGTGTATTTATATCAATTACTTTAGGCTGTTGTGACTCATGATTGTGCTCCGGTCCCACGAACAGGTGCATGTTCTTGAATACAGCTCTACCAAGGCGGTTTTTGGGGAGCATACCTCTTACCGCATGCTCGAGTATTCTCTCGGGGAAACGAACCATCTCTTGTGCGGGAGTTGAAATACGTTGTCCTCCGGGATACTGCGTGTGTCTCCGATATTCTTTATCGGTCATTTTCTTTCCGGTGAAGATTACTTTCTCCACGTTTACAATGATAACATTGTCACCGCAATCCACGTGCGGGGTGTAGCTGGGTTTGTATTTGCCTCTCAATAGTTTCGCAACTTTAGCGGCAAGACGACCCACAACTTGATTCTCAGCGTCAATCACAATCCACTCTTTTTGCGCGGTGGCTTTGTTGACGAAAGTTGTTTTGTAACTAATCTGATCCACTTCTTTTTAAATTATTAATTAAACTTCTGTTTGTATTTCTTCATGGACGCTCTGGCGTTCTTTTTTCCGGTTGAAAATAACGAGGTTTATCGGGCAAACTTTTAGCTTTCAACGGAATCCGAAGCTTCACGGGGAGCATGGCTAAGGTATTCCTCGCGAATTTTCGAGCATTCCACTCCAAAATGAGGGGCAAAATTACACAAAAAACTTTGAACTCCAAAACATTCCGTGAAAATTCGAGAGCGGGAAGATTTAATCCATTTTTTATATTCTACAAAGAAAAGATATCTTGATCAATAAGTAAATTAAGTCTCCAATAATGAATAAAGTTTTTGCCTTTTATCTTGTTATTCTAGTGAATTTATGGCAATGCTATGCTAAAAGATACATTGCAAGGGCTATGATCATTACAATTAGCAAAAGTTGCATAAATAGGGACTGCGTGAATATTCGTATTTAAAAGTTTATTATAAAACCAATATATTGGATTATTCAGATCTCCTGTTTTTTTTATTTCCTTTGAATTTATATCTATTATGGATATATTCCAATCTTTTATAACATTCTGTTCCTTAACAGTTAAATTGTTTTTATTTTTTATTGAACCAATAAAAGTGTTCATCTCACTAAGAGATAAATCAGCTTCAATCAACATTATTTTAAGATCTCCAAACATTATTGATGATATATATACATGTTCATCCTTGTTCTCTTCTGCAAAATTCAAAGGAGTTGAAGGGATGTCCATGTCAAGACTAAACAATTCGCGTTCTAAAACGATGGCGATCCCATTCTTTTTGCTCATGGAAATTTTATCGTACCTTTCTCCTGTTAATATACTATCTAGGTGTATTCCCAAATAGGAAAATTGCAAAAAAAGTTCTTTATAAGAATTATATCTAAAACCATTATCATATTTGAATGATACAATTTGTTGACTATCATTTTCTCGTTGATAATCCTTTATTATCAAGTTCATGTTTTCTTTTGATGGTATTTGAGAGTAATGATAGCATTTTTTGTTGGTACTAAATGATAAAGAAATTGAATTGCAATCTACATTATCCACTACTTTCACATTTGGAAATTGTTTTAAATTGCTATCAATAATTGCTCCGATATAGATATTTACTTCGTTATTTGGGATTACAAATAATTTTTCACTTTGTACAAAAAGACTATGTCCTTTTTGATCTGGCCAAAGGCTATCGTGCATTAGCAGCAGCGAGGAGGGAAGATAATCACTCCAAACTATTTCAGATAAATTCGTGGAGTCAATCTTTATTATAGGGTCTTCGTGCTCAAGATTGTTGTGACAAGCGCTTAGTCCTATTTTTATTAAAATTATAACAAAGAATAATCTATTCATATCTTTTAGTTTAAGAAGCTGTTTCCATTATGGGAAACAGCTTTTCATTGAACAAATTTAATTACTAATAGTTTTCTTCTGGCCAAACATCATATTTGTATCTTGAATCCAAAGCGATAGGTTTTAATATTTTGTAATAATCCCCTTCAGTTAATTGACATCCCCATTCTTTGAACCAAGTATATTGACCAAATAGAACATCTGGGTCATAGTTTTCTTCAAGTTGTAAACACATTTGTTTGAATAATAATATGGAATTCTCTTTATATGTATTTTGTATAAAACCTTCTTCTTCAACTTTAAATTCATCATCAATTAGATCATCCCATTTAGCATCTTGACAACGTTGGTAGCGATAAACTTGTCTGTATTTAAATTTAATAAAAGAAGCGGGTTCGGTTCGAGTTGTTGCTGCTAAATCTGAATAGAAAGCAATATATACATCTCCATTTTTCCAACCTTGTCTATAATTACTCCAAGGTTTTCCATCCATGTTTCGGTACTCGATCCTTGCATAAACAGGATCAGACGAAACATTAATTTTAAATTTAATCTTTACAGGTGCGTTATCACTTAAATAAGCAAAGCTACAATAAATCGGAACTCCTGGAGTCATAGAATTAAATGTACCTCCTTCGGATATATGGCGAATAAAATCTTGATATCCGTTTACTGTCTGTGCGCCTGATTGTCCGTCCCCTCCTATTAGATAAACTCGCATAGTAGCTGAACTCAACATGCGCTTCGCTTCGTCCGTTAATGTACTTGATTTCTTGTAGAAAATTGTTTTAAAGGCTTGCTCGATAATCTTGTGTGCTTCTGTATATGTATAATCCGTTTCTATTGCCAATATCCCCATTCTCCCATAAGTAATAGATGCCGCATACACGGGAGAATACCCACCTGTCTGCTCCGAAGTTAAATGACCGTTAATTAAACTTCCTGATGACGGAATATCCATGTCTATAGTAAAATTGCGCTGAACAAATCTTACATATAAACCTGTTTTTTTAGATATCTTTTGTACTTTCTCTGAAGAAGATGAAGTGTTGCTAAAAAATAATGCACTAGTTTTTGCATTGGAGCCAAATGCCATCCTTAACTCGTCGTAAGAAGTAAATTGATCGATATTAAAATTTAGTGATGAATTCTGGGAGCCAATTCCTTCTTGTTGCAAAACATCATTTACAAAACTTCTCGTAGCAGATAGTGAGGGTTTTTCAATAGTTCCCACAACTTTTTTAGCAGGAAATGACACAGAGACAGTTATTGGATTAATCGTTGTGCTAATTGGAGTGTAGTTACAATCAGAAATTGTATTCCCCTTTAACAAAGAACCCGGGAAAATATATTTTTGAAGATTTGGCAAGATTATTGATTCGTCTGCTTGAGCATAAATAGTCCTTCCGAAGTCATTTTTCCACAAGCTATCTTTGAGAATCTCTGTTGCACGAGAAAGATTATTTTGTCCAAAGGGTTTTATATTACCATTTTCCCACTTTTCTATTGCCATTTCTGGCATATAGTTATGAGTATTAACATTAATTATTTCCTCGGGGAATTTAGGAAGATTAAATGCAGGATTATTATCATTAATCTCCAACGAGTGTTTTTCACAAGCACTAAAAAATAATAGTGATATAATGGATATAAATAGTATATTTTTCATATCTTTTCGATTTTGTGTATAAATTCATTCTTGAAAATTCTATTTTGGAATATTAATCCTAAATTTTGTGTAAACAGGAGAATTATCAATTAAATAACTTGCGGTAAAAGCAATAGGAACGCCTGGAACCTCAGGAGAATAATAACCTCCATTAATTATATATTTCTTAAAAGCGGCGAATCCTTCAACAGATTCTGCAACACCACTTCCATCTCCTCCAACCATATAAATTTTTATATTAGATTCATCTATGATTTTTTTATAATTACTGGAAATACTAATATCTCCATTAATTATTTTGGCATCAAATGCAGCTTTTACTGCTAACCTAACTTCATTATAACTATAATTTGATTCCATAGTTATAATTCCCATTCGCCCATAAGTTATCGAACTAATATAAACAGGGGAATAGCCTGTTAGAGAATTTATATCATCGTTGTTCAAAAGTAAATTTCCATCGTATGGAATATCCATGTCCATTGTGAAATTTTTCTGAATAAATTTAGCAATTAAGCCTGTTCTTTGAGATATTTTCCCTTTTGCCGCATCTACAGTTATATTGAGAATGCTGGCAACATTAATATTAGATGCAAAATTTAACTTCAATTCGTCGTAATAGGTGAATTGATTCATATCATAACTGAAAGACACTATTTGTTTCCCGGACATACCATTATTATTCATAGTGTTAACAATAGATTGTCTCATTGCAGAAAGAGAAGGTCTTTCTATCTCATCAATTACAAATTTAGCTGGAAACGAGTATGAAATAGTAATAGGTTCCACTTTATTGGTTAATGCCTGATACTTTTGGGTTTCTAAAGACTCTCCTTTTAATAGTGCTCCTAAATAAATATATCTTTCTAACCCTTGTAGTGATGTGATTTCATCTGTTTCATATATTAAAGTATGGCCAGTTGCTTCAGGCCATAAACTATCTTTAAGGAAGGATAATGCCCTTGAGTTTGAGTTGTATTGGTCTGTATTACCCGCCACTATGTCGATAGGGGTTTGTGGATATTTTATTAGTGCATGAGTATTTTTTTTCTTTTCTAAAATAAGCTTATCGTCTTTTGAACAAGAAATTATGAAAGTAAGCATCGTAATGGATGCCAATAAAATATTTATAGATTTCATATCATTAGTTTTTATATTGTACGACTTGTTTATTTATAATAATGATTGTTTTTCACAAACAAACTTCAAGTATTTCTTTTTACATTCGTGCCTCCTTTCTTATCTTAGAAAGAGCGGACGTTGCCTATGCCATTTCGAGGGGTGTTTGGCAACGTCTTTTCTTTATTAAACTTACTTTTATTTAGCCATAATAAAGTATAACTTATTAATATATAGGCAGGTAATACGACAGTGTCGTTTGTGTTTAACAATATAAACTTTATTTCTAGGAAATCTTGATGTTTTATCAAGGTATTTATATACCACCTTGCAGTGAATAATCACCATAGATATTTAGTAATAATCCCGTGCG
>NZ_JBKEIT010000017.1:0-77596 GCF_046365375.1 Butyricimonas muris | reverse complement strand
GTAAAAATCTTATTTTACTCATAGTTTCATTATTTTACAAATGATACTCCTCCCCGTCCACAATCTATTGCAAACGAGTAAGGAACTTCCCCGCCGGAGTGGGGAAGTCACCATGTGAATTTTATCGATAGATGTAAGGAATAAAATCGCCGATACGAAGGCTGAATATGGGCAATCCCGAAGTCGTTTCACCAACGACTTTCGTGTTCATGCTCAAGCGGATGTATTGCACATCCTTACGCTTGTCAACCGGGATATTGATAAACGTGGTTTCGCCGATAGCATTTCCCAGGGAAACGCCTCCCTCGTCGAACGTAGCTTGTTCCCAGCTATAACCATTCGCGGAAACCTCTATTTTCAAAGAAGAAAGCAAGTATTTCAACTCTTTCTCGATATCGGTTGAACCCGTGTTAGCTTGCACGAACTTGAACCCGTGCAAGGGTTGCAACTTTTTCATGTCGATATTCACGGTCACCGTGAACAAGTTAAAATCCGTTCCCGGTTCAAAAACGCTAGCCGGGTCATCATCCAACATACAAGCCACGCCGTATTTCTTATCTCCATTGTACGTGGTATCCGAACAAGTCAACTCCCAACCTTCCGTGTCGAGCGGCTCAATCGCGGGCATCTCGTTCAAATTCTCGCCTCCTTTCTCGTTCAACCAGTTCATGTCGATTTTTGCCGGGGTAGCCGGTACATACGGTGGGTATCCCGGATCATCTGTTGACAACATATCAATATACGACTGGCCATAATATTTCGCGAAAAGATAGTGTTGGTTGTAGCATTCCACCTCCACGCCACGCGTCTTACTTAAGTAGTACAAAGTAGTTAACGCGAGATAGGGATCTGTTGTACTCACGTTTTCCTGATGGTTGTCCAACATATAACGATTTTTACCCAAAAGCACCTTTTTCAAGTTCGGAAAATAGAATAGGTCTTGAAAAGTTGGCAAATTGTAATCCAATTCGAGTACTTCCACGTCATCCACCTTGCTTTGCCAATCAATCCCGTACTCGTGCATCATCACGTTCACGAAACCGGAAGACCACACCCGTTCTTTCAGCGACAAGGTCACGGGATCGAATTTAATCGTGTCAATACACCCCGCGAGCAAGCCCCTTCGCTCCACCGTGAGCGGCTTATTGAAATCAACGCCCACGCTTTCAGCGATACTCCCGTCCTCATTGGGCAACATAAACATAATATCGTCGATAAATTGAACACTACGCCCCATATTTTTAAGAATATTCCAAGTATATTCTTTCCCATCGGTACCCCAGTATCTCAAGTTGATCTCTTTTAAATTGGCATTCTTCCCGTCCAACGTCACCACCAGCCTATCGGTTACCGGGTAGAAATTGACAATACCGCGGGTAAAAGAACGCAAATCCTCGTGCACTTCCGTGTAAGGACGACCGTAATTGGTTTCCACAAGTGATTCCGTGCCATCGGCAGCCACGTTACTCACTTTCACGGAATAAACGGCATCCTGCAAGTTCTCCAAATAGATTGTATCCATTAAATCGTCTCCCAACACATCCTTGGGCGTCACGTAAACCACCATCGGCTCGGCATCAAGTTCCGATTGGTAAGCAATTTTCACCTTCTCGATATCAGGATCGATATTCCCTTTCCAAGAAACACGCAAACGCTCCCAACCCGGTGCAATATTCAAATCCGAACACTTGCCCGTGTATCGAATCACCCCGTCACCGCTAAATTCATCGTACGTGTCTTCCAAGTCCTCGCAACTCACCACGAAGAGAGCCGCGAAAAACCATGTCATATAGTATAATTTGTTTTTCATCATTTTGAGCATTCTTTGATTTATTCCGCTTTTATACACACTTCCATTTCATTGAACGTCACGTACTCACGGGCATTAGCTTCCGGTTGATACCAATTTCCCACATTATCATAAGTATCCGTGACCACCAGAATCAAATAACGGAATTTTCTTCCCGCCTCGTAATTACACAACATCCGTAAAACCACCGGATCAGCTGCCAAAACGTCTTTCTCGTCTCCTTGTCTCCAATCTTCTCTCCAACCGGCTCCTCCTTGACCTCCCAAACAATCAGTACGGGTAGCCCAAGAATTCCAAAGATCATCCACATCATCATCCAACTCGTAAAGAAGCACACACGAGGAAAGGTCTACCGTTTTCGGGTCACTATTCGTACCATACAACTTTGCCTTCGCCGGAAGGTGAGCATAATATTGACCGTTCCATATATCTGACACAAGATCAGGGAATACAACAGTCGATGATTCTCCATTTTTAGGCCAAGACGTTTGATAATTCAAAAAAGCATAGAGAGAAACCGCCGCCGGAACCCGCTCCTGCTTCAAATCAATAATAAAACGATTCTCTTTAGCCCCCTCGTGATAAAAAGCATTCGGTCCCACCACGTACGTGTCGTACTTGTATTGAACCCCCGCGAGTTTATTTCTACGGAAGCCGATACCCCGTTTATCGCCATCGAACAGGTATTCCAACCCGAACCCATGCGTAGCATTAGTGACCGTCTTTCCCCCGAACTCGTAAAGGAAATCATCCTCGTATTTCAAGGTATCCATCGAAAGACAAGGCAAACTTTTATACACTTGAAGTTTCACCCGCTTCCCGTCAAAATCATCCGTCCGCACAATAACATCCGTGGTTTCCATCACTTGCGACATCTCGAAGTTAAGCGTGTCTCCTCCACTTTTAATGGGAGTACTGGACATTAGAATCGAATCCAATTCCCCGGTCAACGGGTTGGTTCCCATGTAGAATACATGCACCATACCGGTAACGGTTTCCGGGGCTGTATAGGACACAGAGAATCCACCCCAGAACTCTTGAACCCTCAAACTATCGAACAAAGCCACGGTAGCCGAATTCTCCGTGTTGAAAGTCGCCTCGATGGCTTCCGACTCCACGAAGGAACGATTGAAAAACGAGATTTGTGCGGACACGTTCTGCCGTGCCTCGGTAAAACCGGTCAACAACAACGTATCGCCCAAGTAAGACCCCTCCCGGGTACGCAATTCCCCCCAAGCGTCACGGTAACGAACACGTACCCCGTAAACATCCGCGTTTTTCACGTAATATTTCATCATGGCACCTCCCGGAACAGGCTGAAAATCCAGCTTACGGAACTCCACGGGCACGTCGAAACTCAAGTCCTCGTCCTCCTTGCAAGCAAAAAATCCGGAAAACAATACCAACAAAAATAATATCTTTCGTATCATAATTTAAAATTTTCAATTAAGTTCACAATCTAAAATCGTAAATCTACAATCATAAATTCATTTACCATCCCAAGTTCTGCACGCAACCGGAATTCATGATCTCCATACTCGCAATAGGCCAGAAATAATCCCGCGGTGCCACGAATTTATTCTCATTGCTAACAATCACCGGACCTTTGCCATGGTTATAGAAGTTTTGAGCGTCTTTACCCGTGACTACCCAACCATACAATTTGTCATTCAACTCCACGTGAGCTGTTTTCCAGCGACGCAAATTCCAGAAACGCATCCCCTCGAACGCAAATTCGATGTTCCACTCCTGGCGGATGATTTCACGTAAGCCTGATTTATCTTTCACTTTATTCTTATCCTTTGCCATTGCCCAAGACACCTCTACATCCGGAATTCCGGCACGCTCGCGGACCGCATTCAAGTACTTGTAAGCATTGGGCATATCGTCTATCTCGTTGTATGCCTCTGCCGCCAACAAATATAACTCCGCCACACGAATCAAGGGGAACGGTCTTCTACCCCGGGAATTCAAACTCGTTGCATAGTCATGAAGAGCGCAGGAAGAATATATCCATTTTTTCAAGAAATAACCGGTCAGATTTTGGCGCAACAAGGAATTGATACGATTCTCTTTTAGCCCGAAATCCTCACCCTGGTACACCTCCACCTTGTAACGATGGTCGGTGGTCGGTCCCAATTGCCAGTACGTGCGGTCTGCAGCGATATCGGCATAAAAACGCGGTTCTCGACGCGTATGCAGATAAGGGATCTCTTCCTCCAACATGATAACATCAGTATATTTCGGATCGGTCACTTTTATTAACTGGTAGGGGTTACCACCACCATAAGTGGGGTCCTGGTCAATGGGCAAACCATTGTCCGTGTAGAACATTTCCACCATCTTCATGCTGGGGCTAATACAAGCTCCTTGCAATTTGCTCTCTCCCGTCGGGGTACGAGGTAAAGTGTAAGGGTAAAATTCTCCCGCCGCACCATTGGGTTTAATCATGAGTAAGGCTTCTGCGCTCTGGAAATTAAAGGTAGTGGTGGACATTTCGATATTTTTCATGTATCCCAATAATTCAGATGTCCCGGATTGCCCGTCGACCAATTTTTTCCCGCTCTCTAAACAAACCTCGATAGCCTCGACAGCAGCCTTAGCAGCTCGTCGCCATTTCTCCGGATCTTTCGTCGTGCTGAACAAGGGTTCCCCGTTTTTATTCGTGAAATCCCGGTAATCGGGGTTCCCGTTAAACAAATCGGAAGCTTGATACGCCAACGCACGGGCTTTCAGTGCCAAGGCCGCCTCTTTGCCGAAATAAGCCCGCCGACTGGCTTCCTTCTGCTCCAACGGGAAAAGTAACTTCGCCGCCTCATCACACAATTGAACAATTGCATTGAAACAAGTATCCACGTGACTGCGCGGCACTTTCATCGACTGCACGTCCACGTTCGGGTCGATATTCTCAGGAACCAGAATAATAGGCCCGTAACGACGCACCAATTCAAAATAGTAGTACGCCTTCAACGCCATCACCTCTCCTTTCCGTTCACGCTTCTCTGCATCGTCCCAATTATACACCTGATCAACCTTACTGATAAAATGATTACACATATTGATCGCCGTGTAGTAATCCGTTCTACCTACTAAATTCCCATTTATAGCTACTTTTTTCGACCAACGGTCACTATACGGGTCCAATGAAGTCTGCATCGCACTACCAATCATCAATCCGGCGAACACGGGACGTTGATTGCCGTCAATTATACTTCGCACGTAATCGCACGCCACAAACTCGTCAGCACCAAAGAATGCCTCGTTTTCCATAATCGATGGAACGGGCTCCTGCAAAAAGATGTAACAACTTCGTAACCATTCCTCTGCCTCATTCCGAGTCTCGAACTCCGTATCCAAGGTTGTCATATCTTCCTCCGGCACGATATCCAACCAACTATCGCAAGCGGAAAAAAGGAAGAACGGCATTAATAAAACTGATGATAATAATCGTTTCATATCGTCATACTTTTTAAATTAGAAACTAACACTCACACCCACGGCATAAGTTTTTTGTATCGGGTAATTGAACCCGTTCTCACCCAACTCTACATCCCACAACTTGAAGTTACTGAACATAAACGGATTGTTCGCCCTAGCAAAGAATTTCACGTTTTGCATGCGAAGTTTCGTGCGCAAATTCAAGGGTAGATTGTAAGCCACCTCTAACGACGTACAACGCAAGAAACGACATTCACGCATGAAATAGGTGGATTTACGCTCCCCGTTATTAATGTTATCCCAATCTTCCTGGGGGTTATTGACCGTGATACTCTGCGTGGAAAGGCGCGGCCAGAAAGGACGATCGCTCGCGTTCTTCTCCGTCCAATGGCTGTCGTATATCGCTTTCAACATGGCATGATCGTTCACGAAGGGAGAGAGTGCCCCCGGATTAAGGAAGAATCCCCGGTTACCGGATCCTTGAAACGAGAAATTGAATTCCCAATTCTTATAGTTGACGAAACCGCTGAAACCATAGATGATACGCGGTGTTTCGGGGAACCCGATATGCACGGCATCTTCCACGTCAATCGTACCGTCGCCGTTGATATCGCGATAGCGAATATCTCCCGGCTCCGCCGTGGATTGAGTAGGAGAGTTATCAATTTCTGCCTGATCATGGAACAATCCCTCGGCAATATACCCGATCTGTTGCGAAATCTCGTGTCCCTTTTTCCATTGCCAACGAGGCTTGTCGGTAGCCTCTTCCAGTTCCTTGTAAACCGCTTTATTGTAAGTGAAGGTTCCATTCAAGATAATCCAGAAATCGGGCGAGAAAGCGTGTTGCACTTTTGCTGACAAATCCATACCGCGAGAACGCACTTTACCCATGTTGTCCAACGGGTACAATTCGATACCCATGTTGGCAGGAATCACCGTACGGTTAGCGATAATATTATGACGAATCTCTTGGTAAATATCAACATTCAATTCCAATACATCTCTAAAGAAACGAGATTCCAATCCCAAATTTACCTGTTCGGAAATTTCCCATTTCACATCCGGATCCCCGTAATTTTGAATTTGTTTTCTTCTAAAAGCATCATCGTTACCAACCTCCGGATAAACACCTGTATTCACGTATTCAGACTTACCAATCTGTGGCATATACACGAAACGCGGAGTAGCGATAATCCCGTCATTACCGACCTTCCCGTAAGAACCTCGCAATTTCAAGAAAGAAACGATATTACTTGCACCTTGCAAGAAATTTTCTTTCGACACGATCCAAGCAGCTCCCGCGGAAGGGAAGAATCCCATGCGATTATTTTTCGTGAAACGCTCGGAACCATTGTAACCGAAACTGGCTTCTACAAAATAGCGATCCAAGAACCCGTAGCTGCCACGCATGGAAAAACTTAAATTACGGTTCTCAATACCATCATACAAATCTTTAGTCGGGGCATGACTTGCCTGACGAGCTTGAAAGACAGCAGTCAAAGAAGTTTGGTGCTCTCCCCATGCCGCCGTGTGCAACAAACGTCCCTCGTATACCCATTGGGTGGAGATACTCCGACTAATTCCTGTTCCCAATTCTGGTTTTCCCAAGGTACGACGCCCATTATTATTCACTGGAGTCAAAAAATGTTCGCCCGTTTCAAAATCATATCCCCCGTTCTCCGGATCACAAGCATAATAAAAAGGTTTGGTTTCATAAATTTCTTGGAAATAATTGGAATTCGAGTACGATACGCTGGCTCGTAACTCCAGACCTTTCAACAAGGTAGATAAATTGTGAATATACTCGAGCCGAGAGGTTAAGGAAAACCGTCCTCGCTCCGTGTAACCGGCTTGTATACTAGCATAAGGGTTAACTACATCATCTCGCCCTTTCACGTTCCCGAAACGAAGATGAGGCCATCCATTTTCCTTATCGCCCGGGTAAGTGGGGGCGAAATCCACCGGCGATGCGTTAAACGCCATAGCATAAGCCGTATGCACATCCGCTTTAGGTCCATGATATTTGTCCACGGAAAAAGAGGTATTTGCCAATAAACGAATCCCGGCATTCAGGTTCACGTTCAAGTTCAAACGAGAGGAAAGAGTGGAATTCTTGATATTCACGTCAAACTGATTCAATTTGTCGGTTTTCAACATACCTTCATCATTCACGTAATTCACAGAAGCATAGTATTGCACCAGTTCGGAGCCCCCACGCACGTTTACACCCACACGGTGGTTGATAGATACATCTTTAAACAAAATCTTATACCAGTCATTAGCAGGATAAAGCCACGAGGGATACCTGGGATCTCCCGTGCGCTCGATTTTCGTCAACGAATAGGCGGGAGTGGCACTCGGGTTACGAGTAATCAACGCCTCGTTATACATCAACATATACGTTTTCGGGTCTACAACCTCGATTTTATCCGTCGGCATGGAAGCTACAGCCTCGTAACGCACAGAGGTATAAACGCTTCCCGCCTCTCCTTTCTTCGTGGTCACGAGGATTACACCATTCGCCCCACGGGCTCCGTACATCGCCGTGGCGGAGGCATCTTTCAACACGGAGAAACTTTCAATGTCTTCCGGTGCCATACGGGCCAAATCCAAACGAGAGGATTCTACCCCGTCAATCAACACCAAAGGCTCGGAAACCCCGTTGGATGAACTGATACCGCGGATGTAAAATTTAGTATTCATCTCTTCCTCGGTCAATGCACCTGGCGCACCACCCGTTTGCCAACCAATGATACCGGCGATCTTTCCGGCAAAACTGGAAGTCAAATCACTACTTGATGATTTCAAATCCATCGGGCGAACGGTGGTGATAGAGGAAACCACACTTTCCTTTTTTTGCTCACCGAATGCCACAACGGTCACCTCCTCGAGGTTTTCCTCGGTGGGATTTAATGTAACATTTAACTTGCTTTTCCCTTTAACATCAACGGTCACGGTCTTGTACCCGATGAAAGAAACCCGCAATACATCGTCCGGCTTGGCGGCAATGGTATATTGCCCTTCCCCATCGGAAGCAACACCCTGCGTTGTCCCCACAATCACGACCGTAGCCCCTGCAACAGGATTTCCCTTTTCGTCCACTATACGACCACTGATTTTAAGCAAATTGGATTCCTGTTTCGGCCCGACAAGAATTTTACCGTTTGCTTGTTGTGAACAAGTTAATCCGGTTCCCTCCAAACAAGCCTTTACCGCCTCGAACACGGTGATATTTTCCCGTTTTAAGGTAATCTTTTTCGCCTCTTTCATCACGACCTCTTCCCGGAAGGTGACCACGTTTCCTCCCAATCGATTGATCTCGTGCAGTGCCCGCAACACGCTGAAATCCTTGAAGTCAATTGAAATGGTTTTCTGATTTGCCTGCTGCGCTAAAAGCGAGGCAGACCCCAGCAACAGTGCCACGAAAAGTGAAAAAACACTAAACGATTTTCCGCACGTGCATAAAAGTCCTGAAAAGACTTTTGGTTTCGTCCTTTTTTTCATAGATTTGTGATATTAAATTTAACATTAGCCTTGTCGCTGAACAAGGTCGTCAAAGTGGAGCGCCCGCGAAGTTGCTCCATTTTGCTTTTTATTATGATTTATTTCTTACGTACACGACATTTCCCTCGATTTTAAATTCAGGTCCCCCCGTGAAGGTGAACGCCTCCAAGATAGACTTCAGCGTTTCGTCCTTGCTAAAGTAACCGTTGAACGTGTAATCCTTCTTTGCCCCGGTTTCATAAATAAATTTCACGCCATACCAACGCTCTATCTGCCGGGTCACAACCTCTATATTTTCTTTGTTAAACACGAACATACCCTCTTTCCAAGCGATGACGTTATCCAGATTCGCCTCTGACACGCTCAATTTCCCGGTTTGTGGACTCCAACCCGCCTGCTTACCGGGTGAAAGAACCACCTTGCCCGTGGTATCCGCCAATGACGCCACGTCTACCTTCCCGGTGAAAAGCGTGGTTATCACATCAACCTCGTTTTTATAAGCCTTGATATTAAAAGAGGTTCCCAACACTCTCGTGCGAATATCGTTGGTTCGCACGATAAAAGGCCGTGCGGCATCCGGGGTTACCTCGAAGAACGCTTCGCCTTCCAAGCGTACCACCCTTTCGCCCTTGCCGAAAAGAACGGGAAATTCCAATTCACTCTCGGAATTGAGCCAAACCCGAGTTCCGTCGCTTAATACCAAAGAGTAGAAGCCCCCGGTTGTCGTGATAACCTTGTTCATCTCCAGCTTATCCGGCATCACCGAGTCTGCTTGCATCCGGTCGGAATCGTAAACCAACTTGTCCTCCTGTCCCATGACCAACGCTGTCCCCACCCGAGTGGAATCCTGTTGTATCTTGGTCATCCCCACTTTTTCCCCGTCCGCCAAAACCAGAATTACCTTATCCTGTACTGTCGCCGCGGAAGGCAACACCTTGGCAACTTCCACTTTCTTGAGTTGTACCTTTTTCGGGGTATCTAGCACGTACTCGAAAAGGAGCATACTCCCCAGTATGAAGACTGCCGCGGCACTACCGCACCACAAGAGATAACGTTTTACCCGCTTTTGCCTGTTCCGCCTCGTCAAAGAGCGCAAAATATCGGACTGCAATTTCCCGTAGTCCGTTTGTAGATCGTATCCCGATTTCAAATTCAAATGTTCCTTCAAACTCCCGTCGGCAACAATCTTGTCATAAAGCACCTGCCGCCCTTCGCTCCCTTTAATCCAGACCTCAAACACCCGCTTCTCCTCTTCGGTAGCGATGCCGTATCTTACGCGTAAGATGATCCGTGCGATTTGATGACTCTGAAATTCTTTCATTCTTTTACATTTTATCTAAAGACACCACTGATTATCGTTTGGTATTACACGAGAGGATAATTTTTTTGAAAATATTTTACAATCACAATCGTACTCCTTGATTTTTCAAGAAAGACAAAACCACGTATTGCAGGAATCATATAAAAATGTGTATATTTGTTGCACATTTATTCATCCAATATTGTAGTGGTGCTTCATTGGATTAATAAAAGATTTCTATATGCGAAGTAATAAAAAGGTCACGGGCAATCATTTTGATCTGGGAGATTTTATCCGAGAGTACTTCGCATCTTTATGCGCCATCGCATTCAAAATAACCGGAGATTCGGATGCCGCACAGGATATAGCTCAAGAGGTGATCATCAAATTTTGGGAGAATAAGAAACAAGACGAGAATTTGGAATCCATCGAAAATTACCTGTTTATCATGGTGCGTAACGAATCCTTGAATTATCTCCGGGGACTCGCCCGTGAAAAGAACCGTTACGAGCAGGTAACATTTATTAATGAACAGGAAGATTCCGTGTGGGACACGATTATTGAGCAAGAAACGAATCTACTGTTACTTGAAGCAATCAATGCCCTTCCCCCACAATGCAAACGAATCGTGGACCTCTCCCTTGCCGGAAACAACACGAAAGAAATCGCAGAAGAATTGGGCATTGCCGTGAATACCGTCAAAGTATTGAAAAGCCGAGCAATTCATAAATTGAGGGAATATTTTTCAGAGAATGATATTTGGATAGAGTTTTAGGGTGAAATAGTTTCCAGTAGCGTTGGAAACTACTTTTCAGTGACACTGGAAACTATTTTCTATTACAGCTGCATAGTTTCCTACTTTCCGGTTTTCTCCTTATCTTTGCGGTGGAAAACGACAACACATGGAAAAAACAAATCAATGAGCAAAGTATCAAACAAGCATAGTCATTATGAAAATTCTTTAGAAGAACAATTTGTTGAAGATATAAAACAGATAGTACAACAAGGCAAACACAAGGCTTACGTAACGATTAATTCCGCCATGTTGGAAACTTACTGGAATATTGGTAAACGTATTGTAGAACAGGAACAAGAAGGCAAAGAACGAGCCGATTACGGTGTTTATCTTTTGAAGTTGTTATCCAAGGAACTCACTCATGAATTTGGCAAAGGATTTTCAAAAAGTTTGTTGTACTACTGTCGACAGTTTTATATAGAATTTTCTCCCGAAATTTTCCACACAGTGTGTGGAAAATTGACATGGTCTCACTGTAGACGACTGGTTAGTGTAACAGATATCAATGCAAGAAATTGGTATATGCGAGAAGCTATTCATGAAACATGGAGTGTACGTACTCTCGACAGAAACATTTCTTCACAATATTATTACCGTCTATTACAATCTCAGCACCAGAAGCCAATTGTTGATGAGATGAAACAAAAAACAGAGCTTTTCCAACAAGATAAACTAGAGTTTATCAAAAATCCGATCGTTGCCGAGTTTTTAGGGCTATCGTCAAATATTGATTTTACCGAAACAGAACTCGAAAGCAGTATCCTTTCTCACCTGCAAAAATTCCTCATGGAAATGGGAAAGGGTTATGCTTTTGTTGCACGTCAACAACATATTAGTACTGATGCCGGAGATTATTTTATAGACTTAGTTTTCTATAATTATATACTTAAATGTTTTATATTAATAGACTTAAAAACCACACAAATATCGCATCAAGACGTGGGACAAATGGACATGTATGTGAGGATGTACGATGAACTTAAACGAACAGAAGGAGATAATCCTACAATAGGTTTGATTCTTTGTGCCGAAACAAGTCAAGATATTGCTCGCTATTCCGTGTTACATGATAATACACAACTATTTGCTGCCAAGTATCTAACTTATCTGCCTTCAGAACAAGAACTGAGAATCGAAATCGAACGACAAAAAGAAATTTTCCAATTGCAACAGCAAACAGAAAAGGGAATTGAAAAAATATAAAAGGTTACCGCAAGCAAAATACACATGGAAAAAACAAATATACGGGCATACACACAAAAGGAGTTGGCAGAAATCCTCGTGCAACACGGGGAGAAGGCATTTAGGGCAAAGCAAATATGGCAATGGCTTTGGCAAAAGGGAGTTACGAACTTTGATGATATGAGGAACCTGTCGAAAGAAACCCGGGAACGTCTTGCCTCACTATTCACTTTACAGACCGGTAAACTTACTCATCGGCAAGAAAGCAGCGACGGTACTACAAAGTTAGGATTCACATTGCCCGACGGTAATCTGATCGAGGCTGTTCTTATCCCCAGCCGGGATAAAGCGACAGCTTGCGTGTCCTCACAGGTGGGATGTAAACTGAAATGTAGTTTTTGTGCCACGGGAGGATTGGGATTCACCCGCAACCTGCTGCCGGAAGAGATATACGACCAAGTAGTTGCCGTCAAACGCCTAGCGGAAGAAAGAGGCACATCGCTTTCCAATATTGTATTCATGGGAATGGGAGAACCGTTATTGAACTACGACAACGTGCTGCAAGCGATAGACCGTATCACGGGAAATGACGGATTGGGCATGTCGCCTTCCCGCCTCACGCTATCCACCTCGGGAATAGTGGAAGGTATCCGGCGCCTTGCCGATGACAACGTACGTTTCAACCTCGCTATTTCTCTACACTCCGCGATAAATGCCACACGGGATAAAATCATGCCGATTAACAAAGCATACCCGCTCCCGAAATTAGCAGAAGCGATAAAATACTTTGTTGACAAAACAGGGACTCGCCCCACTTTCGAGTATCTATTACTGAAAGGCGTAAATGACAGTCTTGAGGATGCCAAAGCACTGGCGCTATTCTGTCGTCAATTTCCCGTGAAAATCAATATCATCGAATATAACGAGGTCGACAACGCACCCTACCGCCACAGTCCCGATGCGAACAGGGATCAATTCGTTCGCTTCCTCGAAAGCAAGAACATCGTGGTCAACGTCCGCCGCAGCAAAGGTAAAGATATAGATGCGGCTTGCGGGCAATTGGCGAACAAGAATAAATGAGTTCATAAAGTTTATAAGGTTTATAAAGTTCATAAAGTAATAAACCCTAGCGGGCACTTTATTTATAACAGCACTAACGGACAATTAACACCCGTGACTCTATGGGCTTTACACCCTTACGAACTCGCTAAAGAATACTTTATAAACTTTATGAACTTTATAAACCTTATAAACTAACCTCACCTCCCGGCTTCACGTATCACGAGTAACTAAACACCTTACTGTCAACTCGTACTATGAAAACATTATTAGTAGCGATATTGCTTGTCGGATGCAATATCATGTCAGCAACAGCGCAATCCGACGGAACGATTAACAACCGGGCGATCGATTCACTCGACTTGAAAAAGTATGTCGGCCTATGGTATGAAATTGCACGTTTTGACCATCCTTTCGAGCGGGGACTGGTCGGAGTAACAACCAACTATGTTGTTAAACCCGACGGCGACATAGAAGTCATCGGATGCGGCTATCGGGACAGTCTATCGGGAGAGAAAAAAGAGATTGTCGGGAGAGTACATATCCCGGACACCACTCGCCCCGGGGTGCTGAGAGTCACGTTTTTTCTGGTTTTCAACACGGACTACCACATTCTGGAGGTTGAAAAGGATTACAGCGCAGCCCTCATCGGCAGTTCACAATGCGACCACCTCTGGATCGTGAGCCGTACGCCGAAACTGCCTCCCAAAAAATTGCAAGACCTTATACACAGGGCACAGAAACGGGGGTATGACACGACCGCGCTGATTTTCGTTCCGCACGAGCGGGAACAAATCCGACAGGAGTTCACCAAACTCTGAGTAATTTTCCATATTTTTGAACCGTTAAAGGCTCAGAAATATGGAATTATTCATGTATATCACCGGGGGAGCACTTTTACTCCTCAATATCATACTGCTCGTAATCTTGCTCCGCACCCGAAAGAGCACGGATGCCCGGGAATCTTTTGTTCAACTGGAACAGAGTATAGCCCGCGTGGAAAAAGCATTCCGGGAGGAATTCCGCTATAACCGGGAAGCGGACGAGAACCGCTCTCGACAGGATAGAGAAGAACTTGCCGCATCACTCAACAATTTTCGCACGGAGCACCGGGAAGCGCTAAAAAATATCACCACACAAACAAATGCCGCCATAGAAGCGTTCCAGAAAAGTTTCACCGAAAGCATGAACGCCTCGAATCGCCTGCAACGGGAGAAACTGGGCGAGCTGAGTACCCGCCAACAGGAGCTTCTGCAAAACACGGAAAAACGGCTGGAAGAGATGCGTGCCACCGTGGACGAAAAACTACAAAAAACACTTCACGAGCGCATCGGTCAATCATTCGAACTCGTGAGCAAACAACTCGAAAGCGTGCAGAAAGGATTAGGAGAAATGCAGACTCTCGCCCAAGACGTGGGAGGACTAAAACGAGTACTCAGCAACGTGAAAATACGCGGAACAATAGGAGAAGTACAGCTCTCCATGCTTCTTGAACAAATCCTTGCACCGGAACAATACGACACGAATGTCAAAACGAAGAGAGGCTCGGACAAACTGGTGGAGTTTGCCATAAAACTACCGGGAAAAGACAACGGCGAAGACTCCGTCTATCTCCCCGTGGATGCTAAATTCCCGAAAGATATCTACGAACAACTATTAGAAGCCCACGAGAGCGGTGACCCGAAACGTGTAGAAACCGCCTCCCGCAATATAGAGCAGACCATCCGAGGTATGGCAAAAGACATCCGGGACAAATACCTCGACCCGCCCCACACGACCGATTTCGGTATCATGTTTCTTCCTTTCGAGAGCATTTACGGGGAAGTGATCCGCCGTTCCTCGCTGTTGGAGCAGTTACAACAGGAGTATCATGTCATCGTGACGGGACCAACCACGCTTGCCGCCATTCTCAACAGTCTGCAAATGGGATTCCGTAGCTTAGCCATCCAAAAACGAAGCAGCGAAGTATGGCGCATCTTGAGCACCGTGAAAACCGAGTTTGACAAATTCGGCGGGATGCTCGAAAAAGCTCAAAAGAATCTCCAGACGGCAAACAACCAACTTGAAGAAGTCATGGGAAAACGCACCCGTGCCATACAACGCCACCTGCGTTCGGTGGAAGCATTGCCCACCCAAGATGCCCCGACTCAACTTCCGGAACCCGACATCACGGAGGAAGTATAAAAACAAATACATCTTGCTAGCTTCTTTCCCGACTTTTTATTAGTTTTGCCCTAACAAGAGATTATTCATAAGAAATTAAATATATTTATGGAAACAAAGAAAAACAAAACCACCCTGCTCATTATGGCAGCCGGTATGGGTTCCCGGTTCGGTAGTCTGAAACAACTCGCGTTGTTGGGACCGCACAAAAAAACATTATTGCACTACTCCATTTATAACGCCGTGCATGCCGGATTTGACAAGATCGTTTTCATCATCCGCCGCAGCTTTGAAGAAGAATTTAAAGAAGCCGTGGGGAAATATGCCGAAAGTCTGGTGGAAACCGTGTATTGCTTTCAGGAAATGGATCGGCTGCCCGGGAATATGCCTCCTATCGAACGGGAGAAACCGTGGGGTACGGCACACGCTATCTGGTCGGCAAAAGACAGTATCAACGAACCTTTTATCGCTATCAACGCCGATGACTTCTACGGTCGTGATGCTTTCGTGAAGATGCATGATTTCATCGCAAATAATCCGGACGAAAACTGTTTCAGCCTTGCCGGTTACCGGTTAGCAGCCACGCTGTCGGAAAACGGTACCGTATCGCGGGGAGTATGTACCGCAGACAAAGACAACTTCCTGACCAGCATCACGGAACGCACCAAAATCGGACGTGAGGGTGCGGTTATCAAAGACATGGACTCCGGTGTTATCCTCCACGAGGACGATGTGGTATCCATGAATTTCTGGGGATTCACGCCTATGCTTTTCGGAGAAATCGAAAAACAGTTTGTCGACTTTTATCATGCCAACAGCAATAACCCGAAATCGGAGATATACATCCCGTTCGTGGTAGACGAACTGATCAAGCAGAAGACCGTGAAAGTGAAAGTACTGAACACCAGCGCAAAATGGTTTGGTGTCACTTACAAGGAAGACACGGAACTCGTGAACAATGCCCTACAAAAATTCGACGGGGAAGGGCTGTACACGGACATGGGGAAATAAAAAAAACAACGGGAAAACATAAAAAAACAACGCCATGGATAAACTAAAGAAGATATACGACACGTTCGTATCCAGCGGTCGATTCGTGTCGGCCACGCCTTACGGGTCCGGGCACATCAACGACACTTATCTCGTCAAGGTAGATGAGGATGTTGAATATATCCTTCAACGGCTCAATAGCAACGTATTCAAGGATATTCCAAAACTCGTGAAGAACAAGGAACTGGTATGCGGACACATTCGCAACCGTCTTATCCGGCACAAGGTGAGTGATATCACCCGTAAATACATCACGTATTTCTACACGGACAAAGGAAACGCATATCACAAGGATTACGAAGGGAACTACTGGACTCTCTCCTTGTTTATCAAGGGCTCAAAGAGTTACGACGTCATTCCGGACTCCCAGATCGCTTATCAAGTGGGTATCGGGTTCGGCGAATTCGAAAACCGGATATCCGATTTTGACGCCAGATTATTGACGGAAACGATTCCTTTATTCCATAACGTTCCCCGACGCCAGCGAGAATTAAAGGAAGCACTAGCAAAAGCCAGCCCTGAAAGAATCGAGTCAAGTAAAGAATTGCTCGAATATTTAAAGAAATTCGACAAGCAAATGCTCGAATTACAGCAGCTGAAAGACGACGGGTTCCTTCCGCTTCGGGTGACACATAACGACACGAAAGCCAACAATCTTTTGTTCGACCACAACGATCGCCCGCTATGCGTGATTGATCTGGATACCGTGATGCCGGGAATCGTGCATTATGATTTCGGGGATGCCATCCGTTCCGCTTGTAACTCGGCCGGGGAAGAAACCCGCAACCTTGATGAAGTGGTATTCAACATGGCATTTTTTGAGGCGTTCACTGCCGGATTCATGGAAAAGGCAAAACACCTCTTTACCCTAAGAGAGAAAAAAACACTGGCACAAGGATGTATTCTGATGACCTATTTGCAAGCGGTACGTTTCCTGACGGATTACCTTGACGGTGATCATTATTACCCGATCACCTACCCGGAGCACAACCTGCAACGGACAAAAGTGCAAGTCCGCCTTCTACAAGACATGGAACGTCACTTCGACAAAATGAATCAATTCATTCAGGAACAATAAAAAATAGGGTGGCAAAGCCACCCTATTTTAGCCTGTAAGGTCCATAAAGTCGAGCCTTCGGCTCCTAAAGTCCATAAAGTCCATTATTTCATAACAGAATGATATACACTATCATAATACATACATCACCCGTACATTTGACCTTACGACATTATGGACTTTCGGACCTTCCTCTTATTTCTTTTTGCAGCAATCTTCTTTCTTTCCGGTTTTAGAGCAGCAATTGTCACCGCATTCTCCCTTGCACGTTTGATCTTTTTTGTGATGATCACATTTGCCTTCACATTCATGCTTTCCGCTCTTGTGGTCACATTGGCTGCAATCTCCTTTGCACTCTGCTTTTGCACCTTCTTTGCAACATTTGTGTCCTTTGTCGCATTTGATAACTTTACCGTCTTTGTCACACAAAGCAAGAACTTTCACGTCATGTCTTTCGATAGCCGCTTTCAATCCCGGCAAGGAGTTCTTATCCATACGATAGGTCACCAACACGGTAGAATCCTTCATATTCAACTTGTAATCCTTTATCCCTTTCTCGAAAGGCATATTCTTGTCTAACTTCGCTTTACAAGAAGGACAATGGATTCCCACCTTGAAAATAACAGTCGTATCTTTTTTTGCTTGCGCATTCACGGTTAAACCCATCATTACGAACACTACCAGCGTAAATAAAATCTTCATTGTTTTCATATTCAAATATTTATTTATTATCAATTTTTAGTCTTCAACTTTTATCTTTTAGTTTTTATCTCATCCTTTCCGGTCTAAAGCAAAACGCAAACCGATATAGAATTTACGTCCGTGAAGAGGGCCCCAGACTTTCGACGAGTCGAACGTACTGCTCCAAGGATCGTGAGCGTTCACGATCGGATTTTTCTGCGTGAAATCGCCGATATTCTCGCATCCGGCATAAACACTCCACAAGCGGAAATATTTTGTCACCTGAGCGTTCATAATCTGGAATGCATCGAAACGAGGTGCAACCCGAAACTCATCAGCAATGCCTCCCTGTTTGGGTAAACGACCGGAACCGTTGAACTGCGTGGTGAAATCGAACTGCCACTTTTTCAGGTTCGTGAAATACGACAAGTTCACCATACCTTTGTAACGACTGGTAAACGGGGTACGTCTCAACTCTCCCTTAATCGTGGTCTTCACGTCATTATAACGATATGCCACCGTCGCTTCCAGACGAGGAATCAATTCGTATTTCACCTCTGCCTGATAGCAATTGGAATAGGACTTCCCTTCCAGATTATAGAAATTCACCTGATCGAATGTCGTTTCGTTATCCACTACTACTTGATCGTTGAACTTCGTGTGATAGTAATCAAGATTAACATTCAGCGTGCGTCCGAACAAAGTAAACTTCCGGTTCACGTTTGCCCCGAAATTCCAAGAATCTTCCATCTTCAACTCGTCCAACAAGTGAGGATTCTTAGCCAATAACTTACCTTCCACGTAAAAATTAGCGGCAGAAGCCAAGAGGTAGCTATTCTCCGCGAGAATATTCGCCGTGCGTAATCCCCGCCCGAAAGTAGCTTTTATATTCGTGAACTCATCCGGCTTATACATGATATGAGCCCGGGGCGTCCAGATACTACCGAAAATATTGTGATAATCATAACGCAAACCCGCCATCACGACAAACCGCTCGTCCAAAAACTCTCCCGTGTACTGGAAGAAAGCCCCCGGAACACGCTCCTCGCGCTTGAAAGTAGCATCCACCCCCTCGAGTCCGTCCGCCACGACCAATTGATCGCGGAAATCCTCGTCATACTTGTCATAAGTAAAACTAATACCTGCCGAGTACATCTGTCCCGGATTATTCCCGAATATGGACTGATAAATATAATTAGCGAAGAAACTCTTTTGTCCCGCATTATATATTTTCTTCCCGTAATACGAATCCTGCGTGTGATCCGTGTAATTCAGCAGCAATGCCATACTCGTGTTCTCGTATTGAGGCATCAGATACCCTAACTTCAAGAATCCCTCGTAACGACGCGTATCGATACCTATCTTGTAAAGCCCGTAGGTCGGATTCGGCTCGGCATGTCCCCCGTGCGAGGTTTGTCCCCCCTCACGAGTTTCGTCGATAAACTTTCCACCGAATTGAAGGAACCAAGAATCATCCTTGTACGCCCAACGATTCATCACGTTATACTGTGTCTTTTCGGGCATATCCAGAAAACCGTCCTTATTCCCGTCGTGAGGCTCCTCCATCCAGTCCCCGTGCAAAAGGAACATCGTGCTCCATTTATCATTGAAACGGATACTGAAATTAGAGTTAAACTCGTACATCCCCTCGCTACTGGTAAACACGTTTGCCGAAAACAATTCCGGATCACGGGGTTTCTTGTAATCCACGCTGATCTGGCCTGCCATCGACTCGTAGCCGTTGATAACCGAACCGGTACCTTTAGACACGGAAATAGCCGACATCCAAGGACCGGGAATATAAGTCAACCCGTACAGAGAAGCAAGTCCCCTAAAATTAGGCATATTCTCCGTCATCATCTGCACGTATTTTCCCGTCAACCCGAGCAACTGAATCTGTTTCGCTCCCGTCACCGCATCCGCGTAAGAAACATCCACGGACGCGTTGGTCTCGAAACTTTCGCCCAAGTTACAGCAAGCGGCTTTACACAATTCCTCCCCGGTAATCAATTGCTCGATCAACGGGCGATTGGTCGTCATCACCGTACTTTGCTTCCGGGCTTGCACGTTCACTTCATCCAACAATTCCCCGGATTGCAACGTACAGGTAACAAACTTATCCGTCGATTTCACTTGAATAGTATCCGACCGATAACCGATAAAGCTGATTACCAACTTTCCCACCTTCTCCCACTTCAACTTGAACTCTCCGTTACCGTCCGTCACGGCTCCTTTGCTCGTTCCAACCCAATACACGTTTGCCCCGGCAAGCGGTTCCTCGCCATCGGCTGTTTCCTCCATAACCCGGCCTTTAATTGTTTGCGCCTGCAATCCGAAAGACGCGAACAAACACACCATAATAAAAAGATTTCTCATACAATTACTTTCGCTCTTGATTTTAGTTTCAATTCACACATAATACTTCTCGGCCAAGCATACACGCACGACCAGTCTGAAAGGGACCCGCGGGGATTCCTTCTTCACGGAACAGAAATAAATCAACAACGGAATGTACACAGCAACTCCAATGGCGGAGAATTATCCGTGTACGTCAAGGCAGGATTAAATGATTTGACAATAGATGTAGCACGATCGGAAAAGACAGGGGCAGAATCCACCTCCATCACCATATCGCTGAACTGCACCTCGAAATGAGAAGCAGCCCACTCGCCGTAGACCTTATAATATGTATGCTGTTGTTTCGCGTTATCACAATTCTTTTTGTGCATATTATGGCACGAGTGACAACAAACACAACCGTGCGTACAAGGACACGGCGTATCAGCAGGAATGAATATCAAACGCGAATAAGTTTCCTGACAACGATGGCAGTACACCTTACTCACATTTACCCCGATTGTCCCTAAAAGGAAAACAACCAATAACAGAAGGGCGCGTATATTCATTTTTTGCTGTTTCATCGTTTGCAAAAATAAAACTTTATTTCAATCCACATACTCTAAAACAGAGCATTAACAATTTATTAACGTTTTTTTTATTCAAATTCTCTCTCTATTGATGTAAAAAATCGAAAAAAAGTATTACTTTCGAATTTCAATATAGATGTAGATTATTTATCATTCCAACAAACTATGAGAAAAATATTACTATTCGGGCTATTTGTAGTTCTTATCGCTTCTTGCAGCAAGAAAACGAATGTCGAGATCACCGGAGCCATCAAAGACGCGGACAACACGAAAGTATACTTGGAACAAATTGACGTGAGTTCCCGGAAAGTTATAGACTCAACAAAAATTAACAAGAAAGGAGAGTTTACTTTCAAGATTAATGTTGACCTACCGACCTTCTATGCGCTAAAATTCGCTAATAACGAGCAGGTTACAATCATCGCCACTCCGGAAGAAAAAATAGAAATAAGTGGAAAACTCGATGACATCAAGAACAACTATTGGGTAGATGGATCGGAAAATTCATTGTGGATCAAATTATTAAACTTCCAACTCGATCGCACGATCACGCTGACCGACTCCTTGAGAAAATCCTATCAGGCGCTGCCGCAGGAGCCTGCTTACGACAAACAAAGAGAAGAATACGCCAAAGCTTGGGAGGAGGCTATAAACAAACAGATCAACTTCACCCGGGATTTTATCATCAAACACGCAACCTCTCCGGCATCCTACTACGCCCTGTACCAGAAAATCGGAGGAAATCTCGGTATCATGGACGAGATAGAAGACCTTCATTATTTCAAGGTAGTGGCATCGTCATTAACCGCTTTGTACCCGGAATCGCAGTACACGAAAGCGATCATGAACCATTTGAAAGAAATATCCCAAGCGATCCGCAACCAGCAATTGGCAGCCGTGATCAACAACTCGGAAAGTTCTCTGCCGGACATCACTCTTCCCAACACGGAGGGGAAACCGGTATCATTGCTCTCCCTGAAAGATAAATATATCGTGCTCGACTTCGGGCTAATCACCGCCAAAGAAAGTCAGGAATACATCAAGGAGATGAAAACGGTGTATGACAAATTCAAGAAACAGGGCGTTGAAATCTACATGGTCTGTCTGGATAAAAACAGATTGCTGTGGGAAGAAATCATAAAACAGAACAAGATCAACTGGATTTGCGTATGGGATGAAGGTGGTTTGCAAAGCAGAGCTGCCGCAAGCTGGAACATCAAAAATATTCCGGCAAACTATATCATCAACCAGAAAAAAGAGATTGTCGGCAAGAACTTGTACGGCAGTCGTCTGGAAGATCGTTTGAACACTTTATTGAAGAAATAATAAAAACAGAACGAACATATCATCATGCAGGGTAAGAACGTTTATTTCCTCTCCGATGCACACTTGGGTGCCAAACTATTGAAAAATAACCGGGAAAGGGAATTGATGCTCGTGGATTTTTTGAAAAAGATAAAACCCGTTTGCTCGGAGCTCTACCTGTTGGGTGATATGTTCGATTTCTGGTTCGAATACAAACACGTGGTTCCCAAAGGACACGTGCGCTTTCTGGCAGAACTCGCCAATTTCACCGACAGCGGGATAAAAGTTCATTTTTTTACCGGAAATCATGACATCTGGGCGTTCGACTACTTGGCAAAGGAATGTGGGGTGATCCTGCATACCTCTATGTTCGAAATCGAAATGAACGGGAAATCCTTCCTTATCGGACACGGCGACGGACTCAACCCGAATGACAAAGGCTATCTTTTCCTCAGCAAAGCCTTCCACAATCGTTTCCTGCAAAGATGCTTCCGGCTGATTCATCCCGACTGGGGTATCGCTTTGGCAAACAGATGGTCGGCACACTCCCGACTAAAAGGAAACGGAAAAATAGACGCGAGAGAATACTTGGGAGATGACAAAGAAGAGATCGTGCTGTATTGCAAGAAAGTATTGCAGGAACGGCACATCGATTACTTCATTTTCGGTCATCGCCACCTTCCCATCTTTATGCAACTGGCGGAATCCAGCTATTATATCAACACGGGAGACTGGATTACTCATTTCACGTATGCCAAATTCGACGGAGAAAAAGTTTCACTGGAAAAACTCGAAGAGAAAAAATAACCCTATCCATTTTGTTTCCGTGTAAAATAATCCTAACTTACCTGCCTGTATGTGAAATAAAGATCGACAGTTATGTTAGTCAAAATATTCGGCGGTGCCGTGTACGGCATCAATGCTATTACAATTACAATAGAAGTAAACATCCTCTGGGGTGCTAAATTCATCATCGTGGGATTACCGGACAATGCCGTGAAAGAAAGTCAACAACGCATCGATTCCGCCCTCCGGGAAATAGGACTTAAAATCCCGGGTAAAAGAGTTATTATCAATATGGCTCCCGCCGACGTGAAGAAGGAAGGCTCCGCTTACGATCTCCCGATAGGTATCGGTATTCTGGCTGCCAATGAACAACTTCCTGATGCCGACTTGGAACACTACGTCATCATGGGCGAATTGTCCCTTGACGGAAGCCTGCAAGCCGTAAAAGGCGTACTGCCCATTGCCATTCACGCGAAAAAAGAAGGATTCAAAGGAATCATCCTCCCTTATCAGAATGCCAACGAGGCCGCTGTTGTTCAAGATTTCGAGGTATATGGCTTCCGGCATATCAACGAGGTCATTGCTTTCTTGAAAAAAGAAAAATCATTCTCCCCCGCGGTGTTCGACCGGAAAATCATGGAACAGCACTCCGACAACGAATTATTGGATTTCAAAGACGTTAAGGGACAAGAGAACGTGAAAAGAGCCATGGAAATCGCCGCCGCGGGCGGACACAATATGATCATGATTGGCTCACCGGGTTCGGGGAAGACCATGCTCGCCCGAAGATTACCGACAATCCTGCCGCCCATGACCACGGAAGAAGCTCTCGAAACAACCAAGATACACTCCGTCGCGGGAAAAATACAAAACAACAATTCCCTGATCGTCAACCGTCCTTTCCGATCCCCCCACCACACGATCTCGAACGTGGCTCTTGTCGGTGGCGGCTCTTGGCCTCAACCCGGGGAGATTTCACTGGCACATAACGGAATATTATTCCTTGACGAACTACCCGAATTTCAGAGATCTGTACTGGAAGTTTTACGCCAACCGCTGGAAGACCGGATGATTTCCATCAGTCGTTCCAAATTCAGCGTGGAATACCCGGCAAATATCATGCTCATCGCTTCCATGAACCCCTGCCCCTGCGGTTACTACAATCACCCCACCAAAGAGTGCAACTGTCCGCCGGGAGCCGTGCATAAATACCTGTCCAAAATATCGGGTCCCCTGCTTGATCGCATTGACATACATATCGAAGTCGTCCCCGTCGAACTGGATAAAATGACCAGCAACACCGAAAGCGAACCCAGTGCCGCCATTCGCGAGCGGGTGATTGCCGCCAGAGAAATACAGACTGCCCGATTCCGCGAGCATCAAGGCATATATTGCAACGCCCAGATGACGTCACCTCTGTTGAAAAAATATTGTCTTTTGGATGATAGATGCACCGCCTTGCTGAAAATCGCTATGCAACGTTTCGGCCTATCAGCCAGAGCATACGACCGCATCATAAAACTATCCCGCACAATAGCGGACTTGGAACACAGTGAAAAAATAAAACCCGAATACATCGCCGAAGCCATACAGTATCGCAGCCTCGATCGCGAAGGGTGGGGAGGATAAAAAAATTCAGTGATTTTATGATTGACGATTAGGTGATTATAGAATCACGAAATCAATCAATCGACAATCACAGAATCAATTCACGTTTAAACCCGACTCAAGATATCCTCCAAGCCTTGGAAGTGATTTTTGTAGTCTTCCGCACTTCTACGAATCACCTCGTAGGCTTCTTCCTTATTATACACGTGGGTAATTTCCGTGCGGCGTTCTTCTCCCGGAAGATCCTTGTAGGTCAGGAAATAGTGTTTCAAACGATCGATCACCACGTGTGGCAACTCGGATATATCGTTATAAATACTATACGTGGCATCATGTTTCAACACGGCGATAATCTTATCGTCAGCCTCGTTCTTGTCCAACATACGGAATCCCCCGATCGGGCGAGCCTCTGCAATAATATCCCCGTGGGATATCGTTTTCTCTGTCAACACGCAAATATCCAACGGGTCGCCGTCACCGTGTATATCCGCCCGCTGGGTTTGCTCCATGCAATAGTCAGCAACCAGATCCCCGCAATAAGTCTGCGGCAAAAAACCGTACAACGCAGGAACCACGTTTGAATACTTCTGCGGACGGTCAATCTTGATATAACCGCTCACTTTATCCAACTCGTATTTCACCGTATCGGTAGGCACCATCTCAATAAATGCCGTCACCACTGCCGGAAAATCCGGCCCGATATCCAACCCATGCCACGGATGTGACTTGTACCTCAACCCCATCAATCGGGCGATAGGGTCATTAATTTTATTTCCCATAACTATTTCGTTTAAAAAAAATATGTGTCATACACCTTTATATCTATTCACCGAACAAATGCAACTCGATCTGTTCTATCAAGATGTGAATAATCTTGATATGAATCTCCTGTATCCGGTCGGAATAACCATTCCACGGGACACAAATATTCACATCGCATAAATTCTTCATCTTACCGCCGTCCTTACCTGTCAGCCCGATCACCAGCATTCCCCGATCATGCGCTGTATTCACGGCATTCACGACATTTGCCGAATTACCGGACGTGCTGATAGCCAGCAGGACATCTCCCGCTTTCCCGTGCGCCTCCACGTACCGGGAAAACACATAATCAAAACCGAAGTCATTCGCTACACACGTCAAATGCGTCGGGTCGGAAATCGCCACGGCAGGCAATGCCGGGCGGTCACCCCTGAAGCGTCCTGTAAGTTCTTCCGCGAAATGCATGGCGTCACTCATGGAACCGCCATTACCGCAGCTAATCACCTTACCGCCGCTTTTCAGAATCCGGGATAATATCTCGGCTGCCAACCCGACCTGTTTCAACTTCTCGTCATCCGCCACAAAATCAGCCAACACCTGCTGTGCCTCTAAAAAACTCTTCTTGATACTATCCATCTTCTTAGGGTATTACATTTATCTTATTTTTTCCATTCGACGATCCTCCCTCTTTCCTTCTTCAACATTCCCGGGGGGACCACCTGTTTGATATCCTCGCAAAGCAGGTCTATCAACTTCTGCTTCGTGTAGTGGCGCGAATAAATGACGCTCACCTCCCGCAAAGGCTTATAGGTCGTGAACGAACGAACTTGCTTTTTTTTCTCCTCCGTCATATACAACAATGCCAGTTCCGGGATTAAAGTAAAACCGCCTTCCCTATCCACGATCTTCATCAATGTTTCCAACGAATTGCTCTCGAAATCAAAGGGCAGGTTCTTGTGCTGCGTGTCGTGCATATCGCACAAGTTCACCACTTGATCGCGAAAACAATGACCGTCACCCAGCATCCATATATCGGGAGTGGCGATATCCTGTATTTCTACGTCTTTCTTCTTCAAAAGTTCATGACCGGCGTGAGCGTAGATCATCATTTCTTCATAAAAGACGGGGCGTTCCACGATCTTCTCGTCATGGAAAGGCGTAACAAAAATACCCGCGTCCAACGTGTCCCGTTTCAATCGCTTGATAATCTCTTCGGATACCAACTCCTCAACCTCGACCTTCACGGCTGGATAACGGCGGATATAATCCCCTATAAAAATAGGTAACAGGTAGGGGGCCAACGTGGGAATAATCCCGATCTTCAAAGAGCCTGCCACCTCCTGTTTTTCCTCGTTGATAATTTCTTTTATTCTTTGTGTCGCCGATAAAACCGTCCGTGCCTGAGCGATCAGTTTTGCCCCGATATCCGTGGGCACCACCGGTTGTCGGCTCCTGTCAAAAATGATTACACCGAGATCGTCTTCCAACTTTTTGATTTGCATACTCAGCGTCGGCTGTGTCACGAAGCAACTATCCGCTGCCGTGGCAAAATGCCGATGCTCGTCAACGGCTACAATATATTCCAGTTGTGTCAGTGTAATCATAAATTTGTTCTATTCAAAAAAATCCTTCATCTTGGAGAATATGCTTTTCTTGTCATTACTTCCGGGCTTGAATCCGGTCGTTTCTTTCATTTTCTCCACTAACTTTTTCTCGTCTTTCGACAAGTTCTTCGGAATCCACACGTTCACCTTCGCCAACAGGTCACCTTTCCCGTACCCGTTCACGTCCGGCAAACCTTTTCCGCGCAAACGCAATATTTTACCCGGTTGAGTTCCTGCCTCTATTTTCACTTTCACCTTGCCCTCTATCGTCGGAATCTCTACCGTTTCTCCCAAAACCGCTTCGGGGTAACCGATAAACACGTTATACAACAAATCATTGCCGTCCCTTACCAGATCAGGATGCTCGTCTTCTTCCACCAGCACAATCAAATCTCCATTCACACCTCCGCGACGGGCAGCATTGCCTTTACCGCCCAATGACAGCTGCATCCCTTCTGCCACCCCTGCCGGAATATTAATCGTGATCACCTCTTCCGACAACAACACGCCCTCTCCGTTACAATAAGTACACTTCTCGTTGATAATCTTTCCTTCACCCTCGCAAGTGGGACAGGTGGAAGTCGTCTGCATGGCACCAAGAATTGTATTCTGCACTCGGGTAACCTGTCCCGAACCGTTACAGGTCGAGCAAGTAGTGAAAGACTTCCCGTCTTTCGCACCCGTGCCGCTACAATGCTGGCAAGCCACGTATTTTTTCACTTTAATTTTCTTTTCAACTCCGGTAGCTACTTCTTGCAGGTTCAATTTCACCTTCACCCGCAGATTCGTACCCCGGTTCACCCTACGGGCTGAACGTCCGCCCCCGCCGAAACCGCTGAAGCCGCCAAAACCGCCCATTCCACTAAAGATATCCCCAAAATGAGAGAAGATATCATCCATGCTCATACCTCCACCTCCGAAACCACCGGCACCACCCATCCCGGCGTGTCCGAACTGGTCGTAACGGCGCCTTTTATCGTCATTGCTCAACACATCGTACGCCTCGGCTGCCTCCTTGAACTTCTCCTCTGCCTCCTTGTCACCCGGGTTCTTATCCGGATGATACTTCAATGCCAGTTTGCGATACGCTTTTTTTATTTCAGTAGCATCGGCATTTTTAGACACGCCCAACACTTCATAATAATCTCTCTTTTCCATTACCACGCAATCTTAATTTATTCGCCTACAACCACTTTCGCGAAACGCATCACCTTATCGTTCAAATAATATCCTTTCTCGATACAATCCAGCACTTTCCCCTTCAATTCGGGAGTCGGTGCGGGAATAGTGGTCACAGCCTCGTGAATATCCGTGTTGAAATCCACCCCGTCCGTCTCGATCTCCTTCACCCCGTTTTGCGTTAGGAACGTCTTGAAATTAGCATAGATCAAATCCACCCCTTCTTTCAAGGCTGCCACATCCTTTGACACGCTCATACTCTTCAAGGCTCTCTCGAAGTTATCCACCACAGGCAGAATATTTGTCAATATCTGCTCCCCGGCACTCTTCGTCAATTCCATTTTCTCTTTCAAAGTACGTTTCCGGTAATTATCAAATTCCGCCGACAACCGCAGATATTTGTCATTCATCTCCGCCAGCTTTTGTCCCAACTCTTCCAATTTACTCTCTTCCTTTTTGCAAGATTTATCCTCTTTCTTCTTGTGAGACTTTTCTTCTACCTCATTCTCAACATTCTGTGACTCCTCCAGTTCTTCCTCGTGAGTCGCTCTCTTCTCTTCTGACATATCGTATATATTTTTTTATGAATAAACAAATTAAGCTACTTTTTTCAAGCAAAATCCCTGCCAACAAGTCAACATGCCACATTGACAAACAAAACGAGTGTCAATGTGGCACAATATGCTGCCACAAAGATATAACAATTAAGTGATTTACGCCCTCAATCTAAAATCTAAAATCATCAAATCTAAAATTCACAACATCCCATTATCCGCGAAACTATAATATCGATCGGGGCAAACGATAATATGATCAAGCAGAATGATATCCAACAACCTTCCCGCTTCCTGAATCTTTTTCGTCAGAGCAATATCCTGCGGACTCGGACGATTGTTACCGCTAGGGTGGTTGTGTGCGATAACGATAGAACACGCTTTGGCTTCCAACACTTTCCGGAACACCATCCGGATATCGATAATCGTGTTTTCCATACCTCCGGAGAACAAACGTTCACATGACTTTATCCGACAGGCACTCGAAAGGGTAACCACCCAGAACTCCTCGTGATCCAAATCCCCGATAAGCGGTTGCAGATAGTCATACAGATCCCGGCTTGTCGTCAGCACGGGCTCTTCTCGGGCGGCAGCCAACGCTCTGCGCCGCCCGATCTCCACCGCGGCGATAATCGAGGCTGCTTTTGCCATGCCCACTCCCCTGTAACGGTTCATGAAATCCGTCACGGACAAACGCGCCAAAGTATTCAAGTCATTATTGCAATCCGCCAGCATACGCCGGGCAAGATCAAGAGCAGACTCCCCGCCGCTTCCCGATCGCAACAGGATAGCGAGCAACTCATTTGTGGAAAGCGTGGCGACGCCGTTCGCCAACATCTTTTCCCGGGGCTTATCATCCTCCGCCCACGAGGAAATAGGAATATATTCTCCAGCCATAACCTTATCTTTACAGCCGGTAATGTAACCATTTTTTTCAAAATAAAAAAAAATCTTAAGAATAAATTCTCAAGATTACCCGACACATAAAAAATAAAGGTAACAAGCTCAAGACCTATTACCCTAATATCTTATGTCTATTGAAATTACAGCTTATTCACGTGCAAAGCCAACTTCGATTTCAAGTTTGCAGCTTTGTTTTTGTGGATAATATTCTTTTTCGCAAGCTTATCTAACATAGATGAAACTTTCGGTAACAAATCTGCTGCAGCCTCTTTCTCAGTCAACGCACGTAGTTTCCTAACGGCATTTCTAGCAGTTTTAGCGTAGTAACGATTATGTAATTTTCTCTTCTCGCTCTGCCGTATTCTTTTTTCTGATGATTGATGATTTGCCATCTCTACAAATTAATTTAATTCAACTTTGTAGTCCGTACGGGAATCGAACCCGTGTTACAAGAATGAAAATCTTGCGTCCTAACCCCTAGACGAACGGACCATTAAATATCCACTACCTTCTCGGTAGTCCGTACGGGAATCGAACCCGTGTTACAAGAATGAAAATCTTGCGTCCTAACCCCTAGACGAACGGACCATTAAATATCCACTACCTTCTCGGTAGTCCGTACGGGAATCGAACCCGTGTTACAAGAATGAAAATCTTGCGTCCTAACCCCTAGACGAACGGACCATCGCTAAGCCGATTATTATCAGCTTTGTAGTCCGTACGGGAATCGAACCCGTGTTACAAGAATGAGAATCTTGCGTCCTAGCCCCTAGACGAACGGACCATATTTTGCTTTAGCGGTTGCAAATATACGGCAAATTTCATTCCAACCAAAGAAATCACTATTTTTTTTTCACTAACACACGCTTTTAGCGATATTTACGTTCCCAAATCTCTGTAAATCACTCCAAACACTCGGCGGGCATCTCCTCTCTAAAAGAGAAATATCGTCAAATTATGAATAAAATCATAGATATATTCCTACCTTTGCGGATATTAAATCGTTGAATCTTGAAACCTCACTTTCAATTTTCAACTTTCAATTTTCAAATTATATGGCAAAACTGTACCTTATCCCTACCCCCGTCGGCAACCTTGAAGACATCACGCTAAGAGCACTCCGTATATTAAAAGAAGTACCTCTCGTGCTTGCCGAGGACACCCGCACATCCGCGAAATTGCTCAAGCATTACGAGATCAACACCCCTCTGCT
This sequence comes from Butyricimonas muris, assembly GCF_046365375.1. NCBI lineage: Bacteria > Pseudomonadati > Bacteroidota > Bacteroidia > Bacteroidales > Odoribacteraceae > Butyricimonas > Butyricimonas muris. Next base: position 46,715 of record NZ_JBKEIT010000017.1, on the reverse strand, counting down.
CTCGCACCACAAGTTCAACGAGCACCAGCAAGTGAGCCGCATCGCCGAACGCATCGCCCGCGGAGAGGACGTCGCCTTGATCAGTGACGCGGGCACACCCGGTATCTCCGATCCCGGCTTCCTGCTCGTCCGTACCTGTATAGAGCAAGGTATAGAAACCGAATGTCTGCCCGGGGCAACTGCCTTCGTGCCCGCCCTCGTCAATTCGGGGCTTCCCTGCGACCGTTTCTGCTTCGAGGGATTCCTGCCACAAAAGAAAGGACGGCAAAAAAAACTCATCTCCCTCGCCGAGGAAGACCGTACGATGATTTTCTACGAATCCCCTTTCCGCCTTGTCAAAGCGTTAGAGCAAATGGCTGAATTTTTCGGGGAAAGCCGCCATGCCTGTGTTGCCCGCGAGATCAGCAAACTCTTCGAGGACTTCCAGCGGGGTACTCTCAAAGAACTGATCACACACTTCACCGAAAAAGGTGTAAAAGGCGAAATCGTCATCATCGTCGAGGGGAAACCCAAAAAGGAAACGGAGGAAGATTCCGAATAAATGTCACAGAAAATGTCACAGAAAATAGAAAATTCCATATCTTTGTTTTGTGAAAATCAAAAGTTGTGCTTTAGATTTTCATGATTTTCTAAAGTTGTACTTTAGATTTTCATGATTTTCTAAAGTTGTACTTTAGATTTTCATGATTTTCTAAAGCACTATACAATGATAACAAGATACTTAAAACTAGACGATGCTAAAACAGAAAGCATTTTCCTATGGGGAGCACGACAAACGGGGAAAAGTACATTGCTAAATAGTTTATTTCCCGAAGCAAAATATTACGACCTGCTAAAAGCAGATGAATTCGAACGTTTACACCGTCGTCCGTCACTTTTACGGGAGGAACTTATGTTATCCGGAGAATCGGACTTAGTCATTATAGATGAAGTACAGAAAGTTCCGGAACTATTGGATGAAGTGCATTGGCTTATTACCAATCGGGGCATTCGTTTCATATTATGCGGGTCAAGTGCACGAAAACTAAAACGAAGCGGAGCAAATCTACTAGGGGGACGTGCCGTGCGAAACGTACTCTACCCCTTTGTTAGCGAGGAACTCCCCGACTTCAATCTGATACGCGCTGTCAACAACGGTATGCTTCCCAGACATTATTTAATAGAAAACCCGCATAAACGCCTACAAGCATACATTGGCGACTATTTACAAGAAGAGATACGAGCGGAAGCACTAACAAGAAACTTGAATTCATTCAGCCGTTTCCTTGAAATTGCAGCTCTTACAAACGGGGAAATTGTCAATTATAACAACATTGCCACCGATGCAGGTGTTAGCGCACCCACGATAAAAGAATATTTCTCCATTCTATCCGAAACCATGTTGGGATATATGATTCCGGCATACGCGAAAGCCATCAAAAGACGATTAATACAATCTCCAAAATTCTATTATTTCGACGTGGGGATTGTCAATTATCTAACAAAACGTCATGAACTAGCTCCCGGCTCCGTCGATTTCGGGCATGCTTTTGAACATCTCATCATTCAAGAACTCATCGCTTACCTCGGGTACACTGACAATACCAATACCCTATCTTATTGGCGCACGACATCCGGCTACGAGGTGGACGCGATACTGGGAGATGCCAAAATTGCTATTGAAATCAAATCCACGGAAGAAGTACAATCCCGCCACTTGAAAGGATTAAAAGCTTTTAGCGAGGAACATCCCGAGGCGCGCCTAATCGTCGTGTCACTCGATCGCACCCCACGCGTCATGAACGGTGTAGAAATTTTACCGGCAACCGATTTTTTGCATAAACTCTGGAAAAGACAAATTATTTAACCGCTTACACGAATTCCAAATAATTATCCCTGTTCACCACGTGATACTCCGCGTGAGGGTATGCTTCCCCGAAGGCTTTCGGCACAGGAGGCATTTTGTTTCCCCACTTGATCTCCAAGGCGGTAAGTTGCTCGGCGTGCACTTCTATTAAATCTATCTCTTGCTTGTCATAAGTGCGCCAAAAATAGAACTCTTTCCCTGTTCCGTCATTCAAACTCCTCTTTCGTCGTTCTCCTATCAAGTAATTTTCCCAAAGCGCACCGGCATCCTGCCGGATAGCCAAAGGCGAAAAATTCCCGATAATAGCATTCCGAATACCATTGTCATAAAAGTACCATTTCCCGGCTTTAGTCACTTCCTTGCGCAAATTGCGGGAATAGGCTCCCAAGCGATACACGACAAACACTTTTTCCAGCAGATCGAGATACTTCTCTACTGTAGTCTTGCTCATGCCAAGTTGTTTTCCCAGTTCTTCATAAGAAACTTCGCACCCAATTGAAAGGCAACGAGCCGGAGCAACTCTCTCATTTTATTAGAATTCTTCAAGCCGTCAATAGTTAGAATATCCTTCAACAGATAAGCACTGACGATATCACGCAGGTAATCTGTCTTGCATTCAAAACTACCAGCCATCACTACCTCCGGATACGAACCGTAGATCAAGCGTGCCTCCAGATTCCGGCGAGTATCCAGTGCCGTTTCCGTCTGCGCTATTTCACGCTGGGAAAAAGGCGTAAGCAAAAACTGTGTACCCCGACCGACCAATGGCTCCCCGGTCTTATTAAGCAAGTCAAATGATGATGACGCACTTGCCAACACACGGATACCATCGACTTCATCCACGATCAGTTTTAGTATATTGCCGATATAAGGAATGTTCTGTGCCTCATCAATAGCAAGCAATTCTACTCCTTCCAGCAAATGACGATAGTTCGCTATGGTACGATTTTCCAACAGAGCCAATGTGTCAAAATCCTCCCCGTTCAGCATCATCGCTCGTCCGGGATAATTGTCTACCAACTTACGCATGAGAATCGTCTTACCCACACGTCGAGCGCCAAAAATCAATATAGCCTTACCGGGCGTTATCCATTCTACAATCCGATCTTCAAGTATTCGTTTTATCGTTTCCATAATTGTATTCCATAATCATAAAAGATAGGTATTTTTTCCAAATGGCGATTTTTACATTAAAATCGTACTCCACACTGGCGATTTTTACAAAACACTCGTTTACAGCGTCCAAAATACTTCTCGCATAATAAAAGGCATAGGAAAACGACAACTTACTCTCCCCTAAAGTAAAGATTTACAAAAACATAGAGTACCAAAAACGAGATTAAAAATATATCAAAAATCGTTGAATTTATGATACAAAGGTATTGTTTTTTTTGTTAATGGACTAAATAAATTCAAAAAAACGCAAACCTTTGCGTGAGTTTGACATCTAACATTCTTGATATCAATTATATATCAACTCAATAATATTACATTAAATATATAAAATCATATATTACCTGTATAGCTATAATATGGTATTTTAGTACACTCTTTTTTATATTATTAAACGAACGTTTAATAATACGTGAAACAATCTTGAAAAGATGCGTGCAAGTGAGGATCGCAACATTGAATATCAAGACAGAACAGGAGGATTGTGTTTAACAGCAAACATTTATCCTAAAAGCTGTCGGATAGAAAAAAAGGCTTCAGATAAAAATCTGGTGATTATTATTCTGGACGGAGACGGTATAGTTTCTATACCCGGATTCGACCGTTGTCGGGCGGGGAAAGGTAAACTTGTTTTCATCCCGGCAAACACGGCATGGGAAGTGGAAATATTCAATCCGGGACAAACCTTGGAAATACAATTCGCCGACCTCAATAATTTCTATTGCGAATTGTATTTCCGTTCGCTACTCCCTCTCTGCAACGATATCACTCACACGCTGCAACCCTTGTACTCCTGCCCCGCTATTGACGAGTATGTCGAGCGCGTCGTCGAAATGCTATACAGGAAGAGAACCCGCGAACTGTCAAACGACTACGAGTTATTCACCATTTTTGGGGTGTACTATCCCAGATCAGTTATTGCTAACTTTCTCTATCCTTTTCTTAAAACCCTCGAACTATGAAAAAACACGCGTCCCATCATATCACGACATGGGTAGGTATCGGCTTACTGTTATTACTAACCGTCACCACGACACAGGCACAACGCCACGTGGCGATAAAAACCAATCTCCTGCATGCCGCCACCGCGACGCCAAACTTCGGTATCGAGTTCGCCGTCCATCCCCGCCTGACCGTGGATCTTTGGGGAGCCTACAACCTTGTAGATTTCAAGGGCAACACCTCCCTGCGCCATTACCTGTTCCAACCCGAACTACGCTATTGGTTCTGCCGCACTTTCGAGGGACACTTCGCCGGGGTACATGCTCTCGTCGGACGGTTCGATATCGGGGGCGTATCCTTTATCAAGAGCTTGAAAAACTATCACTACCGGGGACCTCTCTTCGGGGCGGGTATCACTTACGGCTACCATTGGGTTGTCGGCAAACGGTGGGGCGTGGAGGCGGCATTCGGACTGGGCTACATTCGGCTGCGATACGACAAATACCAATGTTCCGGTTGTGCCGATATCAAAGCTCGCTACAAACGCGACTACTTCGGTCCCACGAAAGCCGCCGTGACACTCATGTTTTTTATCAACTAAACACGAGAAAATGAAAATAATACCTTATATTATATTATTCTTATTCCTCGCGAACGTTACCGAAACCGCCACCGCGAACACCACCGTGCCGGACACCGCATTCTTCCACCCGCGGGTAAGCGTGACTCTCGAACGGGTATCGCTCGCCGACGACAGCGTCACGGTACAACTGTCGGTAACTACCCGCGGTCTTCAATTGTCGAGGAAAGCATCCGTCACCATTATACCCCTGCTCGCGAGCAAGGGCAAGGAAAATCCCCTTCCCGCCGTCATCATCGCCGGCAAGCGCAGGGCAAAGCTCGACGCCCGGGAAACAGCACTCACCCGGCTTCCCGACAAAATTTACCGGGAACTACGCTTCCGTCGGGGACATGACATCGCCCTGCAATATACCGTCACAGTACCCTATAGCCCGTGGATGCGCGATGCAGCTCTCGGCATTCGCTACCTTACCAGCGAATGTCTCGCCGACGAAATTCTAGGCGTACAGACAGTCATACCCGACGTGTCGCTCACCGACGAGTACACCGTGTTGCGCGATGACCACGCGGCACTATCCGACAGCCTGCGGCAAGCTCGCGAAACCATCCGGCAATTCATCGTGCTGAAAGAAAGATTACTCGATTCCCTCGACGCACTAGCCGACCATTCTTGCCGGGGAATCATGTATCTCGCCTATCCCGTCGGGAGGACACCCCTCCTGCCCGATTTCGGCGACAATCGACAGGAATTGTCCCGCATCGACAGCGTACTGCGTCCTTTGTTGGCGGATACCACTGTCACCATCCGTTCCGTCACGCTCACGGGTTACGCTTCCCCCGAGGGAAAATACGACCACAACGCGCACCTCGCCGCCCTGCGGGTGGCAAACGTGCTCAAGCACCTCTGCCGGGCATACCCCGCGATAGACCAAACCTTATTCCGTGCCTACTCCGTCGCCGAAGACTGGGAGGGTACAGTCCGGCTTCTGCGCAAATCTGACAAACCCTACAAGGAAGAAGTACTCCAAATCATCCGCGAATGCAACATCTTCGACGGCAGGGAAGCACGCCTCATCCGCCTCCGCAACGGCGACCCTTACCGCGATATGCTCAAAGATATATTCCCCCGCCTGCGACGCACGGAGTTCGTGGTGGAGTGGGAGAAAACAATTAACAATTGAAAATTGAAAGTTGAAAATGAGAAAGATTTAGAATAATAGAGATGAAAAGTTTACCGAAGACGAAAGAGTATTCCAGCTCTCCCTCTGTTTATAGAGGGAGCACCCCGGAAGGGGGAGGGAGTTGTGGCACTACCGCCTCAACAAACTCCTCCGTCAGCTCCACTGCCACCTCCTCTATAAACAGAGGAGGAGCTGGAATACCGTCCCCAACACCGGTAAAACAACCTGCAACTTGCCGCAGGCAAATGCAACTTGCAACCTGTAACTCGCCGAAGGCGACTCTAAATCATAAATCTAAAATCAATCGGTTTTTTAATCTTAAATCGTCAATCATAAATCTAAAATTAATTTTTTTCCTCACCAGCTGCACCCTCGACCCCGAACTGGCTGTCTGTCCCTACAACGTGTGGGTGGACTACACTTGCAGTGACGGGCAATCCATCACCTCGGGAGAATTTCCCGCGGCGGGCATCCGGCAATTCGTTTACGACTCCACCGGCTTGCTGGTGGGCGAATTTCCGGGTGACTCATGCCGTGCCGGGGTGGGAACGTTCCGCCTTCCGCCGGGTAAATACAACCTCATTACATGGACAAACACCTTGCCCGACGGTTGCACCTTCCGGAACGTTACCCCCGACACGAGCCACCTGCCCGAGAGTCACCTGCATCCCCGACCGCGGGACAACGCCTCCCGCCACGGCGGCGACGACATCCCGCACCACCTCTGCGTCGGGCGGCTCTACCACGGGAACACCTCGTTCACCGTGCCCCGCCACGGCGTCACCCGCCTCCGGGTGGGGCTGATGCACGCCCACGCCCGGCTGAACCTCACCGTCGAGTGGGCGGACGGGGTGCTGCCCGCCATTGCCCGCGGCGACGGCACTCCCGTCATGTGCGTCGAGGGCATACCCCTCGGCTACCGCTTCACGGGAGGCTCCCCGTGGGGCGACTATACCCTTCCCTGTCATGACGACGAGGCAGGCAAAGGCACGTACACCGTGCAGGCGGGCTTCGCCGGCGGCAAGGTCAAGGCGAACTTCACCACCTTGCGGCTCACCGACGAATGTCGCCCCACCGTCCACCTCACCCGTGACGGCACGCCACTCATCACCCCCGTCGACCTCAGCACCTATTTCCGGACAATGGGTATACGGCTCACAGACAACATACGACAAGAATTCGACCTCACCATACAAATCGGCAAAGACCAAACCCTCATCTTCCAAACCAACACCTCCGGGTGGGAAGAGGGAGGAAACATCGGAGCCAATTAACAATTGAAAATTGAAAGTTGAAAATTGAAAATGAGAGAAAGGAAAAGAATAAAAGGAATCAAAAATATAGAAACTAAAATAAATAAACAACCATGAAAGCACACCCTACCATACCCGCGCCTCCCGGCAACCTGCAACCTGCAACTCGCCACAGGCGAACCCTTTGGCGAACCCCTCATTTTCAACTTTCAATTTTCAATTTTCAATTGCTTCTCGTGCTAATAGCCGTAGCTTGCACCGACGAGAAGCCGTTCGACACGACCGATCCCACCCTGCCCGTCCGCCTGAACCCCGGCGAGCAGGCGGTCACCCTCACTCTCGGCGGCATGGGTAAAGCGGCGACAGCCAAAAGCGAGGCGGGTATTCTCTCCCGGGCAGACAATAAAATAATTGAAACCGAAGCCGTTGTCAACACGCTCGACATCTACTGCTTCGTCAACCTCGCGCAGGACGGCAACGATGCCACCGCCAAGGCGGACTATACCCTCGAACGCGTGTACAAGTACGCCCCCGGCGGTAATGGCAACGACTTCACGCTCGTTCCCGATGCCGACGGCTACCGTGCCGCCATCGGCATTCCCAAGGACGACCGCCTCCGCCGTTTCCTCGCCGTGGCAAACGACAACAATACGGCAAGGACATACACGGCAATCCCCGTCGGCAGCGACCGGACAAGCGCCACCCCGTACGCGGACATAGCGGCATGGACAGGCGCAAACACAGGTATCGATACCTACCTCCCCGCCACCGGCACCGTCCCCAAACGCCTCGCCATGAACGACGGAAGCTATACAGAGGTGGACGAACCCTTCTCCGCCGAGTACCTCGCCGAGGGGCTTCCCATCACCCTCTACCGCCTCGTCGCGCGTCTTGACATCAGCAACCCCGCCACCACGGGATTCACGATTACCCAAATCAACGGAAGTTACAAAAGCAACATCATGTTTTTCCCTCCCTACACGTTAGAGAAACGAGGTATGCAAATAGGAACGTCTTCCGATATCAGCAACGCCGAATACATCGCGGGTGCTCTCTACCTCTACCCTTATTCCGGCGAGGAGAAAAACAAAATCACCATCACCGGCACTCTCAACGGCACGTTACAAACCATCACCGTCGAAGCAACGCTCAAGCCCAACACCCGCTACCTCCTCCGCGTGCGCAACGACGGGAACAACGTCAGTGCCACCATCGAGGTGGCGCCGTGGAACGAGGGCAGCGACATCGACACCCCGCTCCCCGGCGAGTACAACACGGCATACACGCTCGCACCCGCCGTTAGTGGCGGTCTCGTGAACAGAGCCATCGTCAATCGGGGCAAATACGCCGCCGACATCGAACAATCCGCCCGCGTTATTCGGGTATATTCGGGTACGGACGCATCGTCCTTCCTTACCATCACGGGAGCCGACGGCAACTCCGCCCCCGTGGGCATCGTCATCCCACCCGAATTTGCAGACAAGATTAAAATCGGGACAAGCACCTCCACCCCGTCCGGAGCATGGCAAACCACCCTTGGTGAAGTCCAAAGCGACGATAGCGGAGGAGGAGCGCCTCCCATCCTCCAAAGCGTGAGTTTAACGCCCGGGAACACCCCTGCGAGCGGTAGCGGCATATCCGGGAGAGCAGGAACAGGCAGCGTCAGCACGCAAAAGCTACGCCCCGAAAGCAGCACTCTCACCTTTATCACCCGCTCCGCCGACGGTTCGTACAAATACGATGAATGGACTCTCGTGCTCGATATTTTAAGTAATAACGACACCCCGGTATCCGATTTTCCCACGGTGAAGGTACTCGATAACGGCACGACCACGGACATCACCGAGCCGGACATGACGCTCAGCACCGCCGTCTACCTGCCGGCGTTTGCGTCCGCCAACGACGCCAACGCCGTAATCCCGACAGGAAAATATATCCATGTATCCTCCACCGAGGGTAACAGAAAAACATTATCGGCATACTCCACCGAAGACTGGCTCTACGTTTCATCCTCCGATATCGAATTAATGGACGCCATCCCCCCGCTTTACGTCTATGCCGTCGGCGACAACCTCACCGGCAAAGAACGACAAGCACAACTTGTCACCCGCCGGGCTCTCGTCGTCAACGACGACACGGGCTCTCCTACCGACACCATCATAAAAGAACGCCGCTATACCGTCATACAGCAACCCGTCACCGCCGAAGACGAGGCACGAATGGCATCATCCGCCGCCATACGCCTCGAAAGCGGGCACAAAACCGACGAGTTGTACATCAAGGACAACACCATCCACGTGCCTCCGTTAAACTCGAACATGAGCAGTGGCGGCGGCATACGCCCCTCGGCAACAAGAATCTCAACATTATCGGACAACCTCTCGCCATTCTCCATCCTTACCCCGGGAGGCAAACCGGTAATCATCAACCTGCCGGACGTGGACTGGATAACACTCGAGACTTCATTCTACCCGTCCCGGCATATCCCTTCGGACGGAATGATTTCCCAAAACGAAAAAACACCTCCCGGCTTCTTCCGGCAATTCCTACTCCAGCTGAACACCACGGGGGCTGACCGCCAAGCATACTTCGACATCATCACCCTCGTCGACGGCAAACAGGTAACCACCACCTACCGCGTCATACAGTACCCCGAACCCGAAAGAGATACGGATGTCGGAGAAGAAATGTAAAAGAAATTTAGAATGAAAAGATTTAAAAACATAAAGATGAAAAGACCTAATATAGAAACGGGAACTACCCCCTCCAACTCCCCCTTACACAGGGGGAGAGGCACAACGCGAGGAACAACCAAGCGGTTTCATTTTCAATTTTCAATTTTCAATTTTCAATTGCTTCTCGCGCTCGCGCTAATAGCCTGCACTTCCGAGAAAATCATCGACGACAACGGCATTGACCTCCGCGAAGGCGAGCAGCTCGTGTCCATTCGTCTCGACGGTATGGGCAACACCGCCGTACCCGTCGGACGCACAGGCGACGACGCACCGGCTACCCCTGCCGAGAACGCCATCGAGGAACTCACCATATACAGCTTCGTCGGCATCAACCCCGAGGGCGGCACCTACGACCCCGCGGCAGCGGAAAACGGTCGATTATATACATTCGATTTCACCCTCGAGCGGGTGTACCGCTACAAGGCGGGCAGCGACAACAACGATATGCTCCTCTCCGCCGACGGCAACGGCTACTCCGTCGCCATTCCCGTGCAAAAGGACTCGTACTATCGCCGCTTCTACATCAAGGCGAACGCCGGCGATGCCCCCGCCTCGGCAGTTGCCGTCCCGATATACCAAACGGGTACCCCCAGCTTCGCCGACCGGACAAACGCCACCGTGGACAGATGCAACGAGATGAGTCACACACACTCTAATCTGTTAACAAATACCGACAAACTTATCCTCCCCACCACCGACCAGGCAGACGCCATACGCCCACCCCTTCCCGCCAGCGGCATAGCCTTCTGGAAAGAAGAACTCACGGGCGGCTACTTCAAGGAGCACGATATATTCTCCGCCAACGACCTTGCCAAAGGACTGACCGTTACCCTCTCCCGGCGAGTGGCACGCTTCGATATCAGCAACCCCGCCGCAACAGGATTTACCATCACCGGCATCCACGCCGCCAACGTCGACTACAAGAACTGCTTCCTGTTCGGGGGCTCTATATCGGAGGGGGACAGGACGTATCTCTACAAGCACCCTCTAGCCAACGCCACTTTCATCCCGGCGGCACTGTATCTTCCCTACGGCTACTACAGCAGCAGCAATCCGCTCTTCATTTTCATTAACGGCACCTTTCACGGCGTCGACATCGAACTGACCGCGACAACAGAATGGATAAATGCCAACACCCGCTACGTCATCAACGTCATCAACTCCGGTACCAACGTCTCCGCCAACATCACCCTTGCCGACTGGACGGACTCCAACAGCAACATCGACAGCGACGACCTCTACGGCAGGCTCAACGCAGAAGCCAACATCTCCATCCCGCGAAAGGGATACGACAGCTATATCAGTAAAAAAGACAACGTGATTACCATATTGTATGATGCCACCTCATACGAGAACCCATTCCCGGGCATTAACATCAGCGGTGCAGCGGGCAACACGCGTCCCGTGGGCATCATCATTCCCGACGACGTGAAATGGCTTGTCACAGACAAAGCGAGCGAGAACACCAACGAGGGAAGCTACGCTGTCACGGTCACCGCGGTTGCCGAAAATCCTGAACGCGAAAGCGAAGCATACGATGCAAGCACATACGATAAAGCCACCCCGCCCTATACCCCGCCCCGGGAAACCACCCTTACCCTTGTCACCAACGCCGACGGGAAAAACATACATCACGAGTACCGGGTAGTACAGGATTGGATATTCCCCGATGCATTCACGCTAAGCACGCAACTCGCCCGGGGAACCTTCGCGATACCCGCGGGATGCACCTTCGACCAAAACACCCGGACAATTACCCTCCCGCCCTTCCAGAAAGGATATCTTTACTATACCGGAGACCCGGTAGCCGGAATACTGAAAGACCAATCTTGGCTCCACCCCCAACGAGAAAATCTCAGGGTAAACCTCAACGCCGACGATAACTTCCAAAGTTCCTCCCCCCGCTCCGTCACGCTGACCATACGGGTATGGGACGATGCCACCTCCGGAATCATCACCGAGGACTACACGATTACCCAATCCGCCGGGAACTTCGATCCCGCCCTCCTCACGACCGGAGTGACGGTGAACAGCACCACGCTCAGCGGCATTACCGTGACCGACGATGCCGTCATGATCCCGGACAACTACAACTCCGGCACAACCAATCCCTCATACGCCGATGCCCTGCTGCTTGTCGGCAAGGACGAGAAAGGCTTCATCGCCACCGTCCCCCCGGAACAAGACTGGCTCTGGCTGGAAGTGCCCCTATATGAAACGATGCAATACTACCCGGCACACGACGGAAAATACGTCCGCCGCATCCGCATGAACACCAATACAGGAGGGGCGGAACGCTCTGCCAACATCAATATCCTCTACCGGGATGCCGGCGGCAACATCGCCCGCAAAACCATCCGCGTCACGCAAGGCGCCGGCGGGGGAACGATATAACAATTGAAAATTGAAAGTTGAAAATTGAAAATGAGAAAATTCCCGAAGCCAAAGACTATTTCAGCTCCTCCTCTGTTTATAGAGGAGGTGGCACGGAGTGCCGGAGGAGTTCTTATCACGATATACAAAAACTCCCTCCCGGCTTCGCCGTACTCCCTCTATAAACAGAGGGAGAGCTGGATTACAGTCACTAATGCGAGGGAAGCAACCTGCAACTCGCCGCAGGCGACTCTAAACAGAGGGAGAGCAGAAATAGCCTTCCGCTTCGAGAAGTCATTCAATCTAAAATCATCAAACTAAATTAATAAGCAAACCATGAAACAACACCCTACCATACCCGCCGTCCCCCGCAACCTGCAACGTGCCGAAGGCAAATGCAACCTGCAACCAGCAACTCGCCGCAGGCGAACCCTTTGGCGAACCCCTCATTTTCAACTTTCAATTTTCAATTTTCAATTGCTATTAGCGCTCGCACTAATAGCCTGCTCTGACGAAACCGTTGACCAGCCCGACACGCCGCACCTTGCCGCCAACGAACGGCTCGTGGAAATCGCCCTGCCGGGACTTTCCTCCGGGGGCAGCACAGCGGCAAACGCCGCCACGGACATCTCCCGTGCCGATATCGACAACATCGCGTCGGCTGGCGAGAATGTGATCAAACAACTCACCGTCCTCTGCTTCGTCAACCTCACCGCGAGCGGCACCGACGCCGCCACGCTCGATGACTACACCCTCGAACGCGAGTACACCTACGCCAGCGGCGGCGACGCCAACGACATCACCCTCGTCGCCGACGCCGACGGCTACCGTGCCGCCATCGGCGTCCCCAAGGACGACACCCGCCGGCGCACCTTCCTGCTCAAAGCCAATCAAATCGCCGCGGGTAGTGTCACCAACACCGCCGTCCCCGTCAGCGGTGCCGACCGCACTTCGGCAACCACCTACGCCGCCGCCCTCAACGAAACCTCGGCAACTCTCCCCGGCAACACGAACCTAACCTGCCCGCTCCTCATGAGCGCACGGGTTACCCGCACCGTCATCACCGGGGCGGGTGAATACATCGACGACCCCGTCTTCACGCAAGAAGACCTTGCCAAAGGCATCTCCGCCCGCATGATACGCCGCGTGGCACGCATCGACATCAGCAACCCCGTCACCACCGGGTTCACCGTCACGGGCATAAAAGCCGCAGGCAACCCGTCCGTACCCCTGTTCATCGATGATTTCAGCGGTTATATGCAACAAGACTACCCGGAAATAACACTTTCTAACGCCGCCGCAATACCCGCCGCCATATATCTCTACCCGGTATCCGGCGATAGTGACAACGCCGAGATTACCCTCTCCGGCACCTACGCGGGCAACCCCGTCACTCTCGGCATCACGACTAAAATACTCCCCAATACCCGCTACACTATTGCCGTGCGCAACGACGGCAGCAACCTGCGCCTCGACATCACCGTCGCCCCGTGGAACGACGGCGGCACCATCGACACCCCCGACATCGCCGGCACGCTCAACAGCGAGCATCACCTCGCCACGACCTCCACCCTCTACGCGGGGCAGATACCCCACGGGGACTCTACCACCATCGACGGCAACCGCATCACCTACGCCACCACGGATTTGTTCACCTCCGGCGGCGGATTCCTCGAAATCCGGGGCGCCGCGAGTGACGCACACCCCGTCGGCATCATCATCCCCGACGACTGCACGTGGATATACATCGCCGACAAGCAAACCGATGCCAACAACACCTACACCTGCCTGCTCGGTCTGTACGCCCCTGACGATATAGCCCCCGCATCGCGGGCTATAGGCAGACCCCAAACAAACTACCTAAAACGTCCCCGCGAGGCAGTCATCACCATCGTCACACGGGATGCCGGCGGCTACAACAAATACACGGAATACACCGTCTACCAAGAATACTACAACCCAACTCACGCCGCCGCAGCATTTATCATCAATATACAACCGTTTGCCGCCCTCGCGAGCGTGGACAACGCGAACCGCGTAATCCATCTGCCGCCCCTGCCTTACATTAACCTCGAATTTCTACCGGACAACAATATATCATTCGCATTTCCCCAAACCTACCCGGAGGAGGACTACCCGTGGATAGACATCAATAATAACGGCTTAAACGTCCCTTACCTCATGTACACCACCAATTCCGGCAACAACGGGGAAGAACGCACGGCATACCTCCGTGTCCGCACCCGCAAGAACGGCGACCCGGCAAGCCCCGTCGTCACCAATCGCTGGACGGTCATACAGGACGCCATGCCCAACGACGCCCTCCTCGCCACCGGGCACACGTTGCAACTACGCCTGCTCCCCGAGAAAGAACTACGCCTCGAGGGCGACACCATCTACATAAATCACGGGAATTACCATTCAGAATATTATAACATATATCTCCAATATCTCGCGAATCCCGATAACGAGGCACTAAAAAAAAGACTGGAACATGCTTTAAACTCATACCTCGACAACCTAGACATCGAGGATAACAATACCTGCCTCTCCGTCGTCGGGACGAACGGCATCCCCGCCTTCGTCACCTCGAACGACGACTGGGTACGCGTAACGTACACGAGTGATGACCAAATCATCGTGTTTCCCCAAGCATACCTCCCACCCGCCATCGACCAAAAAATCCCCGACCGCATCGGCTCGTTCACCGTCCACATGCAGGGAGGTAAAACGAAGACATATTACATGAAACAAACACAAACCAAAATAACAGAATAATTGAAAATTGAAAGTTGAAAATTGAAAATTGAAAATTAACAACGCCTCCCGGCAACAAGCAGAGCAACAACTTGCAACTTGCAAACCTGTAACCTGCAACTTGCCGAAGGCAATTTAAAACAAATAACTATGAATATCAAACAATTTTTTCGATTGGCTGTAGTAGCGCTCGCGTTGAGTGCGACAGCATGTAGTGACGAAATCGCGTCACAAGAAGACAATCAAGACTTAGTCTTGAAAGACGGCGAAACCGCCGTGCAGATGAACATCGCCGGGGTAAACGGCAAAAGCATCGCCCGCGCGGCAAGTAACGTCACCCTTCCCGGCGAGGTAAAAATTGACAAACTCGACATCTATTGCTTCGTCGACCTCGACGCCCAAAACACGTCGGCAGCGGTAACGGGAGTCGACAACTACACCCTCGAACGCGTGTACCGTTACGTGGCACAAGGCAACACGAACGACATCGTGCTCACTCCCGACGGCGACGGCTACAAGGCATCGTTCGGCGTGGTGAAAAATGCCGACCGCAAACGAGCCTTTATCCTCGTGGCAAATGACGGCGAAACCCGCACCGTGGTTGCAAACACGGACATCACCGTAGGCAGCGACCGGAGCACGAGTGGCGGCGCCACCGCGTTCAGCGCCGTGAAGGCATGGAACGTCCTTGAGGCAGACCTCGCCGCATCCGCCGCGAACCTCGCCACCCCGCTCGTGATGCAATCCACGGCACCATGGTCGACATACAACACGGACGGAACGCTCAAGACCAGCAACGAGTATGACGCCGCCAAGCTCGCCGAGGGCATCAGCGTAGAACTCACCCGCCGCGTGGCACGTATCGACATCAGCAACCCGGCAGCCACGGGCTTCACCGTCACCGGCGTCACCCTCACGGGAGCGAAGAACGCCACCCTATTCGGTGACATCGCCGCAGCCGGAGCCAACCAAACCGTTGCCTTCGCGGAGAAAGCCGTGTACAACGCCGAGGTCATCAACGCCGCCCTCTACGCCCTGCCGATGAACGCCAACGACGCCGACGGGGAATACCCCACCGTGGCTATCAAGGGAAAACTCGGTACCACCGAACTCACCCTCACCGCCAAATTCGCCGGTGACCCGATGACCGCCACCACCAAAGGGATGCAACCCAACACCCGCTACGTGGTGAACATCATCAACACCGAGGGTAACCTCACCGCATACATCACCATCGCCGACTGGGCATACGGCGAAACCGTCGATACCGACGACATCGCGGCGCGACTCAACTCCGGTGCTAGCTTCACGGCAGAAAGGGGCAACGGAATCGGATTCATAGGCGACAACAACAAAATCCTTTACATCGGCAACCTCTCCTGCGCCGAGGATATGCTTTTCGCCACCATCACCGGAACGGACAACGACAAGCCCATCGGCATCGTGCTGCCGGACGATTGCGACTGGCTGAAAGTGGTGAACACCGCCACCACCCCCATGACCTACCAGCTCCAAGCTACCGACAAAACCGCCGATGAAAGTACACGTCCCCTCACGGCAAACTTGTCAATCATCACGTACGATGCCGCGAACAAAAAACAGGTTATCAACGAGTACCTCGTGTACAAGGAATATATCAACACGGCACACATGGACAAGTCCCTCTTAGGTAGCATATGGGACATGAATACCATGAGCGAGTCGCCCGTATTCCACCTGCCCCCGTTCGGTATTGACCTTGCAATAATGCGCGCATCAGACCTCATTATCCCGGAAGGATGCACGTGGCTCTTCAATAAAAAAGTAGGAGACCTCCTCGGCACCAGTATCACCGACAACATAGGGAAACCCGAGCGCCAAGTAGTCGTGACGCAAAGATGGATACCGGGAAGTGGACTCAAAACCAGAGAAGTCACCATTATCCAAAGCGGAACCGTTGACAAAACAATCCTCAGCCCCACTCACGAGATAGTGCTGAACAACGACCTCGTGAACCAAGGAAAGATAAAGTTCGACGAAACCCTAAGCACCATCATTATCGCGGGTAGCGGTCTGACTGCCGACGATATTATCTTCAATATCCGCGGTATTGCAGCTAGCGCAAGCGGCACACCGGAGCCCATCAAACCCATTATCGTGCAATTCGGAGAAAATTGCGACTGGTGGTCAAAACCACTCTCCGGAAGTTTATATTTATTGGAAAGCTCTTGGGGACACGAGTATAAAATACCCTTCCCGGTTTACCCGTCTAGCAAGGCCGGTCCGCGCGAAACGGAATTCACCGTCACCACGTACAACGGTAAACCGATAGAAAAAACCTATCGCCTTATCCAATTGGGAAGAAACACGTCAACGGTGAATTAACCACCCGCGACAAATTACAAGCGGAAAACGAAACTGTCCCGAAATTCCGGGTATTTACCCCGGGGTGGGGACAGTTTCCTCTCCAACTTGTAACCTGTAACTTGCCGAAGGCAAATGCAACCTGCAACTTACCGAAGGTAAACAATATCCACGTATCACCCGCAACGGCGCCCCGCGGGGCACGACGTACCTTTATCCCGACAAAACCACCGGACAGAAGCCGGGGAAATAAAGGAGAGAAAAAGGGGTGATAAGCGATTAACTTCGATTCACCGCCTTGTTGCAAACGTGACACGACCACCCGCCAACGCGGGGAACACGGACGGACACCGGGGATACAGCGGGGTTGCCCCTCGCGTTCCGGTCTTTCTCCCGCCTATTTCCACGCTAACTGACGGATTAATATTCATTTAAAATCACGAACTATGGCAACATTCGAATCGAGTTTACTGGAAACCCTACGGGGAAAAATCGGAAATTTTATCATTTACAAAGTGAAACAACAGTACCGCATCCGCACGGCACCTGCCGAATACCGCGACGCCAACACGCCGGAGCAACAAGCCAACCGGAACCGGCTCACCGCCTGCGTGCGCTTCTACCAACGCCTGCGGGAAACCCCGCTACGGGACGCGTGGCGAACCGCCGCCGACAAAGCCGCCGCGTCATCCGGCTACTCGCTCTACTTGAAAACCAACATGGGCGTATTCCTGCCCGACGGCACAATCAGCGACTTCTCGCGCCTCACGCTCTGCCCGGCGAGCGGACTCAAGACTGCCGACAACATGATTGCCACCCGCAACACCGACGGCACGGTCACCCTCACGTGGGAAAACCACGCCGGAAAACAATCGCCGCGGAACACCGACCGCCTCGCGGTGGCATACCTGAACGAGAACCGGTCGTTCACCATCCGGTTCGTCAATCCGCTACCCGTATGCCGCGACGACGAGCGAGCCACCTTCACCACGGAAAACACTCCCGGCATCGCGACGCATGTCTACTGTTATTTCATTTCACGCGAGGGCGACGCTTACACCCCGGACACCTACATCAAATTGAACGATTAATATCAAAACAAAATACGAACACCCATGAACGAAGAAGAATACATCACCGACTATATCACCACTCTCGCGACCGCCGACATCGAACTATCGGGAAACACCCCCGCGGAACTCCGTTTCAACGGCACCACATCGCCGGGAGAACTCTACAAGCTATTGCTGAAGAAAGAAGCCATCGTAACCCGCACCATCTGCCAAACCGTGCTCGCCGCCGCCAACAACAAAATGATACTCTCCATGGTACAGCAACACCTGCTCGACATGAAAGGCACCATCACCTTCCGCGACGGGCATTACACCCACCGTTTCCTGCGCGTGACGAAAGACGGTGTTCCCCTGCCCCCGGAACAACTGGACACTCCCACCCGCTTCCGCACGGACGACTACCTGCGGGTGGTACAGGATGCCTACCTCCGTTTACACGGGTGGACGAACGGGCTGCCTCCCGTCCCTCCCTCGCCGCTATGCCTAAACGTCACCGAATCGGAAGCTGCCGAGATGCTATCATTCCTCTTCGACACGGGCATCGCCGGATGCACGCGTGAAGAATGGCGAAAGAAAGACTTCATCCACTACTTCTGCCGCGCGTGGAACCTCCCCCCGAACAAAGACTACGACACCCTCATGAGTCACGTCAAAAGTCGACCGAACCCAACCACCTTTCTGGACAAAATAAAACGAATATACCTCGACCATATCGAACAAAAAGATTGCAACCGACAATAACACCCGATGTTCCACCCCTTTCATGTCCGCCCTCCCCCGGGAATGGCGGACTTTTTTGTCCTTCACCCCACACATCCCCTTCCGAAAAATACCAAAATCCACGTACCGCCCGTGAACCTTCACTGGTGGCAACGGACTATTTTTATAATAACAAAAAAATAAATATCATGAAAAACATCAATTTAATCGAAGCCATCGTCGCTCTCGTCAAAGCAGTATCGCTCCTGACTGCCAAAATCGCCAAACTCATCCTCACCATCGAGAAAATCCCCGCCCGGCTACACTCCGAATGGGTGGACTCGACGGAAGTGTGCAAAATACTGAACATCCAACCCAACACCCTCTACAAACACGTCAAAAAATACAACATCCCCACCCGGAAAGTAGGCAAAAAATCCTACTACCGGTTGAAAGATATCGAAAGACTGTTAGTGGAATAAATTTTAAGGGCATCGAATTCGATGCCTTTAGTATGATAATCTACACTGTCCATATCCCCCAACATCCACATATCGCCCGTAACGGGAAAGGAAAATCATGGCTATATCTTTGTCCCGACAAAAAAACAAAGATATGATGAAACCTTTAACAACACTTATCAACGCAATTGGCGAAACAGTAGACCGCCTGACTCTCCCCGCGAGAGAAAAAAGACAACTGGAAGCGGAACTGACTGAAAAACTCCGGACACACGTCGAAAAACTGGCAGAAGAACAAAGTTCGGTACTCCGGGAAGAAGCCCGGGGCAATTGGCTGCAACGCTCGTGGCGCCCCTTGGTGATGCTGACATTCGCGACCATCATCCTCACGGGCACATTCGTCAGCCTGCCTATCCTCGCTGACACCTCCCGTTTCTGGGACTTGCTCGAAATCGGTCTTGGCGGTTATGTCATCGGACGCGGCGGAGAAAAAATTTTACAAACCATCACCCGGAAACGACGCCGGTTTTAATTTATGATTTACGATTGAGGTTACACCAACAACGTTCCCTTGCAATCACAAAATCATTGAATCGACAATCACAGAATAATTCATTTTAAATTCTAAATTTCTACCGTGGACATTCTAAACCATCGTCTTGTAGACTGCCATGCAGTTCACTTGACTTGCTCGAAAAACACCAGATTGCTGAAAGACCCGGACACCATCGTCTTACACTACACGGCAGGCAGAAACGCCCTATCATCAGCACTTTATCTTTGCCGCCCCGACGTGGGAGCATCCGCCCACCTCGTGATCGCCCGTGACGGGGAGCTCATCCAACTCGTGCCCTTCAACGTGGAGGCATGGCACGCCGGGCGCAGCTACTACCGGGGACGTGCCGAATTCAATCATTTCTCTATCGGCATTGAACTCGACAACCTCGGAAAACTGCAAAGAAAAGGCGAACGTTTTTTCGCCGAATGTGGGGCGGAAGTAATGCCTTCCGAGGTCTACGCGGACTACGCGAACGACAAACTCACGTACTGGCACAAATACACCGACGCACAAGTTGAAACCCTGCGCCAAGTATGTCGCCTGCTAATCTCCGCATACCCCATCTACCACATCCTGCACCACTCGGACATCACCTCCCGTAAACTCGATCCGGGTCCCGCACTCCCGGAGATCACGTTGGAGAGTTTGTTACTCGGCAGGAGCGAGTAACAAGTTACAGGTTCAATATTAAAAAATTTGCATCCGATGTATCGGATCCATGCAAAGGGTGCAAAATTCATTTTCAATTTTCAACTTTCAATTATTAAGTTATGGCAAAATTCAATTCCTATTTACTCGGAAAAATCAGAAACTCAGTAGGTAACGTAACCACATGTTACGTGAACAAACAAAACATTGCAAAGGCGAAAATCTTCGCCCGCAAAGATGTCAAAACCCCGGAAATACTGGCACAGCGAGCCCGAATGAAAGCCTTGACGGCAATCGTCCGGAGAGCGCTGCCCGTCATCCGGAAAGGATTCGCGGGAATCGGCAAAGGCTCACCCTCGAATGCCTTCACCGCCGCCAACATGGGCGCTATCGTGGTTGACGAAAAGTATAACACCACGATCGACTACGAGCATTTATTGCTGGGAAACGGTATGCTCTACCCTCCCAAAGTAAGCGCAGAGTACACCGAAGAGACGAAGAAGTATTCGTTCATGCAAGAAACACAAGAAAGCGAAGACGGTTTTGCCCTCCCGAATGACAAAGTGTACGCCGTCTTGCTCGAGGAAACCATGAACCGCACCAAACTGGTCGCACTCCGTGACCGGGGAGAAAGCGGCAGCACCAGCTACGCCCTCCCGGAAGACTGGGATGCCTCAAAAGTCCATGTCTATTGCTTCGCCACCACGAAAAACGGTAGAAGCGCTTCCGACAGCTTATTGATTCAGTGATTTACGATTTTAGATTTCAGATTCCGGCCGCACAGGCATTGCTCTCGGGCGGCCGGAATTTTTCATTTTCAATTTTCAACTTTCAATTTTCAATTGTATGAATTATTTTCTTACCGGCATGTTCTTCACCCTCAGCATCAACACCTTTCTCTCGCAAATAGCAGACAGTCTGATCGCGGGAACGGTCAGCCTGTTGGGCGGTGTACTAAGTTCCATCATCGTCGCTTGGCTTAAACGACAATGGGACAGGAGAAACTGATTTAGGGTTATACCCCTAAAAAGTATCTAAAAAAGAAAAGTTTTTAGGGTTATAGCCCTAAAAACTTTTCGTATCAAATCACATATTGATCTTATTTACATTTCTGGCACTCGAAATATTTCCATACCCCGGCAGCGCAAACAGCACCCAAGAAAGGAGCCACGATAAACAGCCACAATTGGCTCAACGCCTTACCACCCTCGAACAACGCCGGAGCGATACTTCTTGCCGGATTCACGGATGTTCCCGTCACGGGGATACAAACAATATGAATCAACACCAACGCAAGACCGATAGCCAGCCCGGCAAACCCGGCAGGTGCATTGGCACTGGTAGCCCCCAGTACAACCAGAATAAAGATAAAGGTAAAGACAAATTCCGCCACGAAAGCAGGCACCGCGTTACCTTCCCCGTACATGTTCGCACCTGTTCCTTCCAATCCCATTCCGGAAGAAATCACGTAAAGAATCGCCGAACCGATAAGGGCACCGATGACTTGAAACAACATATACATACCGGCATCTTTGCCACTCATTCGTCCCGCCAAGAGCACACCCAACGTAATCGCCGGATTGATATGGCAACCGGAAATACTACCAATCGTGTAAACCATTGCCAACACGGACAAACCAAATGCAAACGCAATACCCAAGAAACCGATCTCACTTCCGGCAATCACCGCACTCCCACATCCCATAAGCACCAAAACCATCGTTCCGATCATTTCAGCTAAATACTTTTTCATAATTCTTGCTATTTAGATTGATAATCATTACAATAACACACGATTATTGCAACACACTTGTACATTTAAACAACAAGTTTAAGAAAAATATCTTTCCATTATTCACATCTGCCATTATTTTTCACCATCTCCAATGGCAAGTTACACGATAAAAATAGTGAAAGTGCCCTTCATCAGGACACTTTCACTATTTTATAAAATTCGTAATCTACTTAGAAAACTTACGACCGTGGAATTGAGCGCTATCACCCAATTCTTCCTCGATACGAAGCAATTGATTGTATTTTGCCATACGATCGGAACGGCTCAATGAACCTGTCTTGATCTGACCGGAGTTCGTGGCAACAGCGATGTCGGCAATCGTGGCATCCTCCGTCTCCCCGGAACGATGTGAAGTCACCGAAGTGTAACCTGCGCGATGAGCCATCTCGATAGCATCCAACGTTTCGGTCAAAGTACCGATCTGGTTTACCTTAATCAAGATAGAATTGGCGCACCCCATATCAATACCTTTCTTCAAGTATTGCACGTTGGTCACGAACAGGTCATCACCTACCAATTGGCAACGGTCACCGATACGTTTTGTCAGCAATTGCCAGCCATCCCAGTCATTCTCGCTCATTCCGTCCTCGATAGAATCGATCGGATAACGGGATATCAACTCTTCCAGATAATCCACTTGTTGCGCGGAAGTACGTTTGGCACCCGTGGCCCCCTCGAACTTGGAATAGTCATAAATACCATCCTTGTAGAACTCGGAAGAAGCGCAATCCAAACCAATCATTACATCCTCGCCCGCCTTGTACCCGGCAGCCTCGATAGCCTTTATAATAGATTCCAACGCATCCTCTGTCCCTTTCAACGCGGGAGCGAAACCACCCTCGTCGCCGACAGCCGTACTCAATCCTCTATCGTGAAGTACTTTTTTCAAACTATGGAAAACCTCGGCGCCCATACGCAAAGCCTCACGGAAAGATTCCGCCCCCACGGGACGAATCATAAACTCCTGAAAAGCAATCGGAGCGTCGGAATGAGAACCCCCGTTAATAATATTCATCATCGGAACCGGTAAAACTTTAGCATTTACCCCACCGATATAACGGTACAACGGCATCTCCAAAGCATTGGCAGCAGCCTTGGCACAAGCCAAAGATACGCCCAACAAAGCATTGGCGCCCAAATTACTCTTGGTCGGGGTTCCGTCAAGTTCAAGCAACGTCCGGTCAATACCGACTTGATCCGTCACTTCCATTCCCAACAACGCATCGGCAATCACCGTGTTTACATTATTCACGGCTTTGGTCACACCCTTACCGCCATATCTTTTTTTATCACCGTCACGCAATTCCAATGCTTCATGTTCTCCGGTGGATGCCCCGGACGGCACAGCAGCACGTCCCATCACTCCACATTCCAAAAGAACATCTACTTCTACTGTCGGGTTCCCTCTGGAATCCAACACTTCTCTTCCTATAACTTCAGTAATGTACATTCTTCTTTACTTTAAAAAGTTGGTAAATAAATTGTTGTGACTAAGGTACGTAAAACAAACGAAAAAGTCACCCGAAATAGTTTATAAAGTTTTTAAAGTTTATAAAATGCATAAAGTCAAGAATCTATCGAGAACATCACTTCTGAATAAAACCACTACCACAACCTCCACTATAAACAGTTCCTCTCTATATACCTCTTTTCCCACGTTCAAGACTGTATTCCAGCTCCTCCTCTGTTTATAGAGAAGGAGGATGCGAAGCAGACGGAGAGCTGGTTACTATCTTCATTTTGGGTAAATTTTTATTTTAATGACCTCTTCTAACGTAAAAAAAGAAAGGTATAAAGTAAACTTCAAGGACATTATAAACCTTTTCCGATTAAATTTGTCTTATTGTCACGGAGGAAGATCAAGGATACAAGCGATTTGAAACTTAGAATTTAAAATCTACAATTGACTTGTCTTTCTCCGAGGAATGTTCAAAATTGTGTATAAAGTGTATGAGTAAAATGAAAGATGTCGTCTTGACTATCTTCCTTGTCTTATTGGGCACTGCCGTGTTCTCGCAAACCGGACAAACGGGAAGTATCAAGGGGAAGATTATCGACGCGAAGACAAAAGAAGCCCTAGAGTTTGTAAACGTAAGTATCCGGACAAAAGATTCCGGCAAAACGTTAGTCACGGGAACAGTGACCGACTCCACCGGAGTGTTCCACTTGAGTAGAATTAAAAACGGTACTTATATTCTCTCCGCATCCTATATCGGGTATCGGACGCTGGAAAAGGAGTTCACGATCTCCTCGAAAGAGAGAAATATCAACCTGCGCAACCTCCTTCTGGAGGAAGATACCCAAGCAATCAGCGAAGTTCAAGTAGTCGCGCAACGCGCTCAAATGAGGTTCGAGATTGATAAAAAGGTTTTTGACGTGGCCTCTAACATCTCTCAAGCGGGAGGATCGGCAAGTGATATTCTCGGCAATATTCCCTCCGTGGAAGTGGACAACGAGGGGGAAATCTCCCTGCGGGGTAATTCCAGCGTGACGATCTGGATTAACGGGAAAGCATCCGGCTTGACCGCGGATAACCAAGCACAGATACTTGAGCAGATTCCGGCGGAAAGTATCGAACGGATAGAACTGATCACCAATCCCTCGGCAAAATTCAGCCCGGAAGGGACATCAGGCATTATCAATATTATCCTAAAAAAAGACCGGAAAGCAGGCTATTACGGAAGCATACAAACCGGAGCCGATACACAGGGCGGCTATAATGCCAGCGCCAATATAAACTACAATAGCGGCAAAGTGGAAACCTACCTGAACGCCGGATACCGGCAAAGGAAATCGGAGGGGGAAGACAATACCAACCGCACGAACACGGACGAAGCAGGTAACCCCGTTTCCTACTTGAACCAGAAAGGAAAAAGTGACCGGAACGGTAGCTCGGTATTCGTCCGCGCGGGAATTACCTATAACTTTACCCCCAAGGATCACTTGAGTCTGGAAGCATTCGCGCACTTCGGGGATCGGAAATCGGACAATATGATCCGTTACGAGAGCAACGTGCCGGGATCTTTCACCACGAGCGAACGACTGACGCATTCCAAGAATTCGTCGAACGGCAATAATATCAATCTGGACTATAAACACGAATTCAATAAAAACAGCAACATCACCGCCCGCGCTTCATGGGACTTGTGGAAATCGGACGGTACGGACACGTACAAGCAACACTCGTTTTACCCGGAAGAAAAAGAAACCGCTTCATGGCAACAACAGGAAAGCAACAACCGCAGCCAATCATGGGAATTTCAAGTGGACTACGTAAATAAATTCAGCGAAGACAGTAAAGTGGAAGCCGGGTACAAAGGCTCGCTCAGCAACCGAAAAAGTCCCGTGGAAACCTATTCCGGGGCAACGGAAGCATCTGCCGTGCTGGACGAACTATTGTTCAACAAATACATATACGACCAGAATATACAGGCTCTATATGCCACGTATTCGACCAAATTAAACCAATTCGGGGTACAAGTCGGGTTACGGGGAGAATACACGGATACCGAAACGAAATCATTGGGTTACGGGGAACACCCGAGCGAGGTGAAACCTTACAAAAATGACTACTTCAGTCTATTCCCCAGTATATTTCTTTCGTACAGTCTGCCGAAAGACAACGAAGTACAAATAAATTACACCCGTCGCATTTCCCGTCCCCGCGGATGGCAGCTAAACCCGTTCGTGAACATGACGGACTCGCTCAATATCTCGTATGGCAACCCGTACCTCGATCCGGAGTTCTCCAACTCCTTCGAGGTAAACTACATTAAGAACTGGGAAAAACACACGCTTTCACTTTCCGCGTACTATCGAAACACGGATGATGTCATCCAACGTATCCGCTACCGCGAGGGAGACGTGATGAAAAGCACTTCCGCCAATATCACGCGATCGTCGTCCACCGGAGCCGAAATCGTGGCAAAGAACAAGTTTTTCAGCTTTCTGGATATAACGACCACCATGAATCTCTATTACAACAAGCTGGACGGCTTCTCGTACACGCCGGAAGGAACCGACACCCCGGTAACAGGGGAAAAAGACGATAATTTCTCGTGGAATGCCAAAATGATCGCGAATGCCATGCTTCCCTACGCTATTTCCCTACAGGCAACGGGGAATTATAATTCGAGACGAATCATTGCCCAAGGACACCGGAAATCCAATTACAGCATAGATCTCGGTGCCCGGAAATCGTTCTTCAACCGGAAAGTTACTTTCAGCGTAAACGTACAGGATATCCTTAATTCCCGCAACTGGCATAGTGTCACCTCCGGCAACGGCTTCCGTCAAGATAGCGATAGCTGGAGAAAAGGGCAAGTATTCCGCTTCACCCTAAGCTACAATTTCGGCAACATGAAAGCCACCCCTAAAAAACAACAACGCCAACAGAATGAAATGAATGGCATAGAAGAGGAATTTTAGTTTATAACCCCTTACAAACAAAGAAACCCCGGACCTGAGCCTGGGGTTTCTTTATATCTGAATTTCAAATTATTCAGCCTTGGGAGCTTCCTCCTCTGTCTTCGGAGCTTCTTCAACCGGAGTTTCAGTAGCAGCCTCAGCAACAGGAGCGGCTTCTTTCTTGGCAGAAGTAGATCTCTTACGACGAGTCGTTTTCTTCACTTCTTCTTTCTTCACTTCCGTGTAAGTCGTGTTGTAATCAACCAATTCGATCATACACATTTCCGCGTTATCACCCAAACGGTTACCCAATTTCAAAATACGGGTGTAACCTCCCGGACGGTTAGCAATCTTCTCCGCGATGTCACTAAACATTTCAGCAACAACTTCTTTACGACGAAGATAAGAGAACACGGTTCTTCTAGAGTGAGTCGTGTCGTTTTTGGCCTTAGTCAAAAGCGGCTCAACATAGACCTTCAAAGCCTTAGCCTTAGCAACTGTCGTTCGGATTCTCTTGTGAAGAATCAAAGAACAAGCCATGTTAGAAAGCATCGCGTGTCTGTGCGAGCTAGTTCTACCCAAATGGTTAACTTTCTTATTATGTCTCATCTTACTTACTCTTTGTCTAATTTATACTTGGCAACATCCATACCGAATTCAAGGTTGTTGTTCTCCAGAAGGGCTTCTAACTCGGTCAAGGACTTCTTACCGAAGTTTCTGAACTTCAACAAGTCGTTCTTGTTAAATTGAACAAGCTCCCCTAAAGTTTCTACCTCAGCCGACTTCAAGCAGTTAAGTGCACGAACGGAAAGATCCATGTCCACCAATTTTGTTTTCAGCAACTGACGCATGTGCAATACCTCTTCATCGAACTCCTCGTTTCCATATTTATCCTCTGTTTCGAGAGTAATCTTTTCATCAGAGAATAACATGAAGTGATGGATCAAAATTTTAGCCGCCTCTTTCAACGCATCCGTCGGGTTGATAGAACCGTCGGTTTCGATCTCGAACACCAAACGTTCGTAGTCGGTCTTACCCTCCACGCGGTAGTTCTCGATTTCGTATTGCACGTTCTTGATCGGCGTGTAAATAGCATCGATAGGAATTACCCCGATTTCAGCGTCTGCAGGCATGTTCTCTGAAGCAGGAACATAACCGCGTCCTTTCTGAATGGTTAATTCTATCTCAAGGCTCGTGGCTGTATCCATGTTACAGATCACCAATTCCGGATTCAAAACTTCAAAGCTTTTCAGGAACTGGTTCATAGCACCGGCAGCAAACGTCTCTTGTCCGGAAACAGTAACGGTTAGCTTTTCAAACTCCACGTCCTCCACTTTTCTTTTCAACCGAACCTGTTTCAAGTTCAAGATAATCTCGGTCACATCTTCGATGACACCGGGGATCGTCGCAAACTCATGATCTACACCTTGAATTTTAATACCGGTAATCGCAAAGCCTTCCAAAGAAGACAACAAAATTCTGCGTAGTGGATTACCAATAGTGATGCCGTAACCTGGCTCCAACGGGCGGAATTCGAATTTACCGAATCTTTCCGTTGATTCAAGCATGATTACTTTGTCCGGTTTCTGGAAAGCTAATATTGCCATATATATTTTTATTTTACTACTTAGAATATAACTCTACGATTAACTGCTCTTTAATGTTCTCCGGGATATCTGATCTTTCCGGTACATTAAGTAGTTTCCCACTCATAGCGGCAGCATCCCACTCTAACCAAGAGTATCTGCTACTTCTATTTCCTCTCAGTGAATCATTGATCACCTCCAAAGATTTGGATTTTTCTCTGACAGCTACAACATCGCCCGGGCGAATGCGACATGACGGGATGTTGCATACTTTACCGTTCACGGTGATATGTCTGTGAGATACATACTGACGAGCAGCAGCACGCGTAGGAGCTACTCCTAAACGGTAAACGATATTATCCAGACGGCACTCCAACAATTGGAGCAATACCTCACCGGTAACACCTTTACTACTCTCGGCTTTCTCAAACAAGATACGGAATTGTCTTTCCAACAAACCGTAAGTATATTTGGCTTTTTGTTTCTCTTTCAATTGAGTTCCGTACTCGGAAATCTTCTTTCTACGGTGAGCTATTCCGTGTTGTCCAGGAGGATAGTTACGACGTTCTAACGCTTTATCCGGTCCAAAAATGGGCTCACCAAACTTTCTTGCTATTTTAGACTTAGGTCCTGTATATCTAGCCATTTCTATTTGATTTTTAAAATTACACCCAATATATTAATTACACTCTTCTCCGTTTCGGAGGACGACATCCATTGTGCGGAAGCGGCGTAACGTCAATGATCTCGGCAACCTCGATACCGCAAGCGTGGATCGCACGAATTGCAGACTCTCTACCGTTACCCGGTCCTTTAACATATACCTTAACTTTTCTCATACCCAAGTCGAAAGCAACTTTACCGCAATCGGTAGCTGCCGTCTGGGCTGCATAAGGGGTGTTTTTCTTTGATCCTCTAAATCCCATCTTACCTGCCGATGACCAAGAGATAACTTGTCCGTTAGCGTTCGTCATAGAGATAATGATGTTATTAAAAGATGAATGAACGTGTGCTTGTCCCACGGCCTCTACTTTAACTAGCCGTTTCTTGTTAGATGTAGACTTCTTTGCCATAATTCAATCTCTTATCAATTATTTAGTTGCTTTCTTCTTGTTAGCAACAGTTTTCTTCTTACCCTTTCTCGTGCGGGCATTGTTCTTCGTGCTCTGTCCTCTTACGGGAAGACCGATACGATGTCTGATTCCTCTGTAACAACCGATATCCATCAGTCGTTTGATGTTCATCTGAACCGATGTTCTCAACTCTCCTTCTACTTTGTACCCATCATTGATGACCTTACGTACAGCAGCTAGTTGATCGTCATTCCAGTCCTTTACCTTAGTGTCAAAATCGATGCCGGCCTTTTCTAATATGGTCCTGGCACTACTTCTACCTATACCGAAGATATAGGTTAGAGCTATTTCCCCTCTTTTGTTGGAGGGCAAATCTACACCAACGATTCTTGCCATAAAACTCTTTTACGTTTTTACTTAATTAATAATCAACCCTGACGTTGTTTAAATTTCGGGTTCTTCTTGCAAATGACGAATAAAACGCCCTTTCTTCTTACAATCTTGCAATCAGCACTACGCTTCTTGACAGATGCTCTTACTTTCATTGCTCTACAATTTAATTTTTATATCTGAATGTTATCCTACCTTTCGTGAGATCGTAAGGGGACATATCCACTCTCACTTTATCTCCCGGAAGTATTTTTATATAGTGCATCCGCATCTTTCCTGAAATATGAGCCGTAATGATATGCCCGTTTTCCAGTTCGACACGAAACATAGCATTCGACAATGCTTCCGTTATCACTCCATCTTGCTCTATTGAAGGCTGTTTCGCCATAATTCAATTTTAGATTTTAGATTTTAGATTTTAAATTAACCCTTCATTTCCCAATTTACAATCTAAAATTTGCAATTTACAATTTCCTAATCTTCTATATATTCAAATGTTGACAAAATATCAGCTTCTCCTTTTCCGATAGCTATCGTGTGCTCGAAATGGGCTGCCGGCAAATGATCTCTTGTCTTGATCGTCCATCCGTCCGCCATCTGAAACACGTTACGCGCTCCCATGTTTATCATAGGCTCAATGGCTATCACCATCCCTACCTTCAACTTACAACCTTGTCCCCGGCGACCGTAATTCGGAACCTGAGGTTCTTCATGCAAATTCTTCCCTACCCCGTGCCCTACCAATTCCCTCACGACGGAAAAACCGTTCGCTTCGGCGTATGATTGTACGGCATAACCGATATCTCCTGTCCGCATTCCCGCTACTGCCTGTCCTATCCCTTTGTACAAGCTGTCTTTCGTCACTTGTAAAAGTTTTTTCACTTCATCGCTAATCTCCCCGACAGCAAACGTATAGGCGCTATCCCCGTAAAAGCCATTCTTCACAACCCCACAATCAACGGATACGACATCACCTTCTTCTAAACAACGAGAGGACGGTATCCCATGAACCACTTCATCATTCACTGAAATGCAAAGCGTGTTCGGAAAACCTCCATACCCGAGAAATCCGGGAATGCCACCGTTGGAACGGATAAAATCTTCCGCTATCTTGTCCAACTCTAAAGTCGAAATACCCGGGCGAACGTGTTTGGACACCTCACCCAGAGTCTTTCCTACTAATCGGTTGCTTTCCCGCAATAACTCAATCTCCTCCTGTGTCTTTAAAAAAATCATGTCGCGAAAGTACAATATTTTTCTTTAATACGCAGCAGGTCCGCCAGGATTTTTACCTTTGATTCGTCCCGACTTCATCAACCCGTCGTAGTGACGCATCAACAAGTGAGACTCGATTTGCTGTAATGTATCTAAAACTACACCCACCAAAATCAACAAAGATGTACCTCCATAGAATTGGGCAAACTGATGGTTCACGCCCGATATTTGAGCGAAAGCCGGAAGGATAGCCACAATTCCCAAGAAGATAGATCCCGGAAGAGTGATTCTCGACATAATCGTATCAAGGAACTCCATAGTTTTTCTTCCCGGTTTTACTCCCGGAATAAATCCGCCGTTCTTCTTCATATCCTCTGACATCTGCATCGGATTTACCGTGATCGCCGTGTAGAAATAAGTAAATGCGACAATCAATACAAAGAACGTGAAATTATACCAGAACCCGGTGAAGTCAGAGAATGCCGCTGCAAACCCGGACAATCCCTCCGCATTGGAGAAATTAATCAAGGATACCGGCAACAACATAATAGCTTGAGCGAAAATGATAGGCATAACCCCGGCAGCGTTGATCTTCAACGGAATGTATTGACGAACACCACCGTATTGTTTGTTACCCACGATTCTCTTGGCATACTGTACAGGCACTTTACGCGTTCCCTGTACAAGTAGAATGGAACCGCAGAACACGAGAAACAATATTATCAATTCGATCAGGAAAGCTACTAATCCCCCTCCCTGTTGAGTCACTCTGGAAGTTACTTCTGCAACGAAAGCAAATGGCAAACGAGCGATGATACCAATCATGATGATGATCGAAACACCGTTACCGATTCCCTTATCCGTGATTCTCTCTCCCAGCCACAGGACAAACATGGAGCCTGCCGCCATAATCACGATAGAGGGAAGTTGGAATTGCCAAAAACCGGTAGACACGAAAGCCTCTACAGGCACCTGAGCTTTTAAGTTTGTAAGATACGCCGAACCTTGTAATACGAGGATAACCAAAGTAAGGTACCGCGTGATTTGGTTGATCTTACGTCTTCCACTCTCTCCTTCTTTCTGCAAGCGCTGGAAATAAGGAACTGCAATTCCCAATAACTGCACCACGATGGAGGCGGAAATGTAAGGCATAATACCCAAAGCAAATACCGACGCGTTCGAGAACGCTCCCCCCGAGAACATGTCCAACAAGCCTAAAACGCCGCTGGAAGTTTGATCTTTCAAGGCCTGCAAGCCATGAGGGTCGATACCGGGCAGTACGATCTCTGTTCCTAACCTGTAAACGAGAATAAGCCCAAGCGTAGTTAAAATCCTAGTCTTGAGCTCCTCTATTTTCCAAATGTTCTTTAATGTATCAAATAACTTCATAAGTTCTTTCTTTTAAGGCATTGATCTGGGTTTTGTTAAAGTTGCTTCAAAAATAGTAATTCTATTTTAAAAACAACTTTAAACGCCCAAATTTTTAATCTTACAATTTAACTACCGTTCCGCCCGCAGCCTCAATAGCTGCTATAGCCTTAGCGGAGAAAGCATTAGCTTTCACTTCCAACTTAGTAGTTAACGCTCCATCACCTAATACCTTAAGAAGATCGTTCTTAGACATTAATCCGGCTTGAATCAAAACGTCTTTTTCAATTACTGTAAGATTTTCTCTCTCGGCCAAATCCTGAAGCATCCCTACATTAATAGCTTTATACTCTACTCTATTTATATTTTTAAAGCCAAATTTCGGTACACGTCTCTGCAAAGGCATCTGTCCTCCCTCAAAACCGATCTTGGATTTATAACCCGATCTTGATTTCGCACCTTTATGTCCTCTTGTAGAAGTACCTCCTTTTCCGGAACCCTGACCGCGACCAATTCTTTTCTCTCTGTGAGTTGATCCGGCAGCCGGTGTTAAGCTACTTAAATCCATTGTATACTATCTTTAAAATAGGTTCGACAATTACTTTACTTCCTCAACGCGAACCAAGTGTTTAACCTTGGCTACCATACCCATGATCTGGGGTGAGGTTTCGTGTTCAACACTACTGTTTACTCTTCCGAGGCCTAACGCGTTCAAAGTACCAAGCTGACGCTTATCGCTACCGCTTCTACTTTTTACCAGTGTAATTTTAATCTTTGCCATCGTTCATTCAGTTTTATCCGTTAAACACTTTGTCAAGACTAATGCCTCTCTGTTGAGCAATCATTCGGGGATCTCTCAATAACTTCAAAGCTGCAAAAGTAGCTTTTACCAAGTTGTGAGGGTTAGATGATCCTTTCGATTTTGCCAACACGTCTTTAATCCCGGCACTCTCCAATACGGCACGCATAGCACCTCCGGCTACCAGCCCGGTACCTGAAGAAGCGGGACGCATAAATACGGTTGCTCCGCTATATTTAGCTTCTTGCTCGTGAGGAAGAGTTCCTTTCAATACAGGCACCTTTATCAAATTTTTCTTCGCGGCTTCAACACCTTTTGAAATAGCGGTTGTTACCTCGTTAGCTTTACCTAACCCGTAACCTACCGTACCATTCTCGTCGCCTACCACCACGATTGCAGAGAAACTGAAGGTTCTACCTCCCTTGGTAACCTTGGTTACGCGGTTGATAGCCACCAATCTGTCTTTCAATTCCAAGTCTGCACTATTAATCTTCTGTTCCATGCTCGCCTACTTTTAAAAATTAAGACCACCGTTACGAGCTGCATCTGCTAATGCTTTCACTCTTCCGTGATACAAATACCCGTTTCTGTCAAACACAACAGCTTCGATACCGGCTGCCTTTGCTTTTTCAGCAATCATTGCACCCAACAATTGTGCCTGTTCTGTCTTGTTGCCTTTCTTTTCAGCAATCTCTTTGCAGAGTGAAGTTGCTGAAACCAATGTCTTTCCGGCATTATCATCAATCAACTGAGCAGAGATTTGTTTGTTTGAACGGAACACCGTCAAACGAGGTCTCTCAGCAGTTCCGAAGACTACTTTACGTATTCTTCTTTTTATTCTTATTCTTCTTTCTACCTTAGTTAAAGCCATAACATTACTTTTTTACAGGTGATTAAACTTTAGCTGATTTACCAGCCTTACGACGAAGAACTTCACCCACAAATTTGATACCTTTACCCTTGTAAGGCTCCGGTTTACGGAATGAACGGATCTTGGCCGCTACCTGACCGATAAGTTGCTTATCGCAACTTTCCAGCGTAATAATCGGGTTAGCACGTTTTTCATTGAGTACACTCACCTTCACTTCATTCGGTAACACCAAGAAGATCCCGTGTGAATAACCTAACCCTAATTCAAGAACCTGACCTTCAGCATTCGCTCTGTAACCTACTCCGACCAACTCTTGTTTGATCGTGTAACCTTCAGAAACACCTACAACCATGTTATGAATCAAAGCACGATATAAACCATGCATGGCTTTATGAGCTTTATCTTCTGACGGACGCTCAACAACAAGTTGAGTTCCTTCCACCTTCACGATCATATCTCCGTGTACGTCCTGAGAAAGTTCTCCCTTCGGACCCTTTACCACGACCGTGTTGTTAGGATTTACAGTTACTGTAACCCCTTGTGGTATATCTATTGGTAATTTTCCTATTCGTGACATTTTCCGCCCTTTTTATTAATAAACATAGCACAATACTTCACCGCCAACATTCTTTTGGCGAGCTTCTTTATCAGACATTACGCCCAATGACGTTGACAAAATCGCGATACCCAATCCGTTCAGCACGCGAGGCATGTCCTCTACATTCGTGTAACGTCTCAGACCCGGTTTTGAAACACGTGTCAATGTTCTAATGGCGGGCATTTTCGTCTCGGGATGATACTTCAAAGCGATTTTGATATTGCTTCTGATACCATCTTGCTCAAACTTGTAATTCAGGATATATCCTTTTTCCTTTAAGATCTTGGTCATTTCCCGTTTCATCTTTGATCCCGGGATATCCACTACTTTATGACCTGCCTTCACTGCATTTCTGATGCGTGTAAGGAAATCTGCTATTGGATCTGTCATCTCTTCAAATTTTTAAATATTACCAACTAGCCTTCTTAACTCCGGGTATAAGTCCCGCTGAAGCCATCTCGCGGAATTGAATTCTGCTTATACCAAACTGTCTCATGTACCCTCTCGGTCTTCCTGTCAGTTTGCATCTGTTGTGCAAACGAACGCGACTGGAGTTTTTCGGTAGAAGGCTCAATCCAATGTAGTCTCCTTCCTCTTTTAATTTAGCTCGTTTCGCGGCGTACTTTTCTACCAATTTTGCACGCTTAACCTCACGGGCCTTCATTGATTCTTTTGCCATTTCGCTTTTTTTTAGTTCTTTTTAAATGGTAATCCAAATTCTCGTAGAAGAGCAAAAGCCTCTTCGTCGGTATTAGCCGAAGTTACAAAAGTGATGTTCATACCCATGATCTTGTGAACACTGTCCAACACGATTTCCGGGAATATGATTTGCTCCTCTATTCCTAAAGTGTAATTTCCTCTTCCGTCAAGCTTATTGTTGATTCCTTTGAAATCACGGATACGCGGAAGCGCGGAAACAATAAGTCTTTCTAAAAATTCATACATACGTTCTTTACGCAAAGTCACTCTTACGCCGATCGGCATGCCCTTACGTAATTTAAAGTTAGAAACGTCCTTGGTTGATTTACAAGTTACGGGCTTCTGACCGGTGATGGTCGCGATCTCGTTCACTGAAAACTCAAGGATCTTCTTATCCTGAATGGATGATCCCACACCCTGATTGATTACTATCTTCTCCAATTTGGGCGCCTGCATAACTGACTTGTATCCGAACTCCTTCATTAAAGTCGGTACAATTTCTTCGCTATACTTCTTTTTGTAATTTGGTACGTATTTCATTTATAATATTTGTTATAATGCCTCACGGCATATCATTTTCATTTTGCGGCTGCAAAACTACAAATTAAAATCATAAATTGCAAGTTGCTCTATAACAACCTGCAATTTTATTTATTCTTACTTCAACTCCTGACCGGATCTCTTAGCGTATCTTACTAATTTTCCTTCTGCGTTCCGGCGGCGTCCGATTTTGGTCGGCTTTCCGGTTTGCGGGTCAACAACGTTCAAGTTGGAGATGTGGATTGGAGCTTCTTTCTTAATGATTCCTCCTTGCGGGTGAGCAGCGTTGGGTTTGGTATGTTTACTTACCAGATTGATACCCTCAACAATAGCTCTTTGCTTATCCGGAATCATTTCAAGTACCTTCCCTTGTTTCCCTCTGTCTTCTCCTGCATTTACTTGAACTAAGTCACCTTTCTTTATATGAAACTTCTTGCTCATCGTATAAATTATTTATGATTTATGATTTACGATTTATGATTTCAAGACTTCCGATCATTATTTCAATCTAAAATCTAAAATCATAAATCTAAAATCTTAAAGTACTTCGGGGGCTAAAGATACAATCTTGGTATAACCCTCACGAACTTCTCTGGCAACAGGTCCGAAGATACGAGTTCCTCTCATTTCTCCCGCGTTGTTCAACAACACGCAAGCGTTATCATCAAAGCGGATATAAGATCCGTCCGGACGTCTGTACTCTTTGCTTACACGAACTACCACTGCCTTACTAACGGTTCCCTTCTTAATATCACCGTTCGGGATGGCGTTCTTCACGGTAACAACGATTTTATCGCCTACGCGTGCGTATCTTTTCTTGGTACCACCAAGGACACGGATACAAAGCACTTCTCTGGCGCCGCTGTTATCGGCTACGGTCAATCTACTCTCTTGTTGTATCATGATTACTTAGCTCTTTCAATGATTTCAACTAATCTCCATCTCTTGGTCTTGCTCAAGGGACGGGTTTCCATAATTCTCACGGTATCCCCGATGTTACATTCGTTCTTCTCATCGTGGGCGGTGAACTTTTTGGTCTTGCTGACGAACTTCCCGTAAATCGGGTGCTTCTCCTTAAAGTGAACAGCAACCGTGATAGACTTGTCCATCTTGTTGCTTACCACAAGACCGGTACGCTCTTTTCTAAGATTTCTTTCCATTTTCTACTACTTGTTTAATTCACGCTTGCGTAACTCCGTCATCAATCTAGCGATGTTTCTTCTTGTAGCCCGGATCAACATCGGGTTCTCAAGAGGAGAAACAGCATGGTTCATCTTCAACTTCGTCAAGGCCGATTGCTCTGTAGCGATCTTCTCCTTTATCTCTTCTGTGGTTAATTCACAAATTTCTGATTGTTTCATTTCTCTTACATTTTTTCGTTTCGAAATTCAAATAGTCAACGACTATTCGGAATAATCACGTCTAACCACAAACTTCGTAGCGATGGGCAACTTTTGAGCCGCTAAACGCAATGCTTCTTTAGCGATTGCATAAGGTACTCCATCTGCTTCGAAAAGAATACGTCCCGGTGTAACCGGAGCAACGAACCCTTCCGGAGATCCCTTACCCTTACCCATACGAACCTCAGCGGGTTTTTTAGTAATAGGTTTATCTGGAAATATACGAATCCATATCTGACCCTGTCTTTGCATGTAACGAGTTACCGCAACACGGGCTGCTTCAATCTGGCGTTGTTCGATCCACATGTTCTCCAACGCCTTGATCCCGAAAGATCCGAATGCCAGTTCATGTCCTCTTTGGGCATTCCCTCTCATTCTCCCTTTCTGCGACCTTCTGTATTTAGTCCTCTTTGGCTGTAACATAGCTCTTGATCTGTTTAAAAGTTAAAAGACTATTTTTTTCTCTTTTTAAACCCGCCTTTTTTGCCGGCATTGTTCGG
This sequence comes from Butyricimonas muris, assembly GCF_046365375.1. Lineage (NCBI taxonomy): Bacteria > Pseudomonadati > Bacteroidota > Bacteroidia > Bacteroidales > Odoribacteraceae > Butyricimonas > Butyricimonas muris. The sequence continues at coordinate 8,849 of NZ_JBKEIT010000017.1, read as the reverse complement.
ACGGTTGTTCTCTCTCGGAGCACTTACCAGCGCGTTCGGAACCAGTTCGCGTTTACCGTAAACCTCTCCTTTGCAAATCCAAACTTTAATACCCAGCTGACCGTAGGTAGTCAAAGCCTCGGCCTGAGCGTAGTCTATATCAGCGCGGAACGTGTGCAACGGAATTCTACCTTCCTTGTAGATTTCGGCTCTCGCCATTTCCGCACCGTTCAAACGACCGGAGATCAAAATTTTGATACCTTCCGCTCCCATTCTCATGGTTGAAGCGATAGCCATCTTGATAGCTCTACGGTAAGCTACGCGGCCTTCCAACTGACGAGCTATGTTATTGCCCACGATCACGGCATCCAATTCCGGACGCTTGATCTCGAAGATATTAATTTGAACTTCCTTATCGGTGATCTTCTTCAACTCCTCTTTCAACTTGTCAACTTCCTGACCTCCTTTACCGATGATAATACCCGGACGAGCGGTGTTGATCGTGATAGTGATGAGTTTCAAAGTTCTCTCGATAACAATTTTAGCGATTCCTGCTTTAGCGAGACGGGCGTTCAGATACTTTCTGATCTTGTAATCTTCCACCAATTTATCGCCATAGTTTTTACCGCCAAACCAGTTAGAATCCCATCCTTTGATGATTCCTAATCTATTGCTTATTGGATTAACTTTCTGTCCCATGTAACTATTCTTTTGTAATGTTTTCTACAGCTGTCTTGCTTCCCAGCACGATCGTCACGTGATTTGAACGTTTACGAATCCGGTGTGCTCTTCCTTGCGGGGCCGGTCTAAGTCTTTTCAACATACCTGCACCGTCAACGAAAATCTCTTTCACGAACAGGGCAGCTTCGTCAACACGCTTCCCTTCGTTCTTCTGTTCCCAGTTTGCAATCGCTGAAAGCAACAGCTTTTCAACCTTACGAGCAGCTTCTTTAGGACAAAACTTAAGCATATCCAAAGCTTTCTGTACATCTACTCCGCGAACCAAGTCTGCCACCAATCTCATTTTTTGAGGAGATGTAGGACAATCGCGAAGAATTGCAAAAGCCTTCTCTTTTTTGGCTTCTTTATTCTGATTTGCTCTTAATCTTTTTCTTGCACCCATTTTAATACATCTTCTTTAGTTCAACCTTACCATGCATTATTTTTTCTTCTTATCAGCATGGCCTCTAAATGTACGCGTCGGCGCAAATTCTCCCAATTTATGACCTACCATATTTTCAGTCACGAATACCGGGATAAATTTATTACCGTTGTGTACAGCGATAGTGTGCCCTACGAAGTCCGGAGAAATCATGGAATGACGAGCCCAGGTTTTAACAACCGATTTCTTATTGGACTCATTCATCACCAATACTTTTTTCTCTAGCTTGAAATCTATAAAAGGGCCTTTTTTTAACGAACGACTCATAACATCAATAATTAATCAGTTATTTTTTCCTTCTTTCTATGATATACTTGCTAGAGTGTTTCTTCGGAGCTCTAGTCTTGTATCCTTTAGCCAACAAGCCTTTTCTTGAGCGAGGATGTCCTCCTGAAGCGCGGCCTTCACCACCACCCATCGGGTGATCAACCGGGTTCATCACGACACCTCTCACGCGAGGTCTGCGACCTAACCAGCGCGTACGACCGGCTTTACCTGAACGTTCCAAAGCGTGGTCGGAGTTAGACACCGTACCTACTGTGGCGCGACAAGCTGCCAACACCATACGAACCTCACCGGAAGGTAACTTGATAGAAACGTATTTACCGTCTCTCGCCACTAACTGAGCGTATGAACCGGCACTACGAGCCATCACGGCTCCCTGCTGCGGTCTTAACTCGATGTTATGAATGATTGTACCTAGTGGGATTTCAGATAAGAACAAAGAATTACCTACTTCCGGAGCAACACCTGCACCACTCATCACGGTTTGATCAATTTGCAACCCGTCCGGTGCCACGATGTAACGTTTTTCTCCGTCTGCATACACTAATAGAGCAATTCTCGCCGTACGATTGGGATCGTACTCGATCGTTGCAACACGAGCCGGAACATTATCCTTATCGCGTTTGAAATCTATTATTCTGTATCTTTGTTTATGACCACCACCTATATATCTCATTGTCATTTTACCGGAATGGTTACGTCCACCGGTTCTTTTCTTCGGTCCTAACAATGATTTCTCAGGTCTATCTGTAGTCAACTGATCAAAGGTAATCGCTACCTTATGTCTCTGACCAGGAGTTACAGGGTTTAATTTTCTTACAGCCATCTTAATTAAATATTGCTAAAAAAATCAATACTATCACCTTCTGCTAAGGTCACAATTGCTTTCTTGAATGAAGCGGTTCTTCCGGAGATAACACCTGCTTTCGTGTAACGGGATTTTGCATCTCCCTGGTACACCATCGTGTTTACATTCTTCACGGTCACGCTGTACATTGCTTCAACTGCTCTCTTAATCTCTAATTTATTCGCTGCTTTGTTTACAACAAACGCTACTCTGTTCTGCTTGTCAGTCAATGCTGTCATTTTCTCTGACAAAATGGGCTTAAATATCACTTGCATGTCTTACTCTTCATTAAGATTGAACATTTCATTCAGGCCCTGCACTGAACTTTCAACGAACACGAGATTCTTAGCTCTCATGATATTGTAAGTTGCAAGATCGCAAACTCTCATCACATCCAAGTATTGCAAGTTACGAGCGGATAACAGAACGTTATCGTTCATCTCGTTCGTCACCAACAGGATGTTCCGATCACCTAATTTCAGGTTATTCAACAGCTGTACCATCTGTTTTGTCTTCGGTGCCTCGAAGTTGAGATCCTCAACAATAGTAACTGCATTTTCAGCAACTTTCACAGATAACGCTGATTTACGGGCCAATCTTTTCAGCTTCTTGTTCAATTTGAAGCTATAATCTCTTGGTACGGGTCCAAACACTCTACCACCACCCCTGAACAGAGGGTTCTTGATACCACCAGCACGGGCACCACCGGTACCTTTTTGCTTTTTCAGCTTGCGGGTACTACCGGAAATCTCGTTTCTTTGTTTTGACTTGTGGGTTCCTTGGCGGTTGTTCGCTAAAAACTGCTTTACATCAAGATAGATAGCGTGTTCGTTAGGCTGAATCCCGAAGATAGCGTCATTTAACTCTACCTTCCTGCCTGTTTCTTGTCCGGCAATGTTTAATACACTTAACTCCATTACTTCTCGATAATTACGTATGAACCTTTAGCTCCGGGAATAGAACCCTTCACCAATAACAAATTATTCTCGGGTATCACCTTCAACACTTCCAGATTCTGAACCGTTATTCTATCACCACCTGTTTGTCCACCCATGCGCATTCCTTTGAAAACGCGTGACGGTGTAGAACAAGCACCGATAGATCCCGGCTTTCTCTGACGGTTGTGCTGACCGTGAGTAGCCTCTCCAACTCCAGCAAAACCGTGGCGTTTCACAACACCTTGGAATCCTTTTCCCTTGCTGGTTCCTACAACATCAACGTATTCTGTTCCCTCGAACAGTTTCACGTCAATTACATCTCCTAACTTGTACTCGACATCATACCCTGAAAACTCAACGAGCTTTCTTTTCGGAGTTGTGCCTGCCTTCTTAAAATGTCCACTTAGCGGCTTCGTTGTGTGTTTTTCTTTTTTGTCATCAAAACCCAACTGAAGTGCTGTGTAACCGTCTTTCTCTACAGTTTTTACCTGAGTTACAACACATGGACCGGCCTCAATCACAGTGCATGGAACACTTTTTCCCTCGGCACTGAATACGGAAGTCATTCCGACTTTTTTTCCAATTAAACCTGGCATCTCTTTTTTTCTCTTTTTAAAAATAGGTTTTCAATCTCTCTAATAACGACATAGGTTTTCGCCGTTATCATACTTTAATCTCTACTTCAACACCGCTCGGTAACTCTAGTTTCATCAAAGCGTCGATCGTACCTGCAGTAGAACTGTAGATGTCGATCAATCTTTTGAACGTGCATACCAAGAATTGTTCACGGCTCTTTTTGTTCACGAACGTAGAGCGGTTTACAGTAAAAATACCCTTGTGAGTCGGAAGCGGAATCGGTCCGCTTACCACTGCGCCGGTAGCCTTTACTGTCTTTACAATCTTCTCTGCAGACTTGTCAACCAAGTTGTGATCGTAAGATTTCAACTTAATTCTGATTTTTTGGCTCATATTATTATTAATTGTAGATTGTAGATTTTAAATTTTAAATTAAAAGATTAATCTAAAATCTAAAATCTAAAATTTAAAATCTTTATAGTAGTTCTACTCTACCGTTATTCTTCTCTACGACTTCCTTGGCAATGCCCTTCGGTACCTCAGCGTAATGCGAGAACTCCATGGATGAACTTGCACGACCGGAAGACAAAGTTCTCAAAACGGTCACGTAACCGAATTGCTCTGCAAGCGGCACTTTGGCCTCGATCACGCGAGCTCCGGCTCTTGACTCCATTCCTTCAACTTGTCCGCGACGACGGTTCAAGTCACCGATAATATCTCCCATGTACTCTTCAGGGGTTACCACCTCAAGTTTCATGATCGGCTCCAACAACACCGGTTTCGCTTTCTGTGCTGCTTCCTTGTAACCGATCTTAGCGGCCATTTCGAAAGACAAAGCATCAGAGTCAACCGGGTGGAACGAACCGTCAAGCAAAGTAATCTTCAAGCTTACCAACTCGTATCCGGCCAAAACACCGTTTACCATGGCATCCTTGAATCCTTTCTCTACAGACGGGATAAACTCCTTCGGGATATTACCACCTTTCACCTCGTTCACGAAAGTCAAACCTTCTTTTCCTTCTTCTGCCGGTTCCATTCTGAAGATGATATCAGCGAATTTACCGCGACCTCCGGTTTGCTTCTTGAACACGTGACGGTGTTCAACCGTTCCGTTAATAGCCTCTTTGTAAGCAACCTGAGGAGCACCTTGGTTACATTCAACCTTAAACTCGCGTCTCAAACGGTCAAGGATAATATCCAAGTGAAGCTCACCCATACCACTAATCACGGTTTGCCCTGAATCCTCGTCAGTCTTCACGCGGAAAGTCGGGTCTTCTTCAGCCAATTTAGCTAAAGCCATACCTAACTTATCCGTATCTTTCTGCGTAAGCGGCTCAACAGCAATACCGATCACCGGTTCCGGGAATGTCATACTTTCAAGTACGATTTGATTTTCCTCGGTACACAAAGTATCTCCGGTACGAATATCTTTAAATCCAACGCAAGCACAAATATCACCAGCCTCGATCACATCCTTAGGCTGTTGTTTATTGGAGTGCATCTGGAACAAACGAGAAATACGCTCTTTCTTCTCTGTACGCGGGTTGTAAACGTATGAACCGGCCTCGATTTTACCGGAGTAAACACGTGTATAGCACAAACGTCCCACGAACGGATCAGTCGCGATCTTGAATGCCAACGCGGAAAGCGGAGCATCAGGATCAATCTCGAAAGTCACGGATTCTTCTGTTCCCGGTCTTTTACCTGCAGCAGCCGGAATATCCAGCGGATGCGGCAAATAAGCGATAACAGCATCCAACAAATTCTGAACACCTTTGTTCTTGAATGAAGAACCGCACATCACCGGACAGAAATCCATAGCGATAACGGCTTTACGAACCACGGCTTTCAATTCTTCAACCGTGATAGAATCAGGATCCTCGAAGAAACGTTCCATCAAAGCCTCATCCTGAACAGCGGCAGCCTCAACCAACTTCTCTCTCCATTCTTGAGCTTCCGCTAATAAATTAGCCGGAACTTCTTTAATTGTTGCCTCCTTCGATCCATTCTCCCACACGTAAGCCTTCATCTCGATCAAATCGATTATTCCCTCGAAATTCTCTTCTGCACCGATAGGCAACACTAATGGAATCGGGTTAGCTTTCAATTTCTCGCGAATCTCACGTACTGCCTTGAAGAAGTCAGCACCTGAACGGTCCATTTTGTTCACGAAAGCGATTCTCGGAACCCCGTACTTGTTTGCCTGACGCCAAACGGTCTCCGATTGTGCTTCCACTCCACCCACGGCACAGAACAATGCAACAGCACCGTCCAACACACGCAATGAACGCTCTACCTCAACGGTAAAGTCAACGTGTCCCGGGGTATCAATAATATTGATTTTATATTGCTGGTCCTGATAATTCCAGAAACAAGTGGTAGCGGCAGAAGTAATGGTGATACCCCTCTCCTGCTCCTGCACCATCCAGTCCATGGTAGCCGTACCATCGTGAGTTTCACCAATCTTGTGGTTCACCCCCGTGAAATACAGGATACGCTCAGTCGTTGTGGTTTTTCCGGCATCAATGTGAGCCATGATACCGATGTTTCTTGTAAAATGTAAATCTCTTTTTGCCATCTTCTTTCTATCCCTTCAATTAAAATCTGAAATGTGCAAAAGCTCTGTTGGCTTCAGCCATACGGTGAATATCCTCTTTCTTTTTATAAGCCGCTCCTTCTTCCTTGTATGCAGCCATGATTTCAGCAGCTAGTTTTTCTGCCATGTTTCTACCGCTTCTTTTGCGAGAGAACAGAATCATATTTTTCACGGAGAGAGCTCTTTTTCTCATCGGGTTGATTTCCGTCGGCACTTGGAACGTAGCACCACCTACACGACGACTCTTCACCTCAACTTGCGGAGTGATATTCTCCAAAGCTTGTTTCCAGATTTCCAACGCAGGCTTTTCTTCTTTTTTACCTATTTTTTCTTCCACGATATCAATAGCATCGTAGAAAATTCTAAACGCGATAGACTTCTTTCCATCTACCATCAAATCATTAACGAACCGAGTTACTAATACATCGTTAAACTTCGGGTCCGGTAACAGGATTCTCTTTTTTGGTTTACTCTTTCTCATCTCTTCTAGTTTACGAATTTGTTCGTTCGCTGCCCTTTCCGGTCTTCAACGGTCTCACGACCATTTACTCAACTTTTCGGGAACAACCCATAAACAACTCCTGTTAATTCTTACTTTTTCTTACCTTTAGCGGGAGCGGCCGGAGCAGCACCTTTTTTCGGTCTCTTGGCACCATACTTGGAACGACTCTGTAAACGACCGTTAACACCGGCAGCATCCAATGTACCGCGAACTAAGTGATAACGAACTCCCGGAAGGTCTTTCACACGACCACCTCTAATCAAAACGATAGAGTGCTCTTGCAAGTTGTGTCCTTCTCCCGGAATGTAAGCATTTACCTCTTTTCCGTTGGTTAATCTAACTCTGGCAACCTTTCTCATCGCTGAGTTCGGTTTCTTCGGGGTTGTCGTGTACACACGAACACAAACCCCGCGTCTTTGCGGACAACCATCCAAAGCCGGAGCCTTGCTTTTGTCCTGGATTTTTGTTCTTCCTTTTCTTACTAACTGTTGAATAGTTGGCATACAAGTACTTTTAAATTAGTTACTTTTATTCAATTTGGCTCGCGAATGTACGAACTTTATATTTCACCACCAAACAATTCTATCTTTTTTTTCAAAAAAAGGGCAAGACAGTGAGAAGGTTAGCCGTACTTATAAACAAATAAACTCACATTTTCCTTTCCCCTTCTCATCAAACTCTTTTCAAAAACCTTCCCGAACGAGTTTGAAAGGAGTTTGAAAGGAGTTTAAAAGGAATTTGTTCCCTGTCTTCACCGGGATTACACCCCGTCTTCACGGGATATTCATCGGATTTCCCCAACCTCGTGTATCGTGTTAACACCTGAAACATATTCACCGGAGCCCGTCGATAAATTTATCCACGAGACCGGTGAATATTAAATTACACGATTACTCCCCGTTCCCCGTTTTCGGGTTTTCTCGGGAAGTATCCAGTATATTAAAACAAGCCAACACGTTTTTCCGGTAATAGTCCCCCAGCGGGAACCATTTCTCCCCGGCTCGCAAGGAGTTACCCGCCCACGTGTCGACATAACGCAGGTTCAGGATAAAACCACGGTGTACACGAACAAGATAGGCGTCCAGTAGCTGCCACTCCACGCTACCCAAACGGCACGCCACGGTAATCCGGGAGTTATCTTTAAAATGAAAATAGCAATAATTACCCGATGCCTCTATCCAAACGATTTCGGCATAAAAATATTTCTTGTAATACTCGTCCTGACGGATAAGCAAGCCATCTGCCACCAGCGGTGACACAATCAAAGGTGCACTTACACCCGATAAATCTGTTTTCATTGACAATTAAATTTATGCCTCATGAAAAAATCACCGACGGGCGTAAAACAATAAACAAAAAGGGAGGAGCCATTTCTCTTGACTCCCCCCCTAGCACGCACCAATTATGAAAACACGATTACTTCCTCTTGCTCTTTTTCAACAATTTCGCCACCGTGTCACGAAGGGCATCCCCGCGGAGGCCTTTCGCCACGATACGGTTCTCCGCGTCAACGAGGAATGTTGCCGGGAGATCGTGCACCATGTAAAGACGGGCGATCGGGGAGGCGAAGCCTTGCAAGTCCGAGCCATTCGTCCACACCATGCCATCCTGCCCGATGGCGTTGCGCCAGTCACCACGGTTCTCGTCAAGCGAGATGCTGACGATTTCCAGACCCTGTGGGCGATATTGCAGGTAAAGTTTCACTAGGTCGGTGTTGTCCTGACGGCAAAGAGGGTTCGTTGAAACCCAGAAGTACACCAGCTTCAACTTGGCGGAAAGGTCGTGCAACGAGAAGGTGTTTCCGTCGGGCTTCTCCGTGGTAAAATTAGGAGCCACCTCACCAACGGCTAGTTTCTCGTACTGCTCGAGGGCAGCGGCGATTCGCTTGCCGGGAACGGTGGCTCGGGCAGCTTCCCCGAGAAGGTCATACTTCGAGCGCAAGCCCTCTTCCGTTTCACCGCTGA
>NZ_JBKEIT010000016.1:0-95504 GCF_046365375.1 Butyricimonas muris | reverse complement strand
TTTTTGTTACAGAAGGAGTTTATCCAGATATTCAGGGATAAAACGATATTGCTGATTCTGTTTTTGATCACAACAATTTTGTTGTTTATCCTTCCTCCAGCAATCCGAGTGAAATCTTCTACTACTTATTTAAGTGTAGTGGATCATGACCGCACGGGTACTTCTGCTAATTTTCTGCGGAAGTTGACGAGTTCGAACCAATTCCAGGTCGGGAGATACGTGGATACTTACACGGATGGATTGTTTTTTTTGGCAAAGAATAAGGTATCAGGTGTTCTAGAAATACCGAAAGGATTCGAGAAGGGTATTGTGGAGGGGCGAAAAGTTCCGCTCATGTTGGAAATTGATGCCGTGAACGGTGTGACGGCAGGGGTGTCTTCGTTTTATTTTTTACAAATATTGAAACTGTATGTGGAAGAGTATGCGTTAGGGAGCGGGGTACAACCGGGATTCCGGATGGAATCGGGGACAGAGATGTTAAAACAGGTGAAAGAGGAGATGGCTATACCTGTATTTGAGCGAATTAATTTGACTGTGAATCATCGTTATAATCCGGACGGGAAATCCAGTCTGTTTCAGATACCTTCGATATTGGCGATTTTGGTGTGTATTATCGGAACGGTGGTGGCGGCATTAAATATCGTGACAGAAAAAGAAAATAGTACGATAGAGCAAATGAACGTGAGCCCGGTGAAGCGGAGTACTTTTATATTTTCAAAAATTATTCCCTCATGGGTGATCGGGATGGCAATTTTAACGCTTGGATTGTTTATCGTGTGGATGATGTACGGAATCGTGCCGCAGAGTAGTTATTGGAGTATTTATTTTGTTTCATTTTTTTTCGTGGTGTCGATGGTTGGTCTCGGAGTGCTGATTTCCACGGTTTGTCAGAATCAGCAGCAAGTGATGTTACTTTGTTTCTTCTTCTTGCTGATTATTTGTTTGATGTGTGGGATATGGACACCAATAGACAGTATGCCAACATGGGCAAGAGTGATAGCGGATATTAATCCGTTGCGCTATTATGTAGAAGTAATGCATCGTTTTTTTGCTTATGGCAGTGAGTTAAGACATACGTTACCCCAAATAGGTGTCTTATGTATTTTTATTGTTGTATTTAATGGTTGGGCAATCTGGAATTTTCGGAAAGACAGATGAACAATGATACAGCGAATGACTTCAAAATCATTCGCTGTAGGTATTGATATTTGTCATAGATGGAGCGTGGTATAGCTCTCGATACAAGTGGTTTCGTGTGTCCAGTTAGAGAATAAGGAGGCGTCTGTCTATACTAATGACTATCAGTTCTTACGACTCTGAAACCGACATTGATGTAGCCTTGTGTGCCATTTCTCACGTCATCAGATTTCTCGCTGCGGCAATTGTCACGTTTAGAGTCCCAACTGCCGCCTTTGACGATATGCAGTCCGTTTGTATCGGTTGTTGAAGTCCACTCCCAGCAATTACCCCAGAAGTCAACGCCTCCGCAAGCACCAGTCGACTGATTGTAAGCGTCCACCGCTGTCAATCCGGATTCTATATGGTCGGAGTTCATGGCGACATCCTTGGGCATGTGCCCGGCTCCTAGAATCCACTCTTCTTCACTTGGCAGACGGTAGATGTGTTTTTCGTCATGCGCCGTGAGCCAGTCACAATAGGCTTTGGCATCGTCGATTGTAATATTCACAACCGGATAGTTTTCTTTTCCTCTGTCATAGGCAAAGCCCGTTTTGAAGGCGGCATATTCGGCATTGGTGACAGGCGCATAGCCGATATAGGCGTTCGGAGCGGATGCGCCGCGCAGCACCATCCAGGCATCCTTCAGGTTCTCGTCCTTTCGGGGGTCGATGAACCGGAGGAATTGTTGTTGAACCCGGATGTCGCGGTTTTGAACCATCTCATTCACGATGCCCTGCATATGTTCTACGATGCTGTAAATTCTTGCCTCACGCTCCAGTTCGCGGAGTTTGTTTTTCTTTCTTGCTACCACCTTGTCGTAGCGAATGCCCATTTGCTCCAGCAACGCTTGTCTGTTGGCATCCGTTGGTTTTCTTTGATATTGAATGAAAAGATTGTGTGTCTTGGAATCCATCTTGGGGCGTCCCTCCTCGACAAGCGGAGTACCGGGCTTGTCGAATTTCAACTCGTTTTCCAACAGATCATCGGGGCTTATAAATGTCCCCGGCTCCACCGTCTGATGCACCCCGAAATAATGTGCCACAAGTCCATCGCGGTAGATGGATAATCGATATCCTCCATAGAGGTCACAAGGCAAGGTGGAGATGTAATAATCCTTTCCGGGCGTAAAGCCTGACTTGTCGGAAGTGTTGAACGCAATAATAGTACTCGCATTTTCTATGCTATCCACCATCGGTTTCCCCTGAATGTCCTTTTTGATACTCGCTGTACCTGCCAAAGGATTGCCATCAACACTTTCTATCTCTACTTTTGTCACACCCGAAAGTCGGATATTGAACTTGATGCCGCAGCGAATCGTGGAATCTCCATCGTATCCGCCGTTTTTGTCTGTTTGAATGGTCGAAACCACCACTATATTCTCTTTACCATTCTCTTGTGCCGACACTGCAGTGACCGTCACGATGGCAACAACCATTGTTAGAAGTAACTTTTTCATCTTTGAATATTGCTTTAAGGATTAATTTTTGTCAGTTCTTACCACCCGAAAACCGACATTGGCATAGCCATGTAAACCATTTCTCACTACATCTGATTTCTCACTACGACAATCGTCACGCTCAGAGTCCCAACTACCGCCTTTGACAATATATGAACCGTTAACGTCTGTTGTTAAAGTCCATTCCCAACAGTTTCCCCAGAAGTCAATGCCTCCGCAAGCTCCTGTTGTCTGGCTATAAGCGTCCACGGCTGTCAGTCCTGATTCTGTATGGTCAGAGTTCATGGTAACATCCTTGGGCATATGGCCGGCACCGAGAATCCACTCCTCATCGGTTGGAAGACGGTATATGTGCGTGTCGTCCTGTGCCGTAAGCCAGTCACAATAAGCCATGGCTTCTGCAATCGTAACATTTACTACCGGGTAGTTTTCCTCTCCTGTGTCATAGTCTACATTGTCTTTGAAAGAAGCGTATTCGGCATTTGTCACTGGCGCATAACCTATGTAGGCATTTGGTGCGTCTGCGCCGCGCAGCACCATCCAAACGTCATTCGGGTCATCATCAGTTCGGGGGTCAATGAGTCGAAGAAACTGCTGTTCTAACCGGATGTCTCGGTTTTCTACCATCTCATCCACAATCTCCTGCATTTCCTCTATCAAGCCGGGAGTCAAAGCCTCCCTCTCCAGTTCGCGGAGTTTGGCTTTCTTTCGTGCCACGACTTTATCATAACGAATACCCATTTGATCCAACAACGCCAGTTTGTTTTCTTCCGTCTGGTTTTGCTGATATCGGCGGAGAAGAGCGGTTGTGGTGGCATCCAATTCCGGACGTTCTTCTTCCACAAGCGGTGCATCCGGGGTGTCAAACTCCAATCCGCTTTCCATAAAGTCGTTCGGAGTTATATAATCGGCTCGTTCCACCGTTTGATGCACACCGAAATAATGAGCGACTAGCCCGTCTTTGTAGATGGAAAGCCGGTATCCTCCGTAGAGGTCGCAAGGTAAGGTGGAAATGTAGTAGTCTTTGCCGGGAGTGAAGCCGGATTCATCTGAAGCACTGAAAACCAGAATGTAATTGGCGTTTTCTATTTCATCGACGATAGGTACTCCCTGATTATCCCATTTTATATTGGCTGCGCCGGAGAGAGTATAGCCATCAACACTTTCCAACTCGACCTTTGTCACGCCTGGCATTTGGAAGTTAAGCTTTATTCCCCCACAAACAGTATGAAAATTCAGAGAATTAGAGACAGTACGGGCTACTGCCACTGCGGTCTTTGCATCATATCCGTTGCCGCCGTCCGTTTGAATGGCAGGAACGGTTACAGTTATACTTTCGTAATCAGAAGATACCATTCCGTCTGTTGAAAAAATGCCATACAAAGGGTTGTCATCCGTGAAAGAGCCTTCGACAGAGCTGGAAAGTCTTGATATGCTACCGGATTCCCGTGCTTCCACGGTAATTGTTTGCCCGTCGTGAACTAACATTATCATATCACCTGCTTTCCAGTTGGCGTAAAGTCCATCAACGAGGACCGCGGACAGATCTGTCTGACTCGTTTCCGTTTTTTGCCCGCCGGAGGATACTGTATCTCCTGTCTCTTCATCTCTATCCGAACATGAAGCAAGAACGAGCCATGTCATAAGACAATAAAGGATTTTATTTTTCATATTTCATTGTTTTTATTATTTCGCTATAATTTGCAGATAGGATTATGGACGGATATTTCCCATTCGCATAAATGTTTTCCTAAATACAAGCCTCATGTTCTTTTTTTCATTATATATACTTTCTTTTTTCCTCTTACGACAGCTATAACCGACTTGTCCTTGTCCGCGACAAAAGCGTCAAGTTCCGCTTCCGCGGCCATTTTTGACAATCCCGTCATTTTTGCATATTTCTTCACGGTAAGATGGTCGTGATTCTTCAGATATGCCATAGCCATCTTGAAGCGTTCTTTTTGGTTGAGATGGTTGTTGACATGGATGGTTACGGCCGGTTTGGAAACAACGGTCACCACATTGTACGGACGGTAATATCTATGCCAGTGGTGCCTGTGTGGTCTTGCGATGGAATTAGCCATTGTGTTTTTTGCTGTTGCGGATTTATCCGATGCGTTTGCAACTTGAGATGCTCCGATGAAGAGCAATGACATGAGAATTAACATTAACTTTTTCATATTTCTATAGTTTTAATTGGTTTTCACGTGTAAAAGTAAATTTTCATCATATACGAAAAATAAGTATGGTTCAATGTGGTGGTGAACAACACGAAAGTGTGGACAAACAGCAAATTTTTGTTTTTGTAAGTCATCCGGACTTCGTATCTTTGCACAAATCAAGAAGAAAAAAGTATGATACAAACAAACAGGCGTTTGCCTTTGTATATAGACTTGGTATTTTGCTTTGTCTTGCTTCCTTTTATGATCTGGCTGTTGCCGGTAAACCGGTGGCTGAATAATAACGCACCATTTGTCTTTCTATTCGTGGGGTGGTTGTATGTCGTCTATCTCATAAGTCGACGTTATGTGATACCATGGATGTTCCGGGAGCGAAGATATCTGATCAGTGCCTTGGCAATTATCGTTGGCTCCGTGTTGATCACGTATTTGATTTCATGCTACCGGTTTGAAATATCGCAACCGATTCTCCGCAGGGCTCGCCATTTGCCTGAAACCGTCGATTTGCAGCCTCGTGTGGAAATGATACTCCACCAACGGGCAGTGTGGTTTCTGTATGTTGTTGTTGTGGCATTCAGTTTTGCAGTAGGGGTTCTCGCGGAACTGTACAGGCAAATCATGGAGCGACAAGCTGCTGAGTATGAAAAGAAAAAAGCCGAATTGGCTCTTTATAAGGTTCAGATTAACCCGCATTTCCTGTTCAATACCCTTAACACGCTTTACGGGCTGATGTTGACCGATTCCGGAAGGGCGGAAACGGCGTTTATACAATTCATGGATATGACAAAATATATGTATGTAAATGCCGAGAAGGATAAAGTTCCTCTTCGGGCTGAGATTGACTACATCCGTCAGTATATTGAATTGCAGAAGAATCGAGTGAACGAGCATACTCGTGTACATTTTTCGCTTGAAAGCCGGAATGAGAATCCCGATACCATGATAGCCCCGATGATTTTGATTACTTTCGTGGAAAATGTCTTTAAATATGGAGTTTCTTCTCATAAGGACAGTGATATATACATAACCACCACGATAGACGGTAATCTTTTGTGTTTTACAACACAAAATCCGGTTATCGTGTATCCGGAAAAAGAAAAGAGCGGTTATGGTATTGCCAATTGCCGCAAAAGGTTGGATTTGCTTTATCCGGGCAAACATCAATTGGAAATAAAGGAGCAAGCGGACAATTATCATGTGACACTTATTCTAAATCTGTGAATCGAGATGAAATGTATTGCTATAGATGATGAACCGGTTGCCTTGAGTGTTCTGCGTCAATATTGCCAGCGAATCGGTGAAGTGGATTTGAAAACTTATTCTGATCCAGTTGTCGGGATGCAAGAAGTGAAACGCCTTAAGCCTGATTTGCTGTTTTTGGATATACGAATGGGGGAGGTCAGTGGTGTTGAATTGGCACGGGAAATACCCCAAGGCACTTTTTTGGTTTTTACGACGGCGTACGCGCAATATGCTGTTGACGGGTTTGACCTTAATGCCGTAGATTTTCTGCACAAACCATTTTCATTCGGTCGTTTTTGTCAAGCGTTTGAGAAAGCACAACAGTTGCGAACGCTTCGGGAACTCTCTCTAGATCCTGTATTGACTGATGAGGAGATTATTATTAAGGTCGAATACAAGAATATGAAAATACGACTTGCGGATATTATTTATATCGAGGCTATGGACAATTATATTCGTATCCATTTATTACACGTGCGTCCGGTGCTCTCGCAGATGAGTTTAAAAAATTTGCAGGAGTTGTTACCTGAAAAGTTCGTGCGCATTCATAAATCTTTTATTGTGCCGTTGTATCGTGTTGCGTCTTATACACGTACAGCTCTGACTCTCTATAATGCTGATATTACACTTCCGATCGGTAGAGCTTTCTATGCGGATTTTATCAAAAATATGCAATGATTATTAGATTGATAACTAATGTTTTGGTGGGTTATGAAGTGATTTTTTCTAAAATAAAACAGTCAATATATATAAGAACAAAATTAGTGTAAAAAGGCGGAACTTCGCTGTTTTAATTTACGTATTTAACAGTGTTTACGTTACCATTTTCTCTAAATAAATGAAAATTGGTCTGAAAGTTATAGATTTTTATTTAAGAGGGGTGTTTGGTTTCGTTTTGTAAGTAAAATAATTAATTCATGTTAAATATTAAGTTAAAATCGAGTTTTGAGTCACCCTTTTTGCTCTTTTAGGTGTTATAAGGGTGTAAGTTGAAATTAATGTATCAAGCAGTATGTTGAAAATTGTATTAATCGTAGGAGTATTATTATTCAATCTTGTTGGAGTGGAAGCTCACGAGAAGGAGATGGATTCATTGGATAATTTAGTGAAGAGGTTCGAAGCGAATCCTGCGGACCCACAGACCACCATCAAGTTGTTGAAGGAGTTGAAGAGTCAAGGCAAACCTAGTGGTGATGTCGTGAACAAGTATTTTCAGACGCAGCAGGAAGCTGATTATCTGAAAGATTATAACTGGTCGATTATCCGTGATTTTGTGGATGACGTGAATGCACCACAAATTAAATACGTGTTTAACAATCAATCCAAGTTCATACAGCGTTTTTCTAAAGACGATGTGTTCCAGAAATTGGATAACGTGTTCGTGGGACACTTGGAGCGGTATTATAACTCGAACCGGACGGAGTATAACAAGTACTTGGATTTCCTGAGAAATACGGGGTACGAGCATTACGACGTGGTTTCGGATTATTTTTACATCAAGCAGTTGCGCGCGGAACGGAAGTCTGAGGACTATTTCTACAAGGCTCGTAAGTTGTTCCGTTATTTCCCGGAAAACCGGAAAATGATCAAGGAGATCACCGATGGTGCGTTGGAGATCATGAATGACGTTTCCCGTTTGAAGGTTATCCAATTGTGGGCAGGCAAGACCGTAGAATCCAAAAAAGATTTTGACGCGCTTTATAATTATGTGCTGATTTCTAACAAATGCGGATTCGGTGATGTGGCCAAGAAATATGCCCAAATCGCGACTTCTGTTGCCGAGCAGTCATCTAACCAGATGTTGCTGGAGAAAGCGAAGAAATTGAATCAGTTGATTAACTAGGTATAAATTGAATCGAATAGCAGGCGGGGGGTGTCAAAACACCCCCCGCCTGCTATTTCAGAAAAAAATGTTATCTTTGTATGAAATCAAAAAGGGATGCTTATGAAAAAAATTCTACTATTAGCAGTTTACTTGCTGACGTTGGGGAGTTTGACGGGATTGAAAGCACAAGCAAAAGAGACGTTGGTGAAAGTAGGGGATGATGTTCCGGAGTTCGTGGTTGAGATGTTTGACGGGAAGAAAATCGATATCAAGGATTTGAAAGGGAAGATCGTGTTGATTAATTTTTGGGCGACTTGGTGTCCGCCTTGTCAGGAAGAGTTGAAGCGGGTTCAGAAAGAAATTATAGACAAGTTTAAAGGGAAGGATTTCGTGTTTTTAGCGATTTCACGGGAGGAAACGAAGGAACAGGTAGCTAAATTCCGGGAGAAGAACGGGTATACTTTTCCCATGGGATTAGATCCGGAACGTAAGATTTTCGAGAAGTTTGCCACGGCATCAATCCCGCGCAGTTTTCTTGTTGACAAGAAGGGAAAGATTGTGGCTATCGAAATCGGTTACTCGGAGAAGTCTTTTAATGAGTTAATCAAGAAGATCGAAAAGTTACTGGAAAAGGAATAACGAACAAGAAAGAGGATTTTTGAGGGTGTGTTTCAACACACCCTCTCGTCTATAAAGTCTGAAAGTTCACAAGGTCGTAAGGTCAAATGTGTAGAAATTGATAATCACGAGAGTAATAGGTCTTCGGAAAAATATAATATCTTTGTGTTGCAAGATATGAATAAAGGATCGTTTATTAATTGTGTTGCCCCTAAGATGGGAGGAATGTGTATAATTCTTATATCTAAGTAATTACATTTTTTGAAATATAATAATGCATTCATAATACACTAATTTTATGGGTGTTTTTAAACGATCGTTTATTTATATATAATGTTGGGTGATAAGAAAATAAATATACGTCAAAAAGAGGTGTTTGATAAATGCTTTCGTGTTTATTATCAAACACTTTGTTATTTCGCGTATAATTATTTAAAGGGGCAAGAAGAGGCGGAAGATGTTGTACAAGAAGTTTTTATTAAATTGCTTGATGCAACAGAAAGCTTTGATAATGAGGAACACTTGAAACATTACCTTTATAAAGCGGTTCGGAATGCCTGTTTGAATCAAATAAAACTCTCGGGAATTCGGTCTGAAATCTTGAATAATATAGCAAAAAATAGTCCTCAAGATGAAAATGATTTTTTTGTCCATGTCGTTCGAGCAGAGGTCTATAGGGAAATTATGGCTGCTGTTAATGAATTACCGAACGAGTGTGGACGTGTTTTCAAGTTGGCATACGTGGATGGTTTTAGTAACGAGGAAGTCGCCGAGCAATTGTCTATCAGCGTGAACACGGTAAAATCCCAGAAGAATAAGGCAAAGATTCAATTGCGGGAGAAATTGAAAGGGTTGTATCCGGTATTGTTGTTTTTTTTGAATATATAGATTTTTTTTCTTGGGTTATTTTCTTGAAAAATAGTTGTTTATAAAAAAAGATTACTTTTTCAAGAAAAAAAATGAGTTTTGCGTAATCCTTTTTTTCGAGTTATTTGTATTAGGGCAAATTTGAAGAAAGAGATGAAGAATCCATTTAAGTTTGCAAAGGAATTATTACGGCATAGCCGGGGGGAACTTTCAGGACGAGAGAGGGAAGAGATGGAGAATGTGCTAGAGGAAATGGAGGGATTGGATGAATTGGTGCGGGAGTTGGGGGATAAGGAACGTATCGGGGAGGAGTTGAGGGTAATCCGGACTTTTGACACGGAAAAAGCGTTGACAGAAATAAATTGGAAGCGTGGAAAAGGACGGCGTTTATTTATACCGTGGGTGGCAGCGGCTTCTGTCGTGGTTGTTGCCGGAATAACAGCCTTGTTTTTGTTGAATCGTGTTCCGGAGAAGGCAGCGAGCGTACCTGTTGTGGCAAGAGTGGAACCCGGGAAAGCGAAGGTTACTTTTGAAATGGCTTCTGGGGCTAGATTTGTGTTGGATACATTGACCTCGACGATTCGTAATGATAGGGCTAACGTGGCTTTTGAAAACAGTGACGGTACTCTTCGGGTTGAAGAGCAGGTCGATACCGTGGGCGATAATGTTCCCGAGGTAGGGAGGAATAAGATATTAGTTCCTTATGGTGGTACTTATTCATTAATTCTGGCAGATGGAACGAAGGTATATTTGAATTCGGGGACGGAGTTGGAGTTCCCCTCTCGTTTTAGTAAAGAAAAACGGCAGGTAATTTTGAAAGGTGAGGCTTATTTTGAAGTGGCCAGAAATGAGAATAAACCTTTCATAGTGCAGGTAAACGAGATGGCGGTAAAGGTGTTGGGCACATCTTTTAACGTGAAGTCTTACGTTGACGAGCCGGGTGTATACACGACGTTGGTAGAGGGTAGTGTTGCTATTGTTTGCGATGGGCAACCGGACAAAGTGATCGTTCCGGGCGAACAGGCTTACTATAACAAGGGCGTTGGAACATTGAGTGTTAACCCGGTAGACGTGGCTGAATTTATTGCTTGGAAGGATGGTTTCTTCTTGTTTAAGGATCTGCCTTTAGAGGAAATCCTGCGTATCGTGTCGAGGTGGTATGACGTGGAGGTGTTTTACGTGAATCAGGGAGCGAGAAGCGTGGTGTACAGTGGTAAATTGCCGATGTATTCTTCTATCGAAGACGTGTTGAGGAAGTTCGAAATCTCGGGAGAGGTTCGGTTTGACTTAAAAGGAAGAGTTTTAATGGTTTATGACAAATAACAAACGGGATTGGGCAATCCCGTTTGCGATTACTCACTCGTTGGGCAACGAGTAGAATAAATGTTTAATTTAAATGTGATACAAATCTATGAAAAAAAATTGGGACTTGTTGCCAATAATATGGCAATACAGGAAAACTAAATTCTTTTTGTGTATGAGAATCTTGATGATTTTATTGCTGATCGGGTCTTTGCACCTCTCGGCAAACAGCTTTTCGCAGACAAGGGTGTCTTTAAACATGAAAGACGCTACGGTGCAGGAGGTCTTTTCCAACTTGGAGAAGATGACGGATTACACGTTCCTGTACAAGTTGGATTTGGTAGGCAAGTGTGGAAAAGTGAACGTGGAAGCCACGAATAAAGATTTTAGCCTGTTGTTGGAGGATTTATTAAAACCGCTCGGGTTGTCTTTCAAGATTGATGACAAGGTGGTTGTAATCACTGTAGCGCAGGCTAAAGATGAAAAGAAAATGATCACGATTAAGGGGCGTGCGTTTATGGCAGACAGTACAGGTGTTGCCGGGGCGACTGTCATACTGAAAGGTACTACTACCGGAGTGATCACGAATATGGCGGGAGAGTTTACCATAACTATCCCGGAGATGGATTCTCCTGTGCTGATTTTTTCCTTTTTAGGGATGAAAACGCAGGAAGTGAAGTATACCGGTCAGAAGATGATGATGGTATTGATGGAGGAGGACTCGAAGGCAATGGATGAGGTGATTGTTACCGGGTATCAGCGGATCCGTAAATCTGATATGGTGGGCTCTACAAATACAGTGAAGAGAGAAGATTTGTTTTATAACGGAACAAATTCTATAGAACAAATGTTACAAGGGAAATTACCGGGAATGTTGGTTATGAACACGAGTGGTTTGGTCGGGAAACGGCAGAAAGTACGCGTGCGGGGAACTTCCACGTTGTTAGGAAATCAAGAACCTGTGTGGGTTGTAGATGGGATTATCCAAGAGGATCCATTGCCTTTCTCTTCTCGTGATTTTGATGCCTTAGGAGGAGGGTTTGATATGATAAAAGATTTTGTCGGGAATGCAATTTCTTGGTTAAATCCTAATGATATTGAAGATATTACAGTGTTGAAAGATGCTTCGGCAACGGTGATGTATGGTGTGAAAGCAGCTAACGGGGTAATATTGATTCAAACTAAACGGGGTAAAGCCGGGAGTATGTCTGTTAACTATAGTGGGAATTTTTCAATTACCCCTCGTTTGACTTATAAGAAAATGAATTTAATGAACTCTAAAGAAAGGATAGAGGTGTCCAGAGAGGCTTATCAAAGAGGATTGGTTGGTGATCGGGATTTGGAAAATATAGGGTATGAAGGTGTGTTGAAACGTTATTTGGCAAAAGAGATTTCTTATGATGCATTCAATGATGAGGTGAAACGATTGGAAGCGACGAATACGGATTGGTTTGATATATTGTTTCGTAATAGTGTGAGTATGAATCATAGTTTGAGTTTATCTGGAGGAACGGATAAAATTAGTTACTACGGTTCTATTAGCGTTACTGATAATAAAGGTACTTCTATTGGAAATGAGTCAACGACATACGGGGCTTCTGTTGGTTTAAATGCGAAATTTGGAGAGAAAGTCAATGTAAGTTTGAAAGTAAATGGTTCAACAGAAGAAACGAAAGGATATTATCAAGTAGATCCTTATGGGTATGCATCAAAAACAAGTAGAGCTATACCTTGTTTCGACGAAAATGGAGAAAAGTTTTTTTATCGACAAGATGATGGTTATTTGTATAATATTTTGCACGAAATTTCTATGACGGGGAATAAGAATACTCAACGTAGCATGGGAGTTTCTGCTAGTTTTCGTTGGGATATCTTGAAAGGATTACAATTTGAAAGTACTTTTGGATTAAGCACGTCTAATGTAGTCGGAGAATCGTTTGCGGATGAGCAAAGTTATTATATCTCCAAAAAGCGAGGATATGAATTTGGTACAATGCGTCCTGCGGATGAGCTATATCAAAGGTCAAAATTACCTCATGGTGGAGAATTGAATACCACGGAAGATCGAAACTTTAATTATACATGGAGGAATGTATTGTCATATAATTATGTCCTTGCTGAAAAACATCGTTTTAGTTTAATGGTGGGGCAGGAGTGTCGTAGTAATAAATATGATGGAGTTGCTTCTACTGTCTATGGATATTTTCCGGGACGAGGAAAATCTGTATCATTGCCCCCGACAATTATTAAGGATAATACAGGAAAAGATGTACGGAATGATTTACTAGATAAATATAGTACCGTTGTAACAGATCGTAAGTCAAATTATGTGGGATATTTTGGGAGTTTTACTTATGGATTTAATGAAAGATATGTGTTAACGGCTAGTATACGTTCAGATGCTTCTAACCGATTTGGGCAGGATACTCGTAATCGCTTTCTGCCGGTATGGTCGCTTGGAGGACGTTGGAATGTACATTATGAACCATGGATGCAGAATCAAAATGTAATTAGTGATTTGAATTTTAGAATTAGTTACGGTTGGCAAGGAAATGTGGCAGAAAATTATGGTCCGGATTTGATTGCTCGAATGGGGGGAGGAAATGAAACGATAGATCAAAATCGGACGGGCGAGTATATGATGTTTATAAAATCTTTACCATACGGAAATTTACGTTGGGAAAAAACGAAGACAATAAATTTGGGTACAGATTTTGGATTATTCCAGAACAAGGTTACTTGGACTATCGAGTATTACTACAAAAAAACAGAGGATATGATTGTAGAAAAAGAAGTTCCTTATGCTTATGGAGTAGTTTCAATGCCTATAAATGGGGGAAATATGGTAAATCGAGGATTGGAGATATCAGCCGGTTTTACACCTATTCGTACAGATAATTTTGCATGGAATGTATCTATAAATACATCTAAGAATTTCAATAAAGTTAAATCTTCTATGAATGAAAATGCCGGGTGGGAAGCGGCTGCTAGCGGAACTTTAAACAAGGAGGGATATGCTGTATCTTCTTTTTGGGCATTTGAATTTAAAGGTTTAAATCCGGAAACCGGTTCCGCGGAATTTGATATTCCTTCTTTGGAAGAAAATCCGGATGGATTATTGGATGCGACGACTTTTATGAAATACATGGGAACAATGGAACCCGATTTTTCCGGAGGGATCTCTATGTCTTTCCGATATAAGAGTTTGTCATTGTCTACTTCGTTTAATGTACAACTTGGTGGGAAAAAATTCTTGTATCATGTATTTGATGATACAGCCATACAGTCAATCGCAAGCGCTTATAGTAATTTACCAAAAGAGATGGTAAAAAGATGGAGAAAGCCCGGGGATGAGAAGTTTACAAATATTCCGTCATTACCTTCAAAAGATGCTTCGTATTACAAGCTTCCTAATAACTCTTCGGGGTATACACCGCGAATGTATAATTATTCTGATGCACGTGTGGTAAATGCTTCATTTTTACGTTGCAATGGGTTGGCATTGAATTATACACTTCCTGAAAAATGGGTGAAGAAAATGTATTTGAAGAATTTGTCCTTTAGTGCATCTTTAAGTAATCCTTTTATGATTGTTAGTAAAGAATTCAAGGGAATGGATCCGGAGGTTGCAACTGGTTCGCAACCCATATCTCGTACAGTTTCGTTAGGTATTAATATTAGTTTATAATGATAGACAATATGAAAAGTTTTTTTTATTATTTGATGATTAGTATTCTTGGAATAGGAATGATTGGATGTGGTGATTTCTTGGAAGAAACTAGTCAAGATGAAGTTCGTCCTAGTACTGTAGATGATTTGGAACAATTGTTACTAGGAGAAGGGTATTTGCGAAATGATGTATTGTTTCCTTATTTGGAGTTGTTGACAGATAATGTTCAAAGTAATTATAGCAGTGATGAAAGCATGACGACTTCATTACAACAAGGAGCTTTTGTGTTTACTTGGAGTTATGATATGTTTGATCGGTTAGAAGAAGCTGGTGTACGAAATGTAAATACTTGGGAGTTTTTGTACTCGAAAATAAAGGGTTGCAATGTTGTGTTAGATATGTTAGATAAAGTTACGGGGACTGAAGAAAGTAAATTGAACCAAAAAGGACAGGCCTTGGCTCTGAGGGCATATTATTATTTTCTGTTGGTAAATACTTATGCAGAACCTTATAATAAAGATGGAATAGATCTAAATTCAGCCTTGGGAGTACCTTTAATATTGAGTTCTGCCGTAAAAGACGAATTTCCTGCAAGAGAAAGTCTTGCAAAGGTGTACGGACAGATTGAAGAAGATTTGTTAGAAGCTGTAGGCTTATTAGATAAATATGGGCGAAATAATGTAAAGTATAAAGTAACTCCATTATTCGCTTATAATTTGTTATCTCGATTGTATCTTTATAAAGAGGAATGGACAAAAGCTGCAGATTATGCTTCTGTTGTGATTGAAAGAAATCCACAGTTACTTCAGTTTTTATCAGATCATGTTCGTTTTGAGCCCTTCATATTAGGAGGAGGAACTTATGCTGTAGATAAGGCTAATGGAGGTGTATACAATTATAGTAGTCCGGAATTAATATGGGGATACGGGGATACTAGAACTGATGAACAATTTTTTCCAGAACCATTTATGTCAATAGATCCGAATCCTATTTTTACGACGTCTAATAAACTTTTAACATTATATAATGAAGATGACTTAAGACCTTATTTATTTGGTAAAACATATGCGGTGAGTCTTATACCCATGGTTACTAAATTATTTTTGCGTGGGGAAAAGGCTGATCCTAATAGTTCTTCGAATTCTTTCCGAGGAATGCGTGTTGCAGAATCTTATTTGAATCGTGCAGAGGCAAATATAAGGTTATTTATGGAAAATGGAAATGAAGAATTGCGAGCTAGTGCTTTGAAAGATTTGAATTATTTAAGGGAGCATAGGTATCGACAACCTTATGAAGAAGTTACAGATGTAGAAAATTTGTTGGAATTCTGTTTGGAGGAACGTCGTAAAGAGTTAGTATTTGAGGATCATCGTTGGTTTGATTTAAGACGTTGTGGGATGCCGGAAATAGTTCATGAACTTACTCTTACTCAGGGACAGCCGAGAGAATATCGATTGGAAAAAGGAAGTAATAGTTATGTATTACCAATTCCTAGGAAAGTTTTGGAGAAGAATCCTGCTTTAATACAAAATCCACGATAGTAATGTTGAACGAATAAATTGGGAAGTTATGAAAAATATGTTATGGTTATTTTTAGGATGTTGCTTGTTGGCAAGTTGTTGGGATGAAGGGGAATTGACGCCTACGCCAGAACCTGAATTGATTTATGGTAAATATACATTACCTCAAGGAGATCATGATTATGATGATGATATTGTTGAATTTTATAAACAATATACTTCTTTGATATTGTATAAATTTACAGCTAAAGATTTCGGTTGGTCGCCTGCATGGAATGCCGCATATGATGTGTCAAAAGATACGGCACAAGATATAGAATCAAATGTTTCTAAATATTATGCGCCTGCTGCAGATGAACAATATGTAGGAGAACAATTACAGTTATTGTATAATAAATTATTTGATTATTTATCAGATGAATTAATGCATTTATTACCGCAAAAGATATTGTTATGTTCTACGATAGAACAGGTACCAGTGGGTTTGGGATATGATCCGACACCAGAAGAGCGTACTTTTTTGAATGTGTATTCCGGTTATTATCATATTGCAATTAGTTGGGGAAGCGCTAAAATTCTTGCAATGACGGCAGAAGAACGGAATCAATTTAAAGTTGACTTATGTACTACTTATTTTGAAGTTATTTCAAGCGCTTTGGAAAGACCTCAAGATTTTTTTCTGATATCCACTTATACGAACGATATGGCTGAAGGTGATATTTATGCAGAGGGTATATTAGATTATAATAACCGGAATAGTGTGGATAAAGATTGGTTTGACTATATAAAGTTAGCTATAGAAAACTCAATAGAGGACTTAGAGGCAGAAGGAGGAGTATTGAATCCAGCAGTAGATGTGAATAATAAGATTCGTGAAAAATACACGATTATGACGAATTTCTTTAAGGATAGATATAAGTTTGATATCCAGGCTATAGGAAATGATGTTGAGCGTTAAAAATTAAATGAGAGTGTGTTAAGCCACACTCTCGTAAATAGGATGATATGAAAATCACATATAGTAGTATCGGGGTATTATTGCTGTTGTTTGTAAATATTTATGCGTTATCGGCACAAAGTAAATTGGAGATATCCGGAAAGGTTCGGGTGTTGAAACCAGTGGAAATGAGGTTGGAGAATATCGAAGGAAAAGTATTGCAAAAGACTACGATAGAAAATAATGTTCCATTTTCTCTACCAGCTTGCGAGATCGTGCCGGATGTTTACCTGATTTGTTTCGGGGAAACAAGTCAGCCGATTTATTTGACGAATACCGAGGTGACGATAAAAGGATTTTACGATTGTCAGAACGTGGGGAATAGTTCGTTGGATTTCACGGGGATTGACAAGTATTATGAATTGTTGAAGTGGTTGCCGAGGGAGAAGTTCGCGCAAGATAAGACGATAGATATGGGTGTGAAGGGGAAGTTGGAGGGGAATATGTATAGTGCCTTGGCGTATATTGCGGATATGTCAACTTATGAGCCGAATAAGTTGTTGTTGGACTGTATGGCGGGGAGAGTGTTGGAAACGGCTTCCGGGAAGTGGTTGAAGCATCGGGCGGATAGTTTGTATCATTATTCGATAGGTGCCCCGGCGTACGATTTCACATTTCAGGATGCTAACGGGAAAAAGGTGAGGTTGAGTGATTTTTGCGGAAAGTTTGTTCTCGTGGATTTTTGGGCTTCATGGTGCGGACCGTGTCGTGGGGAGATGAAGAAATTGGTACCGATATACAACGAGTTGAAGGGGGATGATTTGGAATTTATCAGTATATCGTTGGACTCGAAAGAGAAGAATTGGAGAAAGGCATTGGAAGAGGAGAAATTGCCTTGGGTGACGTTGTGGGATGAAGAAGGTTTTGTTATAGGTAACAAGCCGAACACGATTCAACGGGCGTATGGTTTTTATAGTATTCCGTTCATTGTTTTGATTGACAAGGAAGGACGTTTGCTGGCAAAGGATTTGAGGGGAGAGCGGGTGAAAGAGGAGATTCTGAAGGCCAGAAGGGGGTGGTAATTTTAGATTTGTGATTTACGATTTTAAATTTTAGATTTTAGATTTACGATTAGAGGTTTTGATTTTGGATTAACGATTGGTGAGAACGAGTCGTATTGATATTGTATTGTAAAAAAGTAAAACTGTAAGAGATGAAAAAGTATTTTCTGTTATTAATGGCAAGTGCATGTATCAGTGTTGCTGATGCACAGTTGGTGAAACAGAATGATCAGGGTGAAAAGAAGCAGGCTGATCTGGATTGGTATAATTGTTCGTTTGAAAAGGACGGGGTGTACGGTGCGGAAATAAACAAGGCGTACGATTTTTTGAAAGGGAAAAAGATTAAAAAAAGACCGGTGGTTGCTTTGATTGGGACGGGAATGGATGTGGAACATGAAGATTTGAAGCAGGCGATTTGGTTTAACCCGAAAGAAAAGGCTAATGGAAAGGATAACGATAAAAACGGTCTGGTAGGGGATATCAATGGTTGGAATTTCTTGGGCGGTAAAGACGGTCAAGTGATGGAGAGTACGATGCGGGAAGGTGACCGGGAGTTTTTACGGTTGAAAGATAAGTATGCTGATTATATATTCGACGGGAAGGATTATTACAAGATTATTAATGAGAAGATGACGAAGGTGGCTGCCCCGGAAAATATAGAAGAATATAATTATTTCCGTAATAAGGTGTTACCGGAATCTCCGATGGCAGGTAGTTATGCCGGGTGGCAATTGACTTATTTGATAAGGGATTATGCTGCTAAGTTTGACCGGATGATGAAAGAGCGTTTTCCGGGAAAAGAGTTGACCCAAGAAGAATTCGGGATTTGTTATGACCCGAAAGCACCTCGCGATTCTTTGTCTGAAGTGGCGTTTATGATGTGTGCTAATGCTTTTAGTGTTTATCAGTCAGATAAATGGGAAGATGTTTATAAAGGGATAAAAAGTGGTGCCCAGATTGAATTGTCTGGAAAAGAATACAGGGAGAAAGTTGAACGTTTCGGGTCGGATGGGCGTGCTGAGATCATAGGAGATAATTATCTGGATATAAATGATAATAAATACGGGAATAATGTATTGTTGACGACAGATGCTGCGCTCGGTACTATGGTTGCCGGTATTGTTGCTGGGAAGAGAGATAATGGTTTGGGGGGAAACGGTATTATGGATGAGGCTGAGATTATGGCGTTGCGAGTTATGGCAGAGGGAGAACCTTATTTGAAAGATATCGCGTTGGCCATTCGTTATGCCGTGGACCACAACGCTGATGTTATCATGTTGCCGGTTCAGAACACGCTTTACCCTGAGGAACAGAAAAAATGGGTTTGTGATGCTTTGGAATACGCGGAGAGTAAAGGTGTTTTCGTTGTTTCTCAAGTGTGGGATGCGGCGCAGGATTTGGCAGAGGAAACTTATTTCCCGAATCGTTGGATGACGGGTAAAAAGGAATTGACGAATTTGATGATAGTTGCTTCTTCTGATAAAGCGGGGAATCCGTCCATGAATTCGAATTATGGAGCCAAAGAGGTGGATTTGTTTGCCCCGGGTAGAGATATTTATTCTACCTACACGGGAGATACTTATCAAACTGGAAACGCTATCGGGTTTGCTGCCGCAACCACGGTGGGGGTCGCTGCTTTGATGAAAGCGTATTACCCGGAGTTGACCGGAACGCAGATTCGAAATATCTTGTTAGAGTCCGTAACATCCAGAAAAGACGCAGAGGTTGAAAAGGCTATTGTCGTGAATGGGCAACATACACAAGATTTATTCTTGTTTGGAGATTTGTGCCTTTCCGGTGGGATTATTAATGCTTATCAGGCAGTAGTGGCTGCTGATAAGGTGTCTAAATAATGAGTTATGAGAATAGGAATTAAGATTATTCTCGGATTGTTGTTGTGTTTGATTGTTGTGCCGCTTTCGGCACAACAAGTCAAAAGCGTGATACCGTACCGGATGGTGGGGGGAAAGATGATTGTGGATATGAGTGTGAATGGCAAGGTGCGTTCGTTTATATTCGATACGGGGGGACAGATGGCTTTGACCGGGGAGCTTTGTGAAGAGTTGAATATTCCGGTGGTGGATTCGGTGAAGGTGACGGATGTAAACGGAAAAGAGGTGGGACTTCCCCGGGTGCTAGTGTCTAGCCTGTTGACCCCGGATGAGCGAATTAATTTCTCCGGAGTTCCGGCAATGAAGTTATCAACACCTTCTCCTTTCGAATGCTTCCATGCGGACGGATTGATTGGGAGTGATTTGCTTAAGAATCTGATTGTCGAGATTGATGGTAAAACTAAAACGATAACGGTAACTTCTGCCGAGAAAGCATCGACCGTTTCTTTGCGTAAAATGCTTCCGTTTTCGGGGAAAGGATATATGCCGATTATCACGTTGCAAGCCGGGGCGGGAAATAGTTTGGTTGCCTTATTTGACACGGGGTGTCCTAGTTTTTTGTCCTTGAAGGACACGGACTACGAGGAGCTGAGTGCTAAAAGTGCTTTTGAGGTGAAGAGTAAAGGAGTCGGGGGAGGCTCTATAGGTGTCGGGGGGATGACAGAGTCAAAGGTTGCGTATCGAGTGGAGTTGCCGCTTTTGTCGGTGGGAGCGACTAAATTCAAGAATGTGACGGCGGAGACTTCAACGCCGCCTTACACGTTGTTGGGGGTGAAGTTGTTGGAATACGGTAAGGTAACGATTGATTATTCTCGTAAACGCTGGTATTTTGAGCCTTACGAGCAAGAGTTTGACATGGCAAGTAAGCATTATAACGTGAATTTGCAAGTGAAGGATGGAGATTTAGTGGTTGCCACGGTATGGACGGCTATGGAAGGAGTGGTAGAACCCGGTGATAAAGTGCTAAAGATAAATGGCAAACCCACGGGGAAATATGATTTTTGCGAGAGTATTATCATGGGAATACCGGAATTGAAAGCGAAGAAAAAGACGAAATTGACAATTCTCACGAAGGAGGGGGAGAAGGTGATAGTGTATCAAAAAGAATGAGGGGATTTGCTATTTATGATTTACGATTTATGATTATGAGGAAATTGGCGATAATAGTCGGGATGTGTCTGTTGGGGATGACTACATGGGCACAATCGACGAAACGGGTGTGTGACACGATACATTACGAGTTCGTGCAGAATAAGATCATTATTCCGGTGACGGTGAACGGGGTGGCAGTGAAATATATCGTGGACACGGGAGGGCAGACCGGAACGGATTGGGAGAACGTGCAGAAGATGGAAGGTGTTGCCACGGGAGCCTCGAATCCTATTTCCGATTTGAACGGGATGAAACAATTGTATCAGGTGGCGGAAGTGAAAGATGTGCAGTTGAGCCCGAATTATAAGTTGTCAAAGATGAAAACCATGGTTTTCCCCGTGGGCGGATTGTTTCAGGCGTTGGGGGTAGCCGGAATCCTTGGAGGAGATGCGTTTGCCCAGTCGGTGGTGACGTTTGATGCGAGGGAGCAAATTATGGTGATCAATTACCCGTATCGTCCCGAGCGTTTGAAAATCACGGATGGGGTGGAAATGTATGGAGGGACGACTCACCACTCTATCGTGAAAATGGAGTTGGGGGGAGTAGAAAAAGAAGTGTTGTTTGACACGGGTGCGGATGGCTTCTTGTTGTTGAATGCTGCTGTTTTTAAAGAGATTGAGGAGAATGGAAATGGGGAAAGAGTGGCACGAGGTTGCGGAATTAATGGAATAGGATTGGAAGGATTGTGCGACCCGGTGGAGATAGAGAAAGTCAACGTGAAAGAAATGATTGTTTTAGGGAAGAAATTCACGAATGTCGGGAGCGTGATTTCAGAACGTAACTCTACCCTTGTTGGGGTTGATTTGTTGAAATACGGGAAAGTGGTGATTGATTATATGCGGAATCGCTTGTATTTTTTCCCTTTCGATTCAGGAGCTTCGGATATGGGCGGTGCGCCTAAAACATGGAACGTGGGTATTTTGCCCGCTAACGAGCGTTTCGAGATTACCACGATATGGGATAGCATGAAAGATGTGGTGACTTTGGGTGAGCAAGTGATCGATATTAACGGTACGGATATCACGGGATTCCCGATGAGTCAGCCGGTGATTGATGACTTGATGAATGCTATCGTGGAGGATACTGCTTATATTATTGTGTTGCGGGACGGAAAGAAGGAAAAGATAGAGATTAGAAGGGAGTGATTTTATTTATGATTTTGGATTTACGATTTATGATTATGAGAAAGTTAATGATGATATTGGGGTTGAGTTTGTTGAGTATGACGATATGGGCTCAATCGAAGAATACGTCCGTGGAGGTAAAGGATTACCGGGAGGTGGACGGAAAGATTATTTTGGAAATGGTGGTGAACGGGGTGATGGCTGATTTCGTTCTGGATTTGGCGGGGCATAATGCAATATTGCCGGAATACGTGGAAAAGTTGAATATCGATGCGAACGTGAAGGGAGATTTCCGTTACGATACATTTCAATACAAACGGGTTCCGGTGGAGAAATCGGTAAATATAGAAGCTATTTCCTTTGGGAATAGCGTGTTCGGTAACGGGGTTGCGGCATTTGTGTTGAAAGATGAACCATATTTGCGAAAATTGGGTGTCGCTGGTATTGTCGGGGGAACGTTGTTTCGGAATGTCGTGTTGACGATAGATTCGAGAAGAAAGAAAATCACGATGAGTAATCCTTATCGTCCTGCTTATATGAAATTGGACCATCGTTCTAATATTGAAGTGGTCACGGCTTCCGGGATAGTTTGTCCCGTGGAATTGGATGGGGTATCTTACTCTTTGTTGCTGGATACGTGGAATGATGGAATGATTGTTTTAAACTCGGCTGATTTTGCCGGATTCAACGGGAAAGGCGGGAATGAAATGAAGAAAAGTGTCGGGTATGCCGGTACTGACGTGGTAGCCTCGAGTAAGATTGCCGGGAAGTGTCGTTTCGTGAAAAGCGATTTCACGGATGTGGCTGTTGTCGAGAACGAGTCTTTGCCTCGGTCGGTATTGGGAAACGGTATCTTGAAGCAAGGGTTGGTTTCAATTGATTACGGGAAACAGAAAGTGTATTTCCAACCGTTTGATTTGGCAGAGGTGAAAGATGAAGTGACGGGAAGCAATGAAGTAAAGGTGGAAGCCGGTAAATTGAACCCGATAACACGGGAGTATTTTTTGGAGCATGTTTACGATTACCGGAAGAGCAAGGAGTTTGTGTTCAAGGGGGATAAACCTGTCGTGATTGATTTCTGGGCAACTTGGTGCGGACCGTGTATGCGCTTGATTCCGGAGTTGGAAAAAATGGCGGAAAAGTATAAAGACCAAGTGATATTCCTGAAGGTGAATGCCGATAAAGAGAAGGAGTTGTGCGGTATGTTTAATGTTGTGGCGTTGCCTACTTTGTTCTTTATTCCCGTCGGGGGAAAACCGATTATAGACGTAGGGGCGACTCCGGAAAAGTACGTGGAGATTATCGAGAACCAGTTGTTGAAGAAGTAGAATTAATTGATAGATTATGAAATTAATAGGAATTGTATTCTTGTTGTTTGTGTCTTTGAGCGGGATGGCACAGCAGGCCGAAACGTTGAAAGAATACGTGACGAAGAGATGGGAAGATTTCAAGGTGCCGGAAAAAGAGGCAGCTAAAGCGATTCTGGCTGAACGGGAACAAATAGCAAGATATATAAAAGCGAATGGCGCTTCCATGGAGGCGGTACAAGAGAACGGGGCTCAAGCTATTCGTCGGGTGGCTGATTTGTATGGCGAGGGGAAAGATGCCCGGCTAAAGGCTTCCGTGATTAAAAAAGTATTGAAAGGCGTTGACCTGTCATCCAAGGAATTCGTGAAATGTTCCGGTTTAGAGTTTGTCGTGGAGGATTATTACGGCTTGAAGGCAGTCATGGAAGGAGCCCCGGTAGAAGAGGCTTGGGGAAGCATGTGGTTTAATACCACGGTGGAAACGATAGGGAATGACTATGATTACCAGAGGTATCGTCAGATACTTGAATTGAATAACCCGGAGTTGTCATTGGCTTATTTGTCTTGTTTGAGGTCTGTTTTCAGGTATAACGGGTACACGAAGGGATTGGACGAGCTCCGTCCGTTGTTTGAGAAGAATATGCCGGAAGGGGATTTGAAGGATGAAATCAATAAATTGTACGAGGGGTACGAGCATCTGAAAGAGGGAAATGTTGCTCCGGCATTTACGCTGAAGGACTTTAAAGGGAAAGAACATTCTTTATCGAATTATAAAGGGAAGGTGTTGGTCATTGACGTGTGGGCTACGTGGTGCGGGGGATGTATTGCCAAGTTACCGACATATATGGCTATGAGTCAGAAGTATAAAGAACGGGATGATATTGAATTTATCACGATATCGATAGATGATAAAGGGGCTTTCAATAGTTGGAAGTATGCCTTGCCTCGTTTGAAGTTAATGGGAGTGACTAATTTATTGGCATCCAAGGGAGAGTGTACTTTCCAAAAAGATTATAACATAACAGGTATTCCCCGTTATTTTCTGATTGATAAGGAAGGGAAAATCGTATCGGTTTATGCCCCAACTCCCGGAAAGGCTTTTGAAGCATTGATTGATAAGACATTGGAAAAATACGTAAGAGATTAGTGTATGAAAATAACTGTTTGGTGCGTGCTTTGGTGTATGCTGGCAACCGGGCAACGGGTAAATGCCCAGAGTAAGGTGACGGAACAACAAAAGAGTGAATACGCGAAAGGAAATCAGGACTCGAAGTTTTTAAAGGGGTATATTGATGCCTTGAAGGCTGACGGGCGGACAGACGAGTTGAATGATGCTGTCGACCGTTATCTGATGGTGCTCCCGTTGAATGAACGTTATTCGGGGGAAAACTTGCATTATTTTATAGAGGATATAAATAGTTTGAACGCAAAGTCTTTCACGGGTATTATTGAACATTGGAAAGATATTCCTCTGGCAGCGAATCAGGTGGAAGAGGTCGTGAAGAAGATTAATGACGTGTGTAAGACGACATTTTTTCAGACCTTTTTTCAAGAAGGAGACGCCAAGGGAATGCCGACCGTGGATTGTTCCTCGTTGCTGGCAGCTTTGAAAGGGTCGAAAATTCCGGTGCCGGAAACCCGTCGCCGATTGATAGAGATGTGGCAGAATTGGCGGGAGAAAAAGGTTGATGGTATGATTCATGCTTTTGAACAATTTGTTATCGCATATGCGAACGAGGATAAGGAGGGGGCTTTGCAACTTGACCTGATGTTGGACGGTGTCGTTTTAGGGAATATATTGAATTATATATTGGAAGAATGTAATTTTGAGCAATGTTCGAAGATGTTTGAAGTTATGGAGCATGCCATCGAGAAAAACGGGCGTACCGGACTCTGGGATCTGATTGGAAAGTCAAGAGATAATTTTGAGGGGAAGAAGATGATGTTGGAATTGGGTGAGGAATGATTACGAGGATATATTAAATGAACAAGATATGAGATTATTCATTGCTTTTTTAGTGATTTGTTGTGTCGGATGTACACGATCATCACGTTACGCTTTTACCCTGAAAGGAGATCTGGACGGGATGAAATACGGGAAGGCTTTTTTGATAGCCCCCGGGGATAGTGCAAAGATTCTGTATACGGCAGAGATTGACGGCGGGAAGTTTGAAATCAAGGGTGAGTTGGACGAACCGGGGTCGTATATATTGAAGGTGAATCGCAGGCAGTTCTATTTTTTCATGGATGGAAAGAATATGGAAGTGACAGGTGATTATTCAAAGTTGGGAAATCGTAGCGTGAAAGGTTCTCCTGCCAATGATTTAAACGAGGAATACGATAAGATTGCTCAAGAACAATTCTATACCGTGAGAAACGCACTGATAAACGAGTACAAGGAGGCTTTGGACGCGGGGCAACAAAAGTTGGCGGATGCGAAGATGACGGAAGCGTTGAAAGCGGAAGAGATTCAATACCGTTTGACGAAAGAGTTTGTAGAGAAATACCCGGACAATATGTTTTCCGCTTATATTGCGGATAATGTAAAAGGGGAGAGTCACGAGAAGGGAAAGGCGTTGTACGACTTGCTCTCGGAAAGGAATAAATCGTCCTATTACGGGCGTTTGTTGAAGAAACACACGGATGAATTGGCGGTTTCGGCTTTGGGGGTTCCTTGTCCTAACTTCATGGCAACGGATGAGTCCGGGAATAAGGTATCTTTGGATTCCCAGAAAGGAAATATTCTGATATTGGATTTTTGGGCATCTTGGTGCGGACCGTGTCGGCAGGAGATGAAAAACCTGCGGGAGCAGTACGCTGAATTTAAAGACCAAGGGGTGCGTATCATGAGTATTTCGTTGGATGATTCCGTGGAGAAATGGAAAAAAGCTTGTGAAGAAGAGCAGATACCGTGGATTAGCGTGAGGGATGACAACGGGTGGTCGAAGTCAGAGATACGGAAATTGTTCGGGATACAGGCCATTCCATTTATCGTGTTGTTGGATAAAGACGGGAATATCGTGGCAAAGAATATCCGTCGGAACAGTTTACGGGAGAAGATTGTCGAATTGTTGCAAAAATAGTAGGTTATGAAGGCAAGAAATATTTTACTGGTTTGTATCATCTTGTGTGGTGCTTTTGGCAGTTATGCCCAACAGCAGAAATCGAAGGACGAGGTTTTGCTTGAAAAGATATACGCTATTTATAATCGTATCCCTAGGGGATTGGGTAAAGATGAACTTGTCCGGAAGGTGAATGATGCGGAAAGGGAGGTGCGGCAGGCTATGGATTCTCTTTCCGGCAAGGATGCCAAGCAGAAGGCGGAGTTGCTTTGTTATAACGGGATATTGTGGAGTCTGGGTGCGCAAGCTGTTGAGATGAAAGATAAGGCGTTACAAAATGAAGTCGCGGAACGAGTGAAAGGGCTGGATTTGGATTCTCCGGTATTGGAGGTGTTGACAGACGTGGAGAGAACCAATTTGTTGAACGGGTATTTCCGTGTTTTTATGCCGGAATTGTCTGAATTGGCACGTGCTACTTATATTTTGTATAATATCAAGAGTGAAGAGGTACGCAATCCATACGTGTTGTCCGCTTTGGTTTCCGAGTTGAAGCGACACGGCTACACGGATGAGGTGAAAGGTCTGATGGAGGATATAGAAATTTGTTCCAAGACCGAGTCAACCCGTCAGACGGCGTTGGAATTGAAGGAGAGGTATTATCCCGTGCGCGTGGGGGCTATGGCTCCGGATTTCGAAATGGAAGACGAGAACGGGAAGATGGTAAAACTTTCGGATTTCAAGGGAAAAGCTGTGTTTATTGATGTCTGGGCGACTTGGTGCGGGGGATGCGTGGCAGGATTGCCCGCGTTTATAGAACTCAAAAAGCAATATAAGAATCGGGATGATATTGTATTTCTGACTATTTCCGACGACGGGGTGGAAGCAAAAGCCCGTTGGAAGAACTTTCTGCAAGAGAAAAAGTATTCCGGGATTATGCCGCATCTGATTATTAATAAAGAAAAGGATAATTTCACGGGGGATTATTGTATCACGGGTATTCCCCGGTATATCCTGATTGATAAAAGTGGAAAAATTGTGAATGCATGGCATGTCGGGGCGAATCACGAGTATTTCCCGTTCTTTTTCTCCATGGAACTGGAGGGGATGAATAGGGAATAAAGGGTATTTTTCGGGTAATTTTGGTGTAATTCTAAAGTAATCCTGTTTCAGCTTCTTTATCGTATAAGTGTATTATATATGGTTTATAATTGGAACGAGGTTGTATTATTTTAGAATTCCTTTGAGATTACCCGAAAAATATCTTGTATTGAAAAAAGATGAATGATATGTGAATTTTGTTTGTTTTCTGATTTTTAATACATATTTTTGTTTTTACTTTATAGGTCATTTGTATTATGGAGAAGGCAAACAATAATAATGGCTCATTGTTAGAACGTCTACAACGGGGAGATGAGCAGGCTTTTCAAGTATTATTTGAAGAGTTTTATGCTTCCTTATGTTTGTTTGCAACTCATTACTTGGGAGATCGGGAGGAGGCGGCTGATGTTGTACAAGAAGCATTCGTGAAGTATTGGTATCGGCATGCTGATTTCGATGATTTTCGAAGAATTAAGTCTTTTCTGTACGTGGTGGTGCGCCATGCTTGTTTTAATTTACTTCGGAACAGAAATTTGCGTTTCCGTCTTTCGGATGAGTTGATTCGGGATTCGGAACAAGACTTCCAAAACCGGGTGATGGAGGAAGAGGTGCATCGTGTTTTTAATCGGGCAATAGATGCTCTACCAATGCAAATGCGGACGGTTATTAATTATTCCTTGGACGGATTGAAAAATGCGGAGATTGCTGAGAAGATGCAAATATCCGAAGGTACCGTGCATGCTTATAAAAAAGAAGCTTACAAGAAGTTGAGAGTCAGTTTAAAAGAGTATTATTATCTATTGCCTATTATTTTATTTCTCTCGAGTGAGTGTTAATAAAAATTAAATATTTAAAGTCCAACACTCCCTAAAATAGGCTTTTTGTGTTCTAGTTGAAAATTACAGAAAAACGTATAACTGGAATACAATATGAATGACGATTTCTTTGATATAGCCGAGTTGGTTAGTAAATATCTGACGGGAGATTTGACTGTCACCGAACAGGTATATTTGGATGAATGGTTGAGTCTTGCAGAAGAGAATCAAGAGTGGTTTCGTTTGGTAACCAGTGACGAATTTGTAGTTCGTAAACGACAGGAATTGAAATCGATAGATGTTCAAGCCGGGTGGAGGGCTCTTTCTCGGAAACGAGCCCGGGAGCGTAAGCGATATTTGTGGATTGATTTCTTGAGATATGCTTGTATTTTTATCCTTGTAGTATCTCCGGTGATTTACTTTTTTATGCAACATACAAGGGAGTGCGTGGATATTAATGCTATGCGGGTGGAAATCCAGCCGGGTACTCCTAAAGCCATGTTGCATATGGCAGACGGTACTATCGTGGATTTAGCTACTCGTTCACGTGATACCTTGAAAGAGTTGGATGGTACGTTGATTGGTTTACACGGGGAGAGTATTGTTTATAAAAATACGGGTATGGCTGAAAATATAGATACGGTTGGCAAGGCAAATTTGTACAATGAGCTTGTCGTACCCCACGGAGGTGAGTTCGTGCTGACTCTTTCGGATGGAACTTTAGTATGCTTGAATGCGGGTTCCAAGTTAAAGTTTCCGGTAAGGTTTAATGGGGATACAAGACATGTTGAATTGGAAGGTGAGGGATATTTTCAGGTAGTCCGGAACGAGAAAATGCCTTTTGTTGTAAGGGCTTCCGGTATGGATGTAGCCGTGTTGGGTACGGAATTTAATATATCTAATTATCCGGAAAATGCAGAGGTCCAAGCAACTTTGATTAAAGGAGCTGTGAAAGTAATTAATTTGAAGGATGAAAATAGTTTTGTGTTGAAGCCGGGTGAACAAGCGGTGCTTGACAAGCAAAACGGAAAGATGACAGTGGCAGAAGTAGATGTTTCTTATGCCATAGCCTGGAAGGAAGGATGTCTTCGATTCCGGGATCGTCCCTTGAAGGAGATCATGGATTTTATTGCCCGTTGGTATGATGTTGACGTGGTGTATGAAGATGAAGAGGTGAAAGACTATCTTTTCGGGTGTAATTTTGATCGGCATGAAACGATTGAACCTTTGCTGGGATTCTTTGAACGTACCGGGACGGTACATTTCAGAATCAAAGGTAGGAAAATTGTAGTAAGTAAATAAGTTGAATTACATAAAAATAGCGAAGAATATGCGACTATCCTTCGCTAGTTGATAAGCCTCTTGCCGGAGGCATAACTTAAACTTAAATCAATTTCAAAAGTATGAAAAAAAAACGTAGGTGTACTCATTTATGGGTGACAAAAGTGAAAAATTTGTTGCTTGGTGTGCAAGTAGCAGTTTGCTTATTCCTATCAGGAGGTCGAGTTGCACAAGCAATGACGGATGAGCCGTTGATTAATCTTTCGATGAAAGATGTGTCGGTAAAGGATGTCATTTGGGCAATCGAGAAGCAGTCGAAGCTGGTGTTCGTGTATAACACGAGAGATTTGGATCAAGCGGGTAAAATTGATGTAGAAATCAAGGACAAAACGGTGCGAGAGGCTCTTGATATTTGTTTGAAAGGCACGGGACTGGAGTATGAAATACAACAGAATACAGTGATCGTTAAACGTAAACAGGAGAAAGCCCCGGAGATAGAGAAGCTTGTGGTCAAAGGAAAGGTGGTTGACCGGGATAGCGTTCCTTTGCCGGGGGTAACAATTGTTTTGAAAGGAACTGCTTTGGGCGTTGTTTCTGATAAGGATGGAAAATTTAACTTTGAGATCCCGAAGATGGAACATCCGGTACTTGTTTTTTCGTTTGTCGGGATGCAGATACAGGAACATCAATATACGGGTAAGTCGGAGATTCGGATCGTGATGGTCGAGGATGTAAAAAGTATGGAAGAGGTAGTGGTGACCGGAATCTTTACCCGGAAAGCAGAAAGTTTTACCGGGGCGGCAAAAACATTCCGAAAAGATGAGTTGAAACGGGTAGGGAATACCAATATATTTCAAAGTTTGAAAAACTTGGACCCCTCTCTTAAAATTCTGGACAATAGAACAATGGGGTCCGACCCGAATACTTTGCCGGATATGAGGTTGCGAGGAACTTCATCTTTTCCGGCAGAAGGGAGTGATATTAATCTGAAAGGGAATTATCAGTCGCAGCCCAATCAGCCTTTGTTTATTTTGGATGGTTTTGAAACAA
This sequence comes from Butyricimonas muris, assembly GCF_046365375.1. Lineage (NCBI taxonomy): Bacteria > Pseudomonadati > Bacteroidota > Bacteroidia > Bacteroidales > Odoribacteraceae > Butyricimonas > Butyricimonas muris. Next base: position 64,866 of record NZ_JBKEIT010000016.1, on the reverse strand, counting down.
CAGTGGAAACCGTGTTTGATTTGGATATGAACCGTGTCGAGAGTATTACGATATTGAAAGATGCTGCTTCTAAAGCAATTTACGGTTCAAAAGCCGCTAATGGAGTGGTGGTTATTGAAACGGTAGGGCTCGGAGTGGAAGGTGTGCGGGTAACTTACACGGGGAATCTGGATTTGGAAATGCCCGATCTGACCAGTTATAATTTGTGTAATGCGGCAGAGAAACTGGAAGCCGAGAGACTTGAGGGGAGTGTATATCAGGATTCGTATAACGGGATGAGCAAGTATTACGAACGATTGAAGCTCGTTAAGGACGGTTTGGACGAGTATTGGCTGTCTAAGCCTTTGCGTGTTGGGGTTGGACAGAAACATGCGCTTACGTTCGAAATGGGGAATAAGGAGATGAAAACGCTTTTTAACGTGGCGTATAGTAACGTGGAAGGTGTCATGAAAGAATCCTATCGTAATACTTTTTCGGGAACGGCACAAATATCTTATCGTAAATCGAATTTTTTGTTTCGGGATATAGCCACAATTACCCGAAATAAAACACAGGATTCTCCTTACGGTACTTTCAGTGAATACGCGAAGGCTAATCCTTATTCCCCGGCATATGATGAAAAGGGTAAACCGATGGAATATTATGCCCGGGGTACTTATTCGGAAAAGTCTCCTTTGTATAATGCTAACACGAATACTAAAGATCAGACTTCTTATTTGAATTTCACGAATAATTTCTATATCGAGTGGACAATTATTGAAGGGCTTAAAGCGACGGGACGTGTGAGTTTTACGACAAAACGGAGTGATGCTGACGAGTATTATCCTTATAATCATACCAGTCAAAGCAATTACAGTCGGGACGTGTATTACAAAAGAGGTGCTTATACTCTGAACACGGGGAAAAGTAACTCGGTATCAAGTGATATTTACTTGAATTTTTCTAGAACATGGGGAAAACATACTTTGTTTGCCAATGTGGGATGGAATATTTCGGAGAATGAATATATGGAAATTGTAAATGAGGCTCAGGGATACAAGACTGACAGTATGGATGAGTATATCTTCGGAATGATGTATAAAGAAGACGGTAAACCTTCCGGCAGCAGTTCTAAAAACAGGAATGTCGGGGTGTTGGGAGTATTTGCCTATACTTATGACGATCGATTTTTATTGGATGCTACTTTGCGTGGAAGTGCGGCGTCTGTGTTTGGGACTGATAATCCTTGGGCTACATTCTGGAGTGTCGGATTAGGCTGGAACTTGCATAACGAGAAGTTTATTCGGGATTGGGGTTTTTTGGAGCAATTTAAAGTAAGAGGTTCTATCGGTTACACGGGTAACCAGAATTTTCAATCCAATAAAGCGGTGGCAACTTATAAATATTATATGAAGGAAAATTACAATTATTATTGGAGTGGTGCTTATTTGAGTAATATGGAGAATCCGGCACTTCAATGGGAGTTGAAAAAAGATTATAACGTGGGGCTTGATTTGAGAATAAAGGGTGTTACGCTGACTTTTGATTGGTATACTTCCAACACGGAAAATCTTGTGTCACAGATCACGATACCTGCCTCAACCGGATTTACTTCTGTCAGCGAGAACCTTGGGCTGGTGCAGAACCGGGGTGTGGAGGTTTCGTTAGGGGTAAATATATTCAATCGTAGGAATTTCTTTTTGAACGTGAATGGTAATATAACAACGAATAATAATAAATTGAAGAAATTGTCAGATGCGATGAATACTTTCAACGAGAATCAGAGGGCTTTGGCTGCAAAGGAGAATAGAGTTACACCGGTGGTGATGTATTATGACGGGATGCACATGAACACGATTTGGGCTGTACCTTCTTTAGGTATTGATCCGTCTGACGGTTACGAAATTTATTTGAACCGGGACGGACAGATGACAAAGCAATGGAAAGCTGAAGATATGGTTGCCGCCGGAGTTTCGGATTCTAAATATAACGGTAATTTTGGTTTGAATGGCGAGTATAAAGGGATTGGTTTGAGTGTCGTGTTCACTTTTCTCGGAGGTGGAGAACTTTACAATCAAACGCTGGTAGATAGAGTTGAAAATGTCAATATTACTTATAATGTGGATAAACGGGTTTTATCGGGGAGATGGAAACAACGGGGAGATCAAACACAATTCCGGAGGATTAAGAATTTAGGTGATACATATATCATGGGAAATATGCAGGAATCGGATTATACGCGGGCAACGACTCGTTTTGTGCAGAAGGATAACGAGTTGAATTTGTCAGCCTTGAGCGTGTATTATGATTTTCCGCGTGCATGGATGAAGCATATCGGATTCGAGAGAGTGAGATTACAAGCAAACATGAATGATGTTTACAAGTGGTCGTCTATCAAGATCGAACGGGGAACATCCTATCCGTTTGCTCGGACGTTGAGTTTTTCTTTAACAGCAACTTTTTAACGGGTAACCTTTATGAAAACGAGATTATTAATTTTATTGACAGTGTTCAGCCTTGTCTTTATTTCTTGCGAGGACTGGTTGAAAGTAGATTCCTCAACAGAAGTATCACAGGATGATATATTTTCTTCGGATGAAGGTTTCCATGCGGCATTAACAGGGGTGTATATCGGAATGACTTCGACGGATTTGTACGGTATGCATTTAAGCTGGCATATGTTGGATTATTTAGCACATTATTATTGTATGATTTCGGGAAGTAATGATATATATCTGCATAGTCACCAATACAAGAATGCCAGGGTGTACCCGTACGTTAAGAATGCGTGGAACGGTTTGTATAATTTGATAGCGAATTGTAATAATATTTTAGCCAAATTAGAAGAGCATAAATCAGAGTTAGACCCGGTTAATTACCAGTTGGTAAAAGGTGAAGCCTTGACACTGAGAGCCTTCTTCCACTTCGATTTGATGCGGATGTTCGGGTACGGCAATTTGAGAAATCGGGATGTGTCCTCTAAGAAGGCAATCCCGTATGTGACTACGTTTAGTAAAAATGTTACGCCTCAATTGTCTTATGCCGAAACGTTTAAGTTGCTCAAAAATGATTTGTTGGAAGCTATTGAGTTACTTTATGGGGAAGATGGGAAAAATTGTTACCGGATTACAGGGGATGATGATTTTTTTGATAACGGTCCGAATGGGGATGACTACGGTTTCTTTAGTTATTTTAGTTACCAAAACTCTCCTCGGGTGGATTATTATGTGGCAAAAGCTCTTTTAGCTCGTGTTTATATGTGGGAAGGAACAGATGAGGGATATGCCAAAGCTGTGGAGATTGCTGAAGAGTGGTTCCTGACAGAGGACGATTCGGGACAGGATGCTTGGGATTGGGTTTCCCGTTCTCGGGTGACGAATTCAAATGTGCTTTATCGGGACAGAACGTTTTCACAGGAACATATTTGGCATCTTGCCGTGAGAAAGCTGAATGATATTATGGGTAAATGGTTGGATGCATCTAACCCGAATGCGACATATGAACGAGTGTTTTTAACTGAGAATGTAGCATTTACTATTTTTGAAGTGGGGCAAGGGAATGATGTTGGCGTGGATGATTATCGTTATTCTTATTTATTGCAACCCCAGGGAAGCGGTTTGAATAATTACGCTACGTTGAAGCTGGATCAATGTGACGGAGAAACGCAGTACGGGGAAATAATACCTCTGATTAGCACTCCGGAAATGTATTATATATGTGCTGAGGTATATGCAGAACAAGGCAACTTGAAAAAAGCTATTGGTTATTTAAATACGGTACGGCAGGCTCGGGGAATTACGCAGGATCTGGATGAAAATTTGGGTTATCTGGAGGTGAAAGATGAAATACTGAAAGAGTACCGAAAAGAATTCGTGAGTTTGGGACAGCTTTTCTATTTCTATAAACGTTGGGGCATGGAGAATATTGTTGGGTATGCTGGTTCGATGGGAGATGCCGAGTATATTTTGCCCTATCCGGATGAAGAAGTGATATCGGGAAATAGAGTACAGTTTTAACATTAAAAACGTATGGTTATGAGATATTCGATAAAACAATATTTAGCCTTATTCGTTATTGCGTGCATAGGAATCTATGGATGCTCCGATAGTGACATTATGTATTACGAGGGAGGGAATGCATTGCATTTTATGAAACTTCGGCAAGGATTGTCGTTCATGACAAATATGGAAGCCGAGAAAGATACGATGTTTATTAAAGTGTTGCTTGTGGGGGATCCTGTGGAGGTCGAACGGGAGTTTGCCGTGGAGGTAGTTAATGATTCTAACACGACGGCTACATCAGATCAGTATCGTATCGTGAAAGCGACGGTGCCGGCAAATGATACCATTGGGATTCTCGCTTTGGAAGTGCGTAATCCGGAATTTCTGAATATTGAAGAGTCTACTTTGATGTTGAAATTGGCTGTGAAAGATAACGAGTATTTTAAAGCTGGGGGATGGTTGAATTATGTCACGATCCAATTGACATGGACCACAGATTTAGTACAACCTGAAACATGGAATGCGATGCGTTTTTTCTTTACATCGAAATACTCTTCGAATGTTTATCGGGCGATTATAGCGTCTACGGGTTTGACGGAATTCTGGTATTACGATCCGGATCCGGAAACAGGTTACAGGTTAGATCAATACGAAGGATGGGTATATGGGAAAAAATTTGCCGATTGGGTTCGGGAATATAATAGAACTCATGATGACGTGTATCGGCATGATGATGGTGCATATAAAGGTGAGGAAATTATACCTATATATTAATCTAAAAAATAGATGGATATGAAAAGATATTTATTATATATGCTGTTGACTCTTTGGAATGTGAGTTTCTTTACAGCGTGCTTTGATGATAAAAGTACGGATGCAGATCATCCGATTCCGGATATTGTGATAGATACTACTGGAATACCGGAAACATTAAAAGTCGTGCAAAATGGTCGTTTGAGTATTCCACCGAAAGTTACACGGGATAATGGGGATAATTCAGATTTGTCATATAAATGGATGTTGAACACTATCGCGGATGATAATCCGAATTCGGGTGCAAAATCTCATTATATATGTATAGGGGAGAAGCAAGCACTGGATACTACCATATTTTTGCCTCCTAACGAAACGTCTTATTTTTTGTGGTACCAAGTTACGGATAATAAAACACAGTATCGGCGGGATATATTGTGGAATGTACTCGTGCAATCTGCTTATAACGAGGGAATATTAATTGTGGAAACGAAAGACGGGAGAAATACAGATTTCTCTTTGATCGAGGGAAAACAATTTACCGAGGGGTGGACTGTAGCGGATAGAATCAGCTATGGTTTATACAGTTCCGTAAACGGTAGTGCTATGGAAGGTTTGGTTAAACAAGTGTGCCATTCGTATAATTCAAATTCTCAAGTGAAATCAAAACGGTTTTATTGTATCGGGGATGATTTTTATACTTTGGTGGATGGTTTGGAATATGAACTTGTGGGACGGAATTTTGAAGTGATTTATGATAATACGCTCACGATGAAACCGGAGCAGGTATTTTATAGTGGTTCTAATGTGGTTTGGGTAAATGATGGAAATATTTATCCTTTTTCGGTTAGTTTGGCTCGAGATTATCCGAATATTCAGATTCCGATGAAGTACGCAGTGCAAGAAGGGGAGGTGCAAGTGACGAAAACTTCCAAGGTGGATAAATGTGTGGCATTTACACACCAATCTACTAATTCCAGTTCGGCTTGGGGTGTGTGGTATGATAAAGAGGGAGGGCGTTTCTTGTGTCAAAAGAGTGCTCCTTATGTAAAAAGTAATATAGAGACTTTAATATCTGATGCAGAAAGACCTTTTGATCCGAATAATGTACCGGGATTGGAAACCGTGTATGCTGCCATTGGAATGGATGATAATTTCTTTATGGTGATGAGAAATACGACCACTGGTGCTTATCAGATTTACGTGATTGAGCGAACTACTTCCAAGGCAAAATATCTCTATGATATTCCGGGAAAGGAGATGGATGATGCTGTGGGCTATGTGGTGAGTGAAGATGGAAACGTGTTATATTTTGCCACATCAACACAGATTTACGCTATTGTGTTGGGTGGAGTGTCACCCAAAGTAAATCCGCTTCACGCGATAACTTCCGGGCAAATTACTCATTTTTCAATGTTCCGGCAGGCATGGTACTTGATGAATCCTCAATTATATGTTTCCGGAGTCGGGTATAAGACGCCGATTAATACGCACGAGCATTTGTTGTTGGTGGGTGTGTGGGACGGTAACGAAGGGACTCTTTATTCGATTCCGATCGTGAGTCCTAGTGGTGGAACGATAGATGTGAATGGTATTAAACCTTATACTGGGTTTGGAAAAATTTTAACGGTCGTTTCTCAACAGTAGAATTTGTAGTGTGTTTGATTTAGAATGAATTCCCGTCGGTGTTGACGGAAGGTGTTTTTGGGACTTTCCCGAAAGACCGGCGGGGTTCTTTATTTATACTCGTATCGGTTTTGATCGATATGATATGGATGTATTGTGTTTGTGAATTACTAAAAAAATTATGGAAAAAGCAATTGTAAAAGTAGAACATTTATCCCATCGCTATAGTGCGCAGTGGGCAATTCGGGACATTAATTTCGAAATTAATCAAAAGGGTGTAGTCGGGCTGTTAGGCTCTAACGGTGCAGGAAAATCGACCACGATGAATATTATTTGTGGCGTGTTGAATCAGACGGAAGGAGAGGTGTATATTAACGGAATCAGCTTGAGTGAACATCCGGTAGAGGCGAAACAAAATATTGGTTTCTTGCCGCAAAAGCCGCCTTTGTACGGGGATCTGAATGTTGATGAATATTTGACTTATTGTGCTAATTTGAGGTTAATGGACGAAAAGCAGGTAAAGACAGCCGTGGAAGAAGCGAAACGAAGATGCGGGATCGCTCATTTTAGTCATCGTTTGATACGTAATTTATCCGGAGGGTATCAGCAACGCGTGGGAATAGCACAGGCTATCGTGCATAATCCTGCCTTTGTTGTGTTGGATGAACCCACGAATGGGTTGGACCCGAATCAGATTGTCGAGATCCGTGAGTTGGTTAAAGAGATAGCGAAAGACCGTTCTGTTTTATTGTCCACGCATATTCTTTCTGAAGTACAGGCGACTTGTGATTATATCCGCATGATTGAGAACGGGCAAGTCGTGTTCAGCGGAACAATAGATGAATTTGATAATTATATCGAACCCGATACGTTTGTGGCAGAGTTTGAAAATAAGCCTATTGCGGAAGAATTAGCTAGAGTGCGGGGAATAATTCAGGTAATTCCATTGACAGAGAGCAGATTCCGGTTTCGCTTTGAAGGGGGGCGTGATGTGATGCAGCGGGTAATTGAAACAAGCGTGGCTAATGGATGGGGATTGAGTGAGATTACCTTGGAGAAGATTTCTTTAGACGAGATTTTTGCCCAGCTTTCCGGAAAAAGAGAAAATAAATAATTTAGAAAGGAAGCGTATGAAAGTAATATTTAAAATAGCCAAGTCGGAATTGAGTATGTTGTTTTATTCTCCAGTGGCTTGGTTGATTCTGGTGATTTTTACTTTTCAGGCCAGTATGGCTTTTTCCAATTTGTTTAGTGATCTGGTGGTAGAGCAGGCTATCGGGAATCGCCTTTGGGATGTGACGGAAAAAGTGTTTTCCAGTTATCGTGGGCTTTTGTCCCAAGTGCAACAATACTTGTATCTTTATATTCCTTTGTTGACGATGGGGTTGATGAGTAAGGAACGTAATAACGGGTCTATTAAACTTTTGTTTTCTTCCCCGATCACGAACACCCAGATTATACTCGGGAAGTATTTTGCCATGATGATTTATGCCTTGGTATTGATTGCAATTTTATTCGTGTACGCCATTTTCGGGATGTGTACGATAAAGGATATGGATGTGCCTTACGTTTTATCCGGTTTATTTGGGCTTTATTTGTTGACTTGTGCTTATGCTGCTATCGGGCTTTTTATGTCGAATCTGACTTCTTATCAGGTTGTGGCGGCAATGTGTACATTAGGGTTATTAGCCGTGTTGAATTTTATCGGAGGGGTAGGACAGGATATTCCTTTCTTGCGGGATGTAACGTATTGGTTGTCTATCCGGGGACGTTCCAATGAATTGATCGGTGGTTTGATTTGTAGTGAAGACGTGCTGTACTTTATTATAGTAGTGGTTCTTTTCTTGATGCTTTCTATATTGAAATTGATGGGGGAGCGGAAAAAGACTTCCCGGAAGATTGCCATCAGCCGTTATGTCGGGGTGGTTGTGTTTGCCATGTTTTTAGGATATTTATCTTCACTTCCGGCATTGATGGGCTTTTATGATGCGACGGTTACAAAACAGAGAACGTTGACGCCTAATAGTCAGGATGTGATGAGGCAATTGAAAGGGGGATTGAAAATAACGACTTATGTCAATTTGCTGGAACCCAATTATGCAACAGGGTTGCCGCAGAATATAAACAAAGATAAACGGCTTTTCCGACAATATCTTCGTTTTAAACCTGAGATGAAGATGAAGTATGTTTATTATTACGATAAAACGGAAAATGAATCTCTGGATCAACGTTATCCTTTATTGAATGACCGGGAAAGAGCCCAAGAGATCGCGAGTGGGTTGGAGTTGAATTTTAAAATGTTTCTATCCCCGGAAGAAATAAAGAAACAGATTGATTTGTCCGAAGAGAGGAATCGTTTTGTTCGTCTTATAGAACATGAAAACGGGCAGAAATCTTTTTTACGGATATTTGACGATATGTCTCGCCAACCGAATGAGAAGGAGATAACTGCCGCCATGAAACGTATGGTGGTTCCGGCGATGCAGGTGGCATTTCTCAGCGGTCACGGGGAAAGGGATATCGACCGGAAAGGCGACCGGGGGTATTATGTGATTTCACAGGATATTACTTATCGGGAAGCGTTGATAAATAATGGTTTTGATAGTTATAAATTATTTTTGAATGACGGGCAGAAGATACCGGAGAACACGGGTATTCTGATTATTGCAGATGTGAGGCAACCCTTCGAGCAAGAGGAGTTAGATGAGATCCAGCGTTATATCGATAGGGGGGGGAATTTGATTATAGCCGGGGAGCCTGATAAACAGGAAATAATGAATCCTTTATTAGCTTCTTTGGGAGTACGGTTCATGCCGGGGCGGTTGGTACAGGAGAGCGAGGATTTCACTCAGAATCTGGTTTTCGGGAAAATTACTCGGGAAGCGGCGGATATATATTCTCGGTTTCGTTGGATGTTGCGCTGGAATTACCGGGTGCCGATGCCTGATGTCGTAGGTTTGGAATACTCTACGGATGCTGGTTTTGACGTGATGCCGATATTGGAAACGGATTCAACCGGGTGTTGGAATGAGTTGGAAACGACTGATTTCACGGAAGGTAAAGCGGTTCTCCATACAGAAGCGGGAGAGAAGGAGCAAACGTATGCTTTGGCTCTTGCGTTGAGCCGGAAAGTAGGAGAAAAGGAACAACGGATATTCGTTATGGGAGATGCAGATTGCTTTAGTAACGGAGAATTTTTCATGAAGCGGAGAGGTGTGAACACGGAAAATCAAATTTTACCGAATTATGTGTTCTTTTGGTTATCCGGTGGAGAATATCCGATAGATACAACTCGTCCCAATTCTCCGGATACGAAAATTTATATGGGATTGGAGGGAATCACTTGGATGAATATCGGACTCATGGGATTGTTCCCGCTTGCGTTGGCAGTTTGTGGTATTGTAATATGGGCAAAAAGAAGGAGAAAATAATATGAAAACAATCTATAAAATAGCGAAGAACGAGCTGAGTATGCTGTTCTGTTCGCCGATAGCTTGGTTGATACTTGTGATCTTTATTTTTCAAGTCGGCATGGAGTATGCGGATGTGTTGACCTCGGACTTACAGGCTAAGGCTACCGGGTATAGTTTGATGGATGAAACAGCCAGTGTATTTTCTGGTATATGGGGGTTGTATTCTAGGGTACAAGGCTATCTTTACTTGTATATTCCTTTACTGACGATGGGTATTATGAGCCGTGAATTTAGCACGGGGTCAATAAAATTGTTGTTTTCTTCGCCTATCACGAATAAACAGATTGTATTGGGAAAGTTTTATGCCTTGATGGTTTATGCTTTATTTTTGATCGGGGGATTGATATTAACGGCACTTTTCAGTTGTATTATTATAAAATCGATTGATTTTCCGTTGGTATTATCCGGGTTGTTAGGATTGTATTTGTTGACTTGTGCCTATATTGCCATTGGGCTTTTCATGTCGAGCTTGACATCTTATCAGGTTGTTGCGGCGATGGGAACGCTTGCCGTGCTCGCTGTGTTGAATTTTATAGGTGGGGTAGGACAGGATATTGCATTGGTGCGGGATATTACCTATTGGTTGTCTATTTCCGGACGTTCAAGGGAAATGATTAACGGTTTGATATGTAGTGAGGATGTTTTATATTTTCTGATCGTGATCGTGTTGTTTATCATGTTGACAATTCTACGATTGCGTTTTGACCGGAAAAAAGGTTCTCACGCCATGCGTGTCGGATGGTATACATTGGTGGTCGGTGGTGCTATGTTACTGGGATACGTGAGTTCTCGTCCGGCTTGTATGACATACTATGATACAACGGCGATGAAGTCGCAGACTTTGACCCCGAATAGTCAAGCGGTTATGGAGAAAATGAAAGGGGGATTAACGATCACGACTTACGTGAATTTGTTAGATGATAATTATTGGAATGCTTTGCCCCGTTCCGTGAATGACGATTTCAAGCGATTTAAGCAATACGTGCGGTTTAAGCCGGAGATAGAGATGAAATACGTTTATTATTACGATAAGACGGATAATCCGACTTTAGATAAACGTTTTCCGGGATTAAGCGATAAGGAACGGGCACAGGAGATTGCCAAAGGAATTAGAATGAAGTTTGATAGATTATTATCACCGGAAGAGGTACGGAAACAGGTGGATTTGTCTTCAGAAGAAAACCGTTTCGTGAGGTTGATAGAAAGAGAGAACGGGCAAAAGACTTTCTTGCGGATTTTTAATGATATGTCAAAACATCCTTCCGAAAGCGAGATTACTGCCGCCTTAAAAAGGTTAGTTGAAGTTTCTCCCAAGGTTGCTTTTTTGATTGGTCATGGCGAACGGGATATTTACCGGGGGGGAGATGCCGATTATTCTACTTTCACGAAAAATCCGGCATTCCGTCATGCGTTGATCAATCAAGGGTTTGACACGGAATCTCTTTCTTTAGCAGATGGCAGAACGATACCCGAGAAGATCAGTATATTGGTTATAGCTGATCCACGGGAAAAATTGACCGAATGGGAAAAGAGCGAAATTAACCGTTATATTGCTTCTGGACGGCATTTGTTAATTGCGGCTAAACCGGGTAGACAAGCGATACTGAATGAAATAACGGAATCGTTTGGTGTTCATTTTACGGACGGCATTTTGGTTCATCCCAGTGAAGATTTTGCACCGGATTTAATACAGGGACGTTTTACTCTTGATGCAGAGAGTTTTTCCGGTAATTTAGCTTATTTGAGCCGGAATAATTATAAAATTACCGCTCCGGGGACGGCGGGGATTGTTTGTCGTCTGCCAGAAGGTTTCGGAATGCTTCCTTTGGTTGCAACTGATAGTGTCGGGAGTTGGAATGAAAAAGAAACAACCGATTTCGTGAATGAGGTTCTTGAATTCAATCCGGAAAAGGGAGATGAGGAATGGAATGGACAACCCATTGTGTTAGCCATGGGGCGCCATATCAGAGGAAAGGAACAGAAAATCATGATATTGGGGAATGCGGATTGTTTGAGTAATGGGGAACTGGTAAGATCAAGAAAAGACGTGAAGTCTGCTAATTTTAATTTGATTCTTGAAACGTTCCGGTGGTTCACGAACGGGGAGTACCCTGTTAATACGAACCGTTCTTACGGAGCGGACAATGATCTTCGCATGGAATACAAGGATTTGATCTGGGTAAAGGTCGGTTTTATGGGAGTATTGCCTTTGTTGCTGGTAGCGGCGGGGATTGTCGTTTGGCTCAGACGTCGGGAAAAATAAAGAAGTATAAGGGATGTATCATATAAATCATGTAAATTTATGAAAGAACCAATCGTGAAAGTCGAGAATCTATCTCATCGCTACAGTATTCAGTGGGCTATACGAGATATAAATTTTGAGATAAATCACCACGGGGTATATGGTTTGCTTGGGTCAAACGGGGCGGGTAAATCAACCACCATGAATATCATGTGTGGTGTGTTGAAACAGACTAGCGGAAATGTTTTCATCAAAGGTATCGATTTGCGGAAAGATCCCGTGAAAGCTAAAATGCACGTGGGATTCCTTCCGCAACAACCGCCTTTGCACACCGATCTAACCGTGGAAGAATATCTGGTGCATTGTGCTTTCTTGCGTCGTCTGTCGGGAAAAGAGGTTGATCATGCCGTGCGGGAGGTCATGGGGAAATGTGGAATCTCCCACTTTAGACGTCGTTTGGTGCGTAACCTTTCCGGGGGATATCAGCAACGTCTTGGAATAGCTCAGGCAATCATTCATAATCCGGATTTTGTCGTGTTGGATGAGCCTACGAATGGGTTGGACCCGAACCAGATTGTGGAGATCCGTCACTTGGTGAAGGAGATTGCGCAAGATCGAACTGTGGTACTGTCGACACATATCTTGCCGGAAGTGCAGGCGACCTGCGATTATATTCAGATGATCGAGGAGGGGCAGATGGTATTTAGCGGAACGGTTGACGATTTTGATAACTATATTACTCCGAATTCTTTGATTGTGTCTTTGGTTGCTCCTCCGGTTTTGGATGAATTGAAGAATATTCCGGGTATTTGTGGGGCGGAAGAGTTAGGAGGACATCGTTTCCGGCTTCAGTTTATTGATGCGCAGGATATTACTGAACGAGTCGTAGAAACCAGTATGGCAAGAGGATGGCGATTGACGGAGATCAATATCGAACGTAGTTCTTTGAATGCCATATTTGCCGAGTTATCCAAAAAGTAGAACTTATAAGAAAAAAATATGAAGATGATATATAGGATTGCCCGGACGGAGATGCAAACTTTGTTTTATTCGCCCGTGGCGTGGTTGATTATTGTGATTTTCACGTTTCAAGTGGGAATGTATTTTTCCGATATATTCGGGGGAATGGTTCGGAATCAGGAATTAGGATATACATTGCGGAGTGTAACGTTGAACGTGTTCTCCGGTCGGTTCGGGCTGTTCACGGAAGTGCAGCAATATCTCTATTTCTATATTCCTTTGTTGACCATGGGGTTGATGAGCCGGGAGTTGGGGAGTGGTTCCATTAAATTACTGTATTCTTCTCCGGTGACGAATATACAAATCATTTTGGGTAAGTTTTTGTCCATGATGTTTTATGGTTTGATATTGATGTTCGTCCTGTTTATTTTTGGTATTTATGGCGTTTTCACGATTAAGATGATAGATTTCCCGGTAGTTCTATCCGGTTTATTGGGATTATATTTGTTGACGTGTGCTTATGCTGCTATCGGGCTTTTTATGTCGAGTTTAACTTCTTATCAAGTCGTTGCGGCAATGGGGACGTTAGCGGTATTAGCTGTGTTGAATTTTGTCGGGGGAATGTGGCAGGAGATGGAGTTCGTGCGTGATATTACTTATTGGCTGTCTATTAACGGTCGTGCGGCGGAATTTATCAATGGGTTGATTTGTAGTGAAGATGTTCTTTACTTTTTAATTGTAATCGCTCTTTTTCTCTCGTTGGCTGTATTGAGATTGAAATCCATTCGTCAAAAAAGTTCTGCAGTTATTTCTTTCGGGAAATATATGGGGGTAATTTGTCTTGCCATGTTTTTTGGGTATTTGAGTTCTCGTCCGAACTTGATGGGATTTTATGATACGACCCGTACTAAGGTGAGAACATTGACGCCTAACAGTCAGGAGATCGTGAATAAAATGGAAGGTGGGTTGACGATCACGACTTATACCAATTTGTTGGATGAGTATTACACGGTTGCTTTACCTCGTTATGTGAATCAAGATCTGGATCGTTTCAAGCAATACCGGAGATTTAAGCCTGAAATTAGAATGAAATACGTGTATTATTACGATAAGGCGAATAACCCGCAATTGGACAGGCGCTTCCCGGAACTGAACGATCGGGAACGGATGGTAAAGACGGCTAATTCATGGGATCTGGATACGAATATGTTTTTAACGCCGGAGCAGATTCGGGAACAAATAGATTTGAGTCCCGAGGGGAATCGGTTCGTGCGTCAGTTGAAGCGGGATAACGGGCAGCAAACTTTCTTGCGGATATTTGATGATATGTATCGCCATCCTTTCGAGAGTGAAATCACGGCTGCTTTCAAGCGGCTAGTGATGCAGCTTCCGGTTGTCGGGTTCATTAAGGGACACGGGGAACGGGATTGTGTTCGGGAAGGTGACAGGGATTATAATCGTTTTGCCCAAGATAAACCGTTCCGGTATTCACTGATTAATCAAGGCTTTGATTTTGAGGAAATAACTCTTGATAAAGATATTCCGGAACATTTGGCGATATTGGTGCTTGCCGATGTAAGGACTCCTTTCTCTGGGGAAGAAATGCAGCGACTGAACCGGTATATCGAGAAAGGTGGTAATATTTTGATTGCAGGGGAACCCCGCAGGCAGGAAATCATGAATCCGATTATCCGGTCACTAGGGGTGCAATTTATGCCGGGACGATTGGTTCACCCGAGTGAAAATTTCCAAGCTGATTTTATTATCGCCAGACCGACTTCCGAGGCGGGAGAGTTGTCTTATATTTTTAAAGATATGATCGATCGGGAAAGAGTGTTGACAATGCCCGGTTGCACGGGCTTGGAATACATGGAGGACAAAGGGTTTCATGTAACACCGCTTTTTGCCAGCGATACCGTGGGGTGTTGGAATGAAGTGGAAACAACGGATTTTGTTGATGACACGGTACGGCTTAATCCTGCTGTTGGAGAAGTGGAACGGACGTACGTCACAGCTTTGGCTCTTTCCCGGAAAGTGGGAGATAAAGAGCAAAAGATTGTCATTCTAGGCGATGCGGATTGTATCAGTAACGGGGAGATCAGTATCAGTCGTAAAAACGTCAGGGCGGCAAATTACTCGTTGGTCAGCGGGTCATTCTTCTGGATGTCCGACGAAGAAGTGCCTATTGATGTCCGGCGCCCGACGGCTCCCGATAATGCTGTGAATATCGGGGATACGGGAATGTATATTTCTAAGATTGGTTTCATGGGATGTTTACCGGTAGCCTTGGCGATCTGGGCTATTTTTATCTGGGTGAGAAGGCGGGGACGCTAGAGTAAACAGAAGCGAAATATTATTGTAGTGTGTTATTAAGTCTAGTGTTGCGTATAGACTTGCTTCTTGATAAGAATCGTATAAATATAAATTATTTATGCGATTCTTTTTTTGCTTATTATCACTTGATGATTTTTTCTATCTTTGTAAGCATATTAGTATTTTATAAAAGGAATATTATGGAGAAATCCTTGAGAGCATTGCAGAATGGTGACGAGAAAGCCTTTCGATTGCTATTCGATGAATTCTATACTGCACTTTGTTTGTTTGCCGAACGTTATCTTGGAGAACGGGAGGCAGCAGCTGATGTGGTACAGGAAGCTTTTGTAAAATACTGGGACCGTCACGCTGATTTTGACAATTACTATAAAATAAAGTCGTTCCTTTACGTGGTCGTTCGTCATGCTTGTTTAAATCAACTTCGAGATAGGCTCGAGAGAGTTGAGATAGAAGAGGGGATGGCTATTGAATCGGATGAATTTTTTCAAGAGCAAATGATGGAGGAAGAGGCGTATAGAGTATTTTATCGTTCTATAGAGGAATTGCCCCCGCAAATGCGGAGTGTCATTCATTATGCTCTGGAAGGATTGAAGAATTCTGAGATTGCTGAAAAAATGGGCGTATCCGGTCATGCCGTTCACGCGTATAAAAAGGAAGCGTATAAAAAACTGAAGGAGAGCATGAAAGGGCATTACTACTTGTTGGAAACCATTTTCTTTATTCTCCTGAATAGTTAATAAATAATAAAATTTCAAAGACCGACATACCCTATATCTTGTTTCTTGTGTTGTAAAGAAAAAGAGTGGGATAAAAATCTTTACACGAGAAATGGATAAAATTTATTTTGATATCGCGATTTTAGTTGGGAAGTATCTGGCAGGAAATTTGACAGAGGAGGAACACGTGCGTTTGAATGATTGGCTGGTTGCTTCCGAGCGGCATAGGAAATGGTTCAGGAAAGTGACTTCAGAGGCTTACAAGCGGGAGAAAGGAAAAGTTTCCCGTGCTATAGACATAGATGCCGGGTGGAAAGGTTTACAAGCGAAACGTTTTTCCGGGCGGCGTAGGATGCGATGGGTTCGTTTGGGGAAATATGCCGCTGTATTGTTACTCCCTCTGCTTGTGATTGGGGTGATGTACTTGCAGCTGCACGAGAGTGGTTCCGGAATGGAGAGCGTGGAAACAATAGCGTCTGGGACTCGCAAAGCTTATTTGATAATGGGCGACGGTACTTCCGTGTCCGTGGAGAATCAGCAGCAACGCCTGTTGGAAGAGAAAGACGGAACTAAAATTAATTTGCAGAAAGAGCATATCACGTATGAAAACGCGATTGATAATAAAAAGAGTGCTCTAATCTATAATGAATTGGTTATCCCGCGGGGAGGGGAGTTTTCATTGACACTGTCTGACGGTACCGTCGTTTATTTAAATGCGGAGTCAAAACTTCGTTTCCCCGTGCAATTTGATGGTAATAATCGAATCGTGGAACTCGAGGGAGAAGGGTACTTTCAAGTAGTTCATGACGAGAATGCCCCGTTTGTCGTGAAAACTGCCGGGATGAATATACAGGTATTAGGAACGGAATTTAATGTTTCCGCTTATACTGAAGATACTGTAATTCAAACTACTCTAGTGAGTGGTTCTGTGCGGGTTTCCTCGAATGATAGTGATAAAACAGTCGTGCTGAAACCGGGAGAACAAGTTGAATGTAGTCGTCAGGGAAATGGTTTACAAGTGAGAGATGTCGACGTGAGTAGCGTGATTGCATGGAAAGACGGGCGGCTTCGTTTTGAAGAAAAACCTTTGTGCGAGGTGATGAAGAGCGTGGCTCGTTGGTATGATGTGGAGGTCGTGTATTTGGATGAAGAGGTAAAATGGTATCCTTTCGGGTGTAATTTTAATCGTCATTCTACCATAGAGCCTTTGCTGAAAGTGTTTGAAGCCACGGGAACGGTGGAAACCCGTGTCGAGGGACGAAAGATATTCATAAAGAAACAAAAATAAAACGGAAGGTGGTGGCACACCTTCCGCTCACGGCACTTCATGTTGAAGTACTGTAATTTAAATAATAAACGTTCAAAGCTATGAAAAAAAATCATTGGTTTCCCTATCCTTGGGGAATAAAAATGAAGTATGTGTTACTATTTTGTCGAGTAACCTTATTTCTATGTTTGTTTTGTCCCGGATTGATAATGGCACAAGAGCAGAAAAGTGTTATTAATCTCTCCATGAAGGATGCGACTTTAAAAGAGGTCATCTGGAATATCGAGAAGCAATCCGGTTTCGTGTTCGCTTACAATGCCAATGATTTGGCAAGAGTGGGCAAAGTGAGTGTGGACATTAAAGAAAAAACTGTACCGGAAGCATTGGATATTTGTTTGAAAGGTACGGGACTGTCTTATGTCGTGCAAGAAAACATCATCGTGATTAAGCAAAAGGAAACGAAGGATGCCAAGATTGAAAAAGTTACGGTTCGAGGAAAGGTCGTGGATAAGGACGGTGCGCCTCTACCCGGGGTGACTATTTTAATCAAGGGTACTACCGTGGGTGTTTCCACGAACGGGGACGGACAATACGCTATAAGTGTCGCGAAACAGGATAGCCTTGTCTTTGTGTTCTCGTTTATCGGGCTGAAGACCAAAGAAGTCAAGTGGAACGGACAGGAAACATTGAATGTGGTGTTGGAGGAAGATTCCCATGTTATGGATGAGGTGGTGGTATCGACGGGGTACAATACTGTCAACCGCAGGGATATGGTCGGTTCCTACACGAGCGTGAAAGCCGCTGATGTTATGATGCCGGCGTATAACTCGATAGACCAGATGTTGCAGGGACAGGTCGCCGGTATGGTGGTGATGAACACGAGTTCTCGGGTGGGAACAACCCCGAAAATCAAATTGAGGGGAACAACGACTATTTTTGGAAACCAAGCCCCGTTATGGGTGGTAGACGGTATTGTACAGAATGACCCTTTGGAGTTGGAAACCGCGGACGTTATGACTCAAGACCTGAAAGACATTGTGGGCAGTCAGATTTCTTGGTTGAACCCGATGGATATAGAAACGATTACCGTGCTGAAAGATGCTTCAGCTACGGCTGTTTACGGTTCAAAGGCTTCTAACGGGGTAATCGTGATTACCACGAAGAAGGGAAAAGCAGGCAGGTTGACCGTGAACTACACGGGCAACATGACTATTAACACCCGCCCTAATTACGGGATGTTCAATTACATGAACTCCAAGGAGCGGGTGCAGTTCTCGCAAGACGTGTATAATGCCGGAGTGTATTACATGGAAGAACCGATAACTCAGCCGTATACTTACGAGGGAGCCATGAAAATGTATTTGGCGGGCGATTTAAGTTATGATGAATTCATGAAAAGAAAGACTTTTTTGTCAACGGTGAATACGGATTGGTTCGATTTGTTAACCCGTTCGGCTGTCAGTCATAGTCATAACGTGAGTTTGGCAGGAGGTACTGAGGCGGTAACTTACAATGTTTCTTTAGGGTATAACAACACGTTGGGACAGGAAATCGGAAACTCCAACGAGAGAATGACGGGTCGGGTAGCGGTGAATATACGTTTACACGAGAAAGTGCGTTTGGATGCCAGCCTAAATGCAACTTCCAGTACAACAAAGGCTTTTGGCGAGGAAGTGAATCCGATGTCGTATGCCACGACAACGAGTCGTTCCATCCCGGCTTATGACGAAGAGGGGAATCCGGTATATTATCAAAAACGGGCAACTTATCTATACAATAGAAGTGTACAGAGTTTGAGTTACAATTTTATCAATGAACGGGATAATAGCGGCTCTACCAACAAAAATTTGCATGTATCTGCCGCCCTTAACTTCAGGTGGAATATATTGGATTGGTTGAGTTATGAATTTACCGGGGGATATACGGCCTCGAACACGAACGGGGAAACTTATAACACGGAGAGAACGTTCCGTGTGGCTTGGAGGTATCGCGGGTATGATTATGGAGCGGCGGAACCGAACAGTTCATTATTTAAAGCGGCACTTTTACCTTTCGGGGGTGTGTTGTTTACCACGGATGCCACGCAACGTGCTTATAATATCCAGAACAAAGTGTTAATATCCAAATCCTTTAACGAGGACCATCGTCTGAATGCCATGCTGGCAATGGAACTTCGTTCCTCTGCTGTTACCAACAATGCTAATAAAGTATGGGGATATATGCCCGACCGGGGAGAAACTCTGGTAAAACCCACGCCGCCGGATGAATTGCGTCCCTTGAGTAGTGCCGTTTCCGGTTGGGGAATATTGGATGAGATTTTCGGGAGCGGGACAGGATGGACGCGCACCAAGAATACGGATAATTACCTTTCTTTCTTCGCGACAGTGGCTTACTCGTTGAAAAATCGTTACGTGTTTAATTTCTCGATGCGAAATGATGAGTCCAATCGTTTCGGGCAGGACGTGAACAATCGGTTTGACCCGACATATTCTTTCGGCTTGTCTTGGAGAGTGATGGATGAGCCGTGGTTAGCGGGAATAAAGAATTGGTTGAACAACTTTAACGTTCGTGCCACCTATGGAATACAGGGAAACGCGATGACTAAATTGGGACCGGATTTGACATTAAGACAATATGGCATTCTTTCGGTTTATAACCAGCATTACTCGAAAATCTCCGGTTTGCCGAACCCGAATCTTTCTTGGGAAAAAACAAAGTCTTGGGATTGGGGTGTGGATATGACCTTGCTTAATATATTTGATGTTGTGGTTGATTATTATAGAAGAAATTCGAACGTTATTGTCACCCAAGATTTGCCTTCCGAATACGGAATGTCGGATATGAAAATGAACGGGGGAAAAATAACGAACGAAGGAGTTGAGTTCACGGTTAGCTTTACCCCGGTAAGGACTAAAGATTGGGCTTTAAGTATCGCGTTGAACTCTTCTAAAAACTGGAATAAAACAGGAAAAGAAGAATACGAAGCCACAAGAGATGAGTTACTTGCCGGGAATAGCGAGAAAATCTTGAAAAAAGGCTATCCGGTGGGAGGTTTTTGGTCTTATTCTTTTGCCGGGTTAAGCAGTGAGGATGGTCGCCCCTTGTTTAATTATTTTGATGTGCCGGAAGCTGAAAGAAATTCCGGGGTAGACCCGACTACTTACTTGGTGTATTCCGGTACGAAAGAACCGAATTTCACCGGGGGATTGAATTTCAGTTTACGTTGGAAGACGTTGACACTTTCATCCGGTTTCTCCCTGTTGTTAGGATGCAAAAAACGTTTGCCTTCTCCATACGCCAATATACCTAATGGAGCGAAAATCCCGGATTCGGATGTGAATTTGAGTAAGGATTTAACCAAACGTTGGAAGAAACCGGGAGATGAAAACTATACGAAAATACCCGGATTGGTAACGACGCTGAGTAGTAATGTTGTTTTACCGAATGGTTCGGAGGAACAGTGGATGAGAGTGTGGGAACAATCTGATGCTTTGGTGGCGGATGCTTCATTCTTGCGTTGCAGACAATTGTCATTGTCTTGGCGGATTGGTGAAGATTGGTGCAGACGGATGGGATTGAAGACGCTTTCCTTGAACGCCACGGTTTCAAATTTATTTGTTATAGCAAGCAAACGCTTTAACGGTTTTGACCCGGAATTGGGGGATAGTGTGCATCCGAAGAATTATTCCGTGGGAATTAATATTGGATTTTAAAAATGTAGGATGATGAAAAAGTTATTGGTAATATTATGCGCGGGTTTATTAGCCGCTTGTTCGGATTTCTTGGAACCCAAATCGCAAAGTGAATATATCCCGAGAGAAGCTGCTGCCTTGAATGAAATGTTATTGGGGAATGCTTATATACAAGCGGCAGGAGGGGACGAGGTTATGAATCTGTTGTTGATGTTCGACGATGATATCATGTGTTCGGATTCGGCAGGTGCGATAAACACGATGGTGATGACGGGAGATAATTTTCTGTTATTGGAGAAACTTTATGCGTGGCAGCCGGACATTTTTATACAGGAAGGTTCTTTGATGTATCAAACCCCTTGGGACTGGTTCTATTCTTATATCTTGGGGGCGAACGCGGCGTTGGATTACATTGATGGTGTTTCGGGAACCGATGATGAAAAAAATATCGTGAAAGCTCAGGCTTTCGCTTTGCGCGGTTACTATTATTTCCAGTTGGTAAACATGTGGGGAGCTCCCTATAACTATGACAAGAAAGCATTGGGGGTACCCTTGAAAGTGACCAGTGCGTTGGAAGCGAAAGAACTTCCTAGGAACACGGTTGAAGAAGTGTTCGCTCAGATTTTGGCGGATTTGAATGAAGCCGAGAAATCATACGAGAAATTGCCCAAGGAACAACAATACCGGAAAGATTACAGAACCAGTTTACCCATGGTGCAATTATTGAAATCCAGAGTTTACCTGTACATGGAGGATTGGAAAAATGCGGCTATTTACGCGCAGAAAGTGATTGATGAGTGGGATTTCATGTTGACAGACCTAAACTCTTTGCCCCAGAAAACGACGGCACAACCGTATTATAATTTTATTTCGCAAGATTGTTCGGAAGTGATTTGGGTGTTCGGGAAGATAGATAAATTTGTGAATTTAGTGAAGCAGGAAATGATATTTCCCGACCCTTATAAACCGGGACAGAACTTAGAAACTAATTTCTTTAATGCTTCTTCCGGGTTGCTTGACGCTTTCAAAGCCGGGGACCTTCGCAAAGAGAATTATATCGTGCGTTCTCCTTACACCGATTCCAAAGATAACCAGCATCTTGGCGGATACGCCCCTTACGGGAAATTCGCGGTGAACTATGCCCATGAACCTATAAGCAACACGAACTTCGCTCACGCGTTTCGGTTGGCGGAAGCCTATTTGAATTTGGCAGAGGCTGCCGCGTTGGATAAGGATGAGAAAACAGCTAAACAAGCATTGGAAACATTGTTGGAGAAGCGTTTTGTGCCGGGCACGGTTTCGGTGACGGAAACGGGAAACGCATTGATTGAACGTGTCCGTTTGGAAAGACGGTTGGAATTATGTTTCGAGGGACATCGTTGGTTTGACCTGCGTCGCTACGGGATGCCGTCCATCACCCACGAGTGGAAGAGTAACGGACAGGTTATCAAGTGTTACACGCTGAAGGAAAAGGACCCGTTCTACACGTGGCCTATCCCGCAGGATGTGATGGAAGATAACAGAAAGTTGGTACAAAATCCGTTACCGGAAGTAAGAAATTAAAGAGAATATGCTATGAAATGGAGATATTATTTATATAGTTTGTTAGGCTGCGTCTTGTTTTTTTCCTGCTATAATGAAGATACATTGACAGACGACGCGAGTGGCGAAGATTTAGTTCGGTTTGAATTCCCTCAAGGCACGAATTCGTGGGATGATGACGTGGTGGCAATCAAAGAGAAATTCAACGTGTGTATTATTTACAAGGATTTTCAAGCGTCTGATTTAAATCGGACGTGGACGGGAAGTATTGGAAGCCAGACCTATTTTGGCGAGGGATTAAAGAGTGACGAACAAGCGGAGTTCATGATTAGTTTCATGAAAAACCATGTTTTTGCCTATCTGAACCCGGCGATTACTCAAAAGGTGTTTCCGATGTATTATTACATGGTTTATGATTGTCATGCTCCATTCGTGTTTGGACCTTACAATTTGAAAGCACCCATGAAAAATATTTTTGACGGGATGGATTACTGGTCGCTTTGTATGTTTTACGGGGAATCGGACCCCACGTCGGATATGTTCTATGGCAGACTTGAAACTCCGGAAACCCCGGAAGATTTTTGGGAGTGGAGAGGAGTTATCTTGTATAAAATTTTAGAGAAAGCCTATGAAAAGGGGAATATAATTATGCCGGAAGAATTTCAAGCAGGGATAGACTATAAAACAGAGGTTGAATCCGACCCGGGAACAGAGGGAAATCCCAATTATTACGCTAAACGAGGTTTCGCCGGTTCATCGGTTTCTTTCTTAAGGCTGGATGCGTTGAAGAAGATTGAATACACCAACCCGAGTAAGAACTTTTTCGCTTACATACATTTGGGTATGAGGTACACTTCGGAAGAACTGGAAGCAAAGCATCCGAAAGCAAATAATCCCTTGTTGTGGGAGAAACGTCAATACGTTCTTAATTACATGAAGACTAAATACGATTTGGATTTGGAGGCGATAGCTAAAATTCCGGCTATGAATTAATTATCAAAAAAAATATTTCAAATAATGGAACTGTCTAACGTTTCTCTTGTTAGACAGTTTCCACTCTAGTATTGATTAAAAAATGTATTGTATGAATTATTGGTATGTAAATTTACTGGGACTACTCTTTTTTATTTTCCCGTGCAGCGGGAATGCTCAATCCCGGACTTCATTGCAAGATGAGGTAATCAAAGAATGGAACAACTACAGTCTTGAGGGAGCCACCGTAGAATCGATTTTAAAGCAGAGAGCGGCTGTGGAGAAAACGATTCTTGCTCGTGACAAGAAAGATGAAATGGCACGTGTTGCCAATCAAGTGAAGGCAATAAATCTGGTTGCCGATTATTATAGACAACACAGGGACGCCGGTGTGAATAAAAGTGCGTTACGGAAAGTATTGAAAGGCGTACGTTTTGATTCGCGGGAGTTTTTGGCACTTCCCAATCTTGAAAGAAACATAAATACTTATTTCAACGTGAAAGCCTTGGCGGACGGTTACGAGGCATCCCGGATTTTAGGCGATAAACGGGATGAATTGGAGTACGAAAAATACAAACAAATACTGGAATCCCGAAATTCCGATTTGATATTGTCTTATTTTGCAGGGATTAGGAGTGATTTTATTCTCAACTACACGGAAGCACTGAAAAAAGCCCGCCCCCTATTCGAACAATATATGCCGGAGGGAGAATTAAGGCAGTTGGTGATGGATTTGTATGCCGCGAAGGAACGTTTGAGTTCGGGAAAGGATGCTCCTCTCTTTACTTTAATAGACTATAAAAGACAAGAGCACTCTCTTCAAGATTTCAGGGGTAAAATATTGATAATCGACGTGTGGGCGACTTGGTGTGGAGGATGTATCCGTAAATTACCTTATTTTATGAAAGTTGCGGAGAAGTATAAAGACCGTGCGGACGTGGAATTTATCACGATATCCATTGACGAGGAGGGCAAATTCAATCATTGGAAGTACTCTTTGCCAAGATACAAATTGTTAGGAGTTAAGAATTTGATTGCCTTCCCGAAATCGACACCCTTTCAGGACGATTATGACATACACGGTATTCCCCGGTATATCATAATAGATAAAGACGGGAAAATAATTGATACCGATGTTCCCGGTCCGGGCTATGGTTTCGAAGAATTTGTGGATAAATTATTAGGTAGTTCAATTTAAGCGTACGAGGTATGAATAATAGTGTAAAGAAAGTCGTTTTGCTAGTCGTTGCTGTTTTTGCTTTCATGAGCGGTTGGGGACAAGCGAACGTGTTGGAACAGCAAAAGAAAGAATTCGAACAGGGAAAACGTGATATCGATTTTTTGGCGTCTTATATCGCTAATTTAAAAGAGAGTAAAGAGCGTCAGGCACTGAGTCGGGCATTGGATAGTTATATCGTGCTCTTGCCCGAGGAACAACGGTACGCGGAACAAAGTGTACAGGATTTTATCAGTTACATCGATTATCAGGAAAGTCAGGTTTGTCTGGATTATATCAAGAATTGGGATAAACTCCGTTTGAGTGAAGAACAGGTGAAACAGATGAGTTCCAAGATGGAAGTGATGATTTTATGGCCGGTGTTTCATTGGATGACTTCTCCCGCCGAGAAAAAGCCGGCACAACCCGATTGTGAGGAAATCGTGTTATTATTGGAAAACAACAACGTGGCAGCCGTGTCCCCGACTTGTAAAACTTTGTTGGAAATGTGGCAATTATACAAGCGGAAAGATATTGATAAAATGGTGAAATTATTCGTTGGAATGCTACAATCCGGGGGGACTGTAAGCGGGATAGTAGACATCGGAGTGATAGGTTATTTAGTGAATTATCTGTTGGAGGAAACAAACGTGTCACAGGCACAGGAAATACAATCTGCCTTGGAAAACCTCTTGAAGGACGATTCATTGGAAAGAGCTAAAGCCAGTTTACTGAAAGGATGGAATGATGATTTTACCGGTAAAATCTTGCTAGGAGAAGAATAATGAAAATAGGGATTATTTTTATCATGCTGTTGTGTATCGGGTGTTCCGGTACACAACAATACTCCTTCTCGATTCGGGGAAACGTGGAAGGTGCCAAATACGGCAAAGCATTCTTGTTGACACCCAAGGAAGAAGTCATTTGTTCCACGAAAATCGATGGAGGTGATTTTGAATTGCGGGGAACTTTGGAAGAACCCGGGCAATATGTATTGAGAGTGAACCGGCAACAATTCATGTTCTTCATGGATGGAAAGAAAATGCGAATAGAGTGCCCCTATCGTTCTTTCTCGTCCAAGTACTTGAAAGGAGCTCCGGCAAACGATTTGTCCATAGAGTATGGCAAACTCCAAGAAGACTATACAGCAAAGCAAGAGCGTTTTTTAAAAGAATATAAAAAAGCAATGGATACCGGGAATCAAAAAGCGGCAGACGAGGCGATGACTCAAGTGCTGTTAGTTGGAGAATCGGAATTTGTCCTCACGAAAGAGTTCGTGCGTGAGCATCCTGATAATATCTTTTCGGCTTACATTTCGGAGAAAGCGGGGAGAGAGAATTACACGAAGGCAAAAGAGTTGTACGAGTTGCTGACTCCCCGGGCACAACAATGTTCATGGGGACGTCTGTTGAAACAGCATCTTGACGGTTTGGCAGCGTCCGCCGAAGGACTCGTGTGTCCGGAATTTACCGTGTCGGATGAGGATGGTAATCTGGTTACAATGAGTTCCTTGAAGGGAGATATTCTTGTTCTCGACTTTTGGGCATCTTGGTGTGGTCCGTGCCGTCAGGAGATGAAAAGTTTGAGAGAACAATACAAGGAGTTCAAGGACAAAGGCGTACGTTTCGTGAGCATCTCTCTGGATGCCTCTTCGGAAAAATGGAAAGAAGCGTGCAAGGAAGAGAACATTCCTTGGCTCAGTACTTTGGCGGATGGCGGATGGGATGATTCCGAGGTGCGAAAACTGTTCGGCATACAATCTATCCCTCACATCATACTGGTTGGCAAAGACGGGAAAATCGTGGGTAAGAACTTGCGTCGCAATCTTTTGCGGGATAAAATCATCGAGTTGTTGAACAAGTAAATGGTACTCTAAATGGGAAAAAAATTATTGATACAATTTATGATTGTATGGGGAGTTTGTGTGTCCGCTTATGCACGGGAACAACAAGCTTCTGACACGAGTACGGTCGTGAAAATGAATCTCGACACCCCGGATTTGGAATCGTTGCGGGAACCCGAAATCATTCGCCTCGTGAATAGAGTCTTGGCTCTCAAGGAACCCAAGTTGGACGTGATGGGGTGTGCCACGTGGGTATTATATAACATCCGGAGCGAGCGAGTGAGAGAATGTTACGTCATGTGGGCATTAGCTGAAAAATTGGATCGAGGGGATAACACGTTTATCGAGCATATTTTCACGGATATGGATTTGTGTTCCGTGTCTGAAAAATTGATAAATAGAGCCCGGGAATTGGTAGCCTTGTACGAACCTTTGCAACCCGGAAAGGATGCCCCGGACTTTGAACTTGAGGCGAGCGACGGGAAAAACGTTCGTTTGCACGATTTGCAAGGGAAACCGTTATATATAGAGGTGTGGAAACTTGATTCCGCGAATTGCCGGAAAGATTTGGCACGTTTGGAAGAATTGAAGTCGGAACATAAAAATGTTCAGTTCGTGACGGTGGTCGTTGAACCTCTGGGTAAGAAAGAAGCTTGGAAACAATTTTTGAGGGACAACGGACACGAGGGCAAAGGTATTCATCTCTTTGCCGACGAGAACGCTGCTTTCTGCAAGGCATATCGTATTAAGTCCATCCCCCGCTGTATATTGTTTGACGCGAAAGGGAAATTCCTAATCCCGTGGAGTGTATCACCGGGGAACGAGTATTTCCCCTATTTCCTTTCTATGTTGAAACAGCAACAGGGGGATAAAATGAAGTAATTAATGTATTAAATAATTAATGTATTAAATAAATAGAGTGATGAAAATAAAGAAATTATTCGGGAGCGTGTTGTTCATGTGTGCCGTGTTAGTGGCAGAAGCACAAACTCCTGTCGATTGGCACTTGTTGTCGCCTGCCAAAGACAAAGTTTACGGGGCAGGTATTTTAGAAGCTTACCGCGAGCTGGAGAATACTACTCCAAAGCGAAAAGTGGTAGTGGCGTTAATTGACGCAGGCTTTGACGTGCAACACGAGGCTTTGGCTAACGTCTTGTGGCGAAACAAGAAAGAAGTTGCCGGGAATGGAAAAGACGACGATAAAAACGGGTATCGTGACGACCTGCATGGTTGGAATTTTCTAGCGTCCCCTGACGGTAAGTTAATCGAGAGGACTTCCGATGAAGCTTTCCGGCAGTTCTTGAAAGTGAAGGAGCGTTTCGATGAACTTCACGGGAAGGAAAGAAGTGATGAAGAAAGCAACGAATACATCGGGTATCTTAAATTTGCAAAGAACAGTCAGTTAGTATCTTTGTACATAGGAGCAAGTTTTAATTACAATATAGCTAAAGGCGTCGAAGAATTAGATCGGCTGTTACGGGAAAAATGTCCCGATCGTGAACCTACATTGGAAGATTTTGCAGCCTTGAACCCGATAGTGCAACAATCCGGTGATACGCTTCAGAAAATCGCCTACAATACTTATAGTATAATATGGAGCTTCGGGAATCAAAATAGGAAATGGGATGCCCTGTATCGAAATCGCTACAGAAGCAGTGAGGCACAGCGTCAGGAGTGTGAAAAAGCGTGGGCGGCGCTGGTCGACGAGAGGAGTTTGGCGAACGATGATTTCAATACCCTGTCAAACAAATATTACGGGAACCACGACTTCCTTTCTGCTGCAGCCGACGAGGGAACAGCCGTGGCGGGCATCATTGCCGCCACACCCGGTGTCGCCAAGGGGATAAAGGGAATTTCCGATCAAGTGGAATTGATGCTTATCCGTGCCGTCCCCTCCTCCGGTGATGCGTATGATAAGGACATAGCTTTAGCCATTCGTTATGCGGTAGAACAAGGAGCGGATATCATCAACATCAGTTTCGGGAAATACATGTTGGACAACCCGAAATGGATAGATGACGCTATTGCCTATGCCGAGAAACACGATGTATTGATTGTGCATTCCGCCGGCGATAACTATCGTGACACGGAGAAAGACCCGTATTTCCCGGTGGCACAAGGTCAGGGGCGTAAACATGCGTTCTCCAATATAATCACGGTCGGAGCCTCCGATATGGAGGGAAATCCTTATATCAACAGTAATTACGGGGCAAGCAGTGTCGATGTTTTCGCTCCCGGCGTGCAATTGTACACAACGGTTCGCGGGGATAACTATCGTAAAGTGACGGGTACGAAAATAGCAGCTCCGGTAGTCACCGGTATCGCCGCCATGTTGAAATCTTATTACCCATCGCTCAAAGCCTCACGAATAAAGGATATTCTAGTGCGTACCGCCCGGCAGACGCCCTCTGCCACGGTTCCCTTCCCACACGACCCCACTCAAGGCGGTGTGCCGACCGGGAGCTATGACCAATTATGTGTATCGGGAGGTATAGTTAATGCCGTTGCCGCTGTTCAACTGGCACGTGAGATTTGTAAGGGAAAGTAATTAAAAATATTCAGTATGAAATTCAAACAATTATATATTAGTCTGTTGGTCGTGAGTCTTGCTTTTTCGTGTTTCACGACCAAGGCAGAAACTCCTGCCTTTTATGTAGAAGTGCCTTACACGACCATCAACGGAAAGATTATCATTGAAGCGCGGGCAGAAGGCGTCCCGGGAAAATTTATTTTTGACACGGGTGCACCTACTTATATCACCTATTCTCTGGCTCGGCGTCTTTCTTTAGACGCCACAAGCACGCAAAATATTCTGGATGCTCACAATCAGTCGATGACTTTGGAGAAGACACAATTGAAAAGTTTGTCCATGGGGATAAAGCCGGGAATTAATATAGAAGAAATTCCGGTCACGATTATGCCTGAAGGTCATCTTATCGAACAATTCGGCGTGGATGGAATGATTGGTTGCGAGTTATTTCCGGGGGCAGTCGTGCGTATAGATTCTCGTCAGAAAAAGATAATTATAACCGATAACATTTCCCCTTTCCGTATTAATTTGAGGAATCGTTTGCCGTTGCTCCACGTGCAAGGGCAGATACCGTTTATAGAATTGAACGTGGGAGCGGGGGTGATAGAAACGGTTATGTTCGATAGCGGTTCGGGAGCTTTCTATGAAATGACCACGGCGACCGCATCGGAAGCTCTTCGGGAGAATGCCGCTGCTTTGCAATCCAAGGGATACGGTAGTAGTGGTATCGGTATGGCGGGGGCTGCCTCTGCCGGCGAACATAATTTGATTCGTTTATTTGAGTTGCGTGTCAGCACGGGACGTTTCCGGAATATTGTCACGGAATCGATGGATGCACCGTGTTCCCGTTTGGGTTCACAATTATTGGACTACGGTACGGTGACGATTGATTACGCCTCGAGCGCTTTTTATTTTGAGCCTTTTGAATCGGCACCTCAAGATTTGTACAAGAAAAGATGGAACGTGGATTTCACCGTGGCGAATGGTCACGTCGTGATTGCTTGCGTTTGGGGAGAATTGGTAGAGAAGATTTCTCCGGGAGAACGTGTTTTGAAGATAGACGGGGAACCCGTCGGGGAGGTAAATGTCGCCGATGCCTTGCAATCTTCGATAGTGAAAATTAAGAACGAGAAAGCTGTTATCACGGTTTTACGACAAGATGGAACGGAAGTTGATGTCGTTATTGAAAAGAAGTAAATAGTAGATATATTTTTAAGGGGCCGCATGAATGTTTTTTAATGCGGTCTCTTTTTTTTGTACTAATTGAATCTTTTTTCTCATGACTTTCAGTAGAGATAAGTTAAATAATTATAATTAATGATGTATATTAATTATAGTTTATTGGTATCATCTCCCATTCAACTCCTATTCAACCCCTATTTTAAAGGTCAAAAAATAGGATTTAAATTAAAATTGAATAATATTTACATTGTAGATAATTCCTGTGATATACATGATTGATAACCTTAAAATAACTGAATTGGGGAGTAATAATATTTTAACGGGAACTCAAACCTAATAGACGTTTTGATTTGGTTGAAAATTTTATTCAATCATTAAATTATTTCGCTACTTTTGAAACCTTGTGTAACGTGTATTATTATTTGTATGAGGAAAGTAGTTTGTAGTATTTTGTTTATCTGGCTATTCGTGAGTACTTATGGTCAGCGTACGGAGGATATCCGGTGGAACCCGTCGAACGGGATGAACTTCGTGGAGTTTCTGGAAATGTGGAAACCGGGAATGCCTGTTAGTGAGGATGATAATTTTTTCATTTCACGTGTGAAACTGAAGGAGCGTTTCGAGAACGTGAAGACGCAGGTGCATCCGGAATTGAGTATGGAACGGCAGTTGTGCTGGTGGACACCCATGGGGGACGGTAAGAAACAATGGAAATCGTTTCCCCGCAACCAGTTCGAGGCGGATAATTTCAGTATGTGGCAGTACGTGGATATACACGGGAATTGGGGGGACGGTTGGTTCCGGGTTCCGGGGGTATTCAATGATGCGGCACATAAAAACGGGGTGCGTACGGGATGCGTGTTGTTTATCAACTGGGGAGAATCGGTTCGGAGGCCGGGTAACCGGGTGTACGATCTCTTCGTTAAATTGACGGAGAAAGATGAATACGGGCGTTTCAGATACGCGGAGAGGTTGATTCTGTTTTTGAAGTATTACGGGATTGACGGTATCGGTATCAATCCGGAAGGAATGTGGAGTGCCGATATCGCTTCGGAGGTACAGGATTTCTTCGCGGAATTGCATGTGCAGGCGAGAGTGCAGGGATTGAAGGGTTTTCATATTGATTGGTATGATAGCAACGATAATAACGGACGTTTGGGTTTTGGTCAAAACGCTTTGCAGAACCGTAACCGGGATTGGTTCCAGAAAGGGAATCGTGTGGTGTCGAATATGTTTATGCTGAATTATAATATTGATAGTTACGGAGGTAATAGGGACCCGATGGGTGAATCAGCTCGCAATGCCGTTGCCTACGGGAGAAGTTCGTATGACGTGTACGCCGGGTTCTACCTGAGAGGACGGGGACTTTCCAGTTATGATGTTGAACCTCGTGAAGGAAAGGGATGGGAAGTGTTGAAAGACAAACCCGTGTCCGTCTGCCTATGGGGGGAGCACGAGAGGAATAATATTCATAATGCTTCCTACGAGTACGGGGAAGATTCGCTTACCGTGCAACAGACTTATTTGCGTAAACTGGAATACTTTTTCACGGGCGGGACAAGAAATCCGGTGAATGCGCCTGCCGTGACCAATACAATTACGACGGTGAACGAGAAGGATATGCAACGTTTCCATGGGATATCGACTTTCTTTCCGGCACGAAGTGCGATACGGGAACTCCCTTTCGTGACTCGTTTTAACTTGGGGAACGGGTTTTTCTTTAACAAGGAAGGGAAGACGGTCAATACATTGGCTTGGTACAACATCGGGATGCAGGATTGGATGCCTTCTTGGCGTTGGTGGGTAACGGGACGGGACGAGCGTGTCCCGGGGGATGCCGTGCGATGTGATTTCGTGTTCGAGGATGCTTGGTTCGGGGGCTCGTGCTTGAAATTGCACGGGGCGACGGGGTATTCCAAAGTTCGTTTGTTCAAGACGGATATACCGGTTGACGGGCATGTAGAATTGGCTTTTACTTGTAAAGTGAAGGGAAGTGACGATAGTCACTTGAAGGTGATTCTTTCGAGGGTAGGGACGGAGGCGGAGTTTATTGAAATTCCGGTAAGGCAAGAAGTGAAGCCGGGGCAATGGCAGACGATAAGATGTAAGTTAGGAGATTACGGGATACAGGCGGGGGAAAGAATCGCTTGTATTGGTCTGGTGGTAGAGAATACGTCGGAAGACTACGAGGTTTTTATCGGAGAGTTGTCTTTAATCGACCCGCGGGTCAAGTATAATCCTGTACGTCCGGATATTTCGGCAACGAAGGTTATTCGGGAATACAATGATTCTCTGGATTTTAAACTGGCATGGGATGTAATTCCCCTTGTGAACCGCGAGAAGGATATGCCCGTGATGAACGAGGCGGTGGACACATGGTATTATGAGGTGTACGTGAGGGAATCGCCGCGTGGGAAGGCTCGGTTGGTGGCGACGACTACTTCGTGGGCGGCGTACGTGTGTGGCGTGCCTGTTTTGCTCGGTGGCAAAGGACTTTGGCTGGGAGTACGGGCAGTGGCACCCGACGGGAAACGAGCGTCTAAGATTACATGGGAGAGAGTAAAATAGGAATCGTGTATCGATTTTAACGTAAATTTAACCTATCCTGCGGAGCAAGGAGGGGGATAGATGTTTATATTTGGAAATTAATTATTTTGTGTTTTATATATTATTTATTGCGAGATGAAACAAATTTACCAATTATCAATTTTATTGTGTTTGATGATTTCGGTGATTCCGTCATTTGCCCAGAAGAAAAAGGGGGGCGGTAATACCCGAAACGAGTATGTTGTGTTGGCATCCAAAGACGTGCAGAATGATGCAGCTTGGATGCAGGTTGTGGATGCTTTGAAAAACAAGCATAAAGCGGAGGTTTTCTTTTACGAGAAAGCTCCCCGGGAGAATCTGGCAGATCTTCAACGGGTGCGTCCCCGTTACGTGGCAATCGTGGAGAAACCGGAGAACTTGGGACGTGATTACGTGATAGATATGCATCAAGTGAGCCGGGAAGTCGACAATGATATTTTTGCCGATTTCTTGTGGGGTATTATCACGGGCTATGATGCGGATGCGGCAATGAAAATGGTGAACAACAGTACGGAACCTTTGTTGGTGAAAGATGCTGTTGCCACGATCATGGAGTTGAATAGTGCGAAATGGTTTGATAATTACGCTTGGGTTGACGATCATAGCCGCGGGCTTTGGGGCGAGAAGAAAGGTAGAGACGCGAAAGTGCAGACCGCCCAGATAGACCCGAAGACCGTCTTGAAGAAATTCACGGATATTTACGCCGAGTATAATCCGGATTTGGTAGTGACTGCGGCTCATGCCACGGAGAGAAATTTGGAAATGCCTTACTCGCTTGGAAATATTTTGGCGAAGAATGGTAAATTGTATGCGCGGGATCATTTTGCCAATACCACGTGGGATTTGAAAGAAAGTGGGAAGCGTAAGGTATATTTTGCCGTGGGTAACTGTTTGATAGGGAACGTGAACAACACGAAGGAGAGTATGGCTATCGCTTGGATGAATAGCGGTAACGCCGCTACCATGATCGGCTACGTGGTAACTACTTGGCACGGTCGTAACGGTTGGGGTGGTCTGAAATATTGGGTTACCAACCCGGGACGCTATACTTTGGCTGAGGCAATATACATGAACCAGCAGGATTTCCTGTACCAGCAAAACGAGTGGTATCCTTCTTTGATCAAGGAGAACTATAACTTTGAAGGGAGTGAATTTGCGATTGGCAAGAGAAGAATCAAAGAGGTGATGGGTCAGAGGCCGACAATGGATCAGATCGGTTTTTGGCATGACCGCGATGTGTTGGCGTATTATGGCGATCCGAAGTGGGAGGTACGTTTGCAGGAAGTTCCGGGAGAAACGGATTTCACGGTAACTTCCAAGGTAAAAGGAAAGAAATGTATTATCAAGATCAAGACAAACGAGAATTTCAGTCTGGAACGCATGAAGGGGGATAAGTTCAAACAGGAACACGTGTTGGATTTACCCTTCAACTATTTCTTCCCGGCGCGTTTGAACAATCCTCGTCTGGCTGCCGGACAGGACTGGAAGGCTGTCGTGGACGAGAATTTTCTGATTATTTATGACCCGGATTTCAAACCGAATTCGACTTACGAAGTGGTGTTGGATATAGATAAATAAGGATTAGAGATAATTTTGTAAATGTATGGAGTGGCAAAAAATAGACCTTTTTGCCACTTCTCTTTTTAAGGGAACCGTGTCTTGTTCCTGAAGGTCGGGAATCCCTTTTCCGCGATATATACCCCGCAGATAATCAACAAGGCACCCCCGATGGCGATAAACGTGACATGCTCGTGCAAGATGACGGCGGAGGCGATGAGTGTGACAAGCGGGGTAAGATAGATGTAATTGTTTGCCCGGATACCTCCCAGTACTTTCACGGTTTTATTCCATGCGATGAAGCAGATAAAGGAGGCGACGATACCTAAGAATAGAAGGTTGCCCCACACTTGCGGTGTAGTAAACACTTCCGCATTCCAGTGTAACGGGTAGAAGTGGAACATGGGTAGTAACGTGACCAGCCCGTAGAAAAACACTTTACGGGTGATAAACACTGTCGGGTAAGTGTCTAGTTTTTTCAGTATAATCGTGTAGAACGCCCAGCACAACGCGGCGGCAAGTGTGAGTAAATCCCCGATCGGTTTTACTTGCAGCACGATGCTCCCGTTGAAAACGACAAGCACCACTCCCGCGAGAGCCACGAGGGACCCCCATGCGAATGATTTCTTCAGCTTTTCCCCCCGGATAAACATGCGTGACAGTAAGGCGGTCAGGATCGGTGCCGTGCATAGTATGATTGACACGTTGGATGCCAGCGTGTAGTCGATGGCGATATTCTCTGTCACGAAATAGAGTGAACCGCCTGTGATACCGGAAGCTATGAATAATAATTCATCTTTCACGCTGTTTGCCCACAAACGGCGATGTTCCAGCACGCAAAGAAGAATGTACGCGATGGCGAAGCGGTATAGCATAATTTCAACCGGTGTCAGTCCGTTATTTAACAGTACTTTCGTGGACACGAACGTGACTCCCCAGATGGAGATGATAAGGAAAGCGGATATATGATATAGCGTGTTAGATGTGGGTTTCATTTATTGCATAAATATTTGTATTAAATGGATGCAAATGTATAAAAGAATATTGATTTCCCGTAATATGTGCGAAAAAATATGATGCTACTCTTTTTTGTTGTCTACATGGGGTAGTTGTAATATATTGAAAACGTGAAAAAGAATCGGATTGAGCGTTCGTGTGTGAAAAATGTTGCATCCACGGAACTTTTTCTTAACTTTGAAATGTTAAATAGAAATACCATGAAACAAATTGTTGTCGTTTGCCTGTTCACGTTGCTGGTGTGCGCTTGTGAGAGGGAAGAACATTTTATAACCGATGCCGTCTACCGTGAAATGGTAGAGGTTGATTTTCAACAGAAAAAAGCCGTGTTCGGGGAGGCTGACACGGTACTGTTCGACGTGTTTAATACCGAAATGACTCTCGCGGAGCGGGAGGCGTTGACTTTCCTCTACGCTTATTCGCCGCTCGTTGATATTTCCTTGTCGGGCGGGGAGTTCTTGCTTGACAACGTGCGTCTGGCATTCCGGGCACGTGAAGAGATGCCGTGGGGAGAAAAGATACCGGAACATATTTTCCGGCATTTCGTGCTTCCGGTGCGGGGAGGTAAAGAGAATCTTGACACGGCGAGAGCGGTGTTTTTCAATGAATTGAAAGAACGGGTTGCCGCTTGCGGGAACATGGAGCGGGCGGCGTTGGAGGTGAATCACTGGTGTCACGAGAACGTGATTTATCGACCGACGAATGCGCGCACGTCTTCGCCTCTTGCCACGAGGCAGCGGGCTTACGGGCGGTGCGGGGAAGAGTCCGTGTTCGCTCTGGCGGCATTGCGTGCAGTGGGGATTCCCGCGCGGCAGATATACACGCCCCGTTGGGCGCATTGCGATGATAATCACGCGTGGATAGAGGTTTGGATAGACGGGGAATGGAAGTACTTGGGGGCATGCGAGCCGGAACCGAGGCTGAATATCGCGTGGTTTACCTTGCCCGTGCAGCGAGCGATGTACGTGGAGGCGGAAGTGTTCGGGAAATACGAGGGGGAGGAGGAGATCGTGTCAACGAATGAGAACAGTTCGGCTGTAAACGTGACTTCCCGTTACACCCGTGCGGCGAGAACCGTGGTGCAGGTGAAAGACACGGCGGGGAATCCCGTGGAAAACGCTAAAGTGGAATACAAGATATTTAATTACGGGGAGTTCTATCCAGTGGTGACGCTCCATTCCGATGCGCGGGGAGAAACGCACCTGACGTTGGGAGAGGGGGATGTCGTGGTTTGGGCAAGTCGGGGCGCTCGCTTCGGGGTGGTGCGGTTCCCCGTGAACGAACGGGACACGCTCGTGGTGACGTTGGATAAGCGGGAGGGAGAACTCTTCTCCGCTGAATTTGAGTTGGTTCCGCCCGTGCAGCGGGATATCGAGGCGTTGACTTCGGCGGGGGAGAGAGCCGAAAACGATTGTCGTTTCGTGCGCGAGGATTCTATCCGGGATGCTTATGTTGCCGCTTTTATGACACCCGGAGAGGCGCACCGCGTGGCGACGGAATTGGGCGTCGACACCGCTCGTTTTGCCCGGTATATAAATGTTGCGCGAGGCAATTATCGGGAGATAGAACGCTTGTTCCGCTTGTCGGGGGATAAGGAACGGGCGATGGCGCTGCTGGATGTCGTGGCGGAGAAAGATTTGCAGGATACCCCCGCTGACGTGTGGCTCGACCATTTGGAAGGGACGAGGGATTTCGAGGAGGATGCCCTTTTCCGGGACTACGTGTTGAACCCGCGGGTTCAGAATGAATTGATAACGGCTTTCCGGCAACCGATTCGGGCGGCGTTGGCACGTGAAGGGGTACTCTCGGGCGGGGATACTCTCGGGCGGCGTGCTATGGCGGAACGGTTGTTGCGATATATCGAGCGAACGCGAATCGTGAACTATCCGGCCAAGGTGGCTACCCCGCCTGTCGGGGTTTTGAGGGCGGGAGTGACTGATGGGCTTTCCCGGGATATTTTCTTCGTGGCGCTTTGCCGTACAGTGGGGATTCCGGCTAGATTGGGGGCAGTTTCCGGTAAGGCGGAATGTTGTTTGGACGATATGTGGTACACGGTGAATTTTGCCTCGGACCAAGCCATGCCGAAAGGGAAATTTATGCTCCATTACTCCGGAGCCCCGGTCGGGGACCCGAAATATTTCTTGAACTTCACGATCGGGAAGCTCGAGAACGGCGGGGTACGCGTGATTGACTTGGGAAGTAATGCCGATGTCGATATGGGGGCAGGCGCTTCTTACAGTAAGATATTCGCCGCTCCCGTGGAACTGGAAGCGGGTTATTACACGCTCTCTACCGGTAATAGACGGAGTGACGGGGCGGTGATGGCGGGATTGACAACCTTTCGCGTGGAAGCGGGTGAACAGACTGATGTCGAGTTGCGGATTCTTCCCGTGATGGAACGGGTGGAATTGGCGGGACACGTTGCGTTGCCCTTGGCGTTCACGCCGGAGGGGGCAATGTCACCGGGGGACATATCTTTGCCCCGGCAAGGCTACACGGCTATTGCGGTGGTGGAAGCCGATAAGGAACCGACCAATCATCTGTTGCGTGACATGGGCAGTATAAAGGACGAGTTGGAACGGTTGGGTGTCCCGCTCTATGTCGTGTTTAAAGATAAGGATAATTTGCAAAAATTCCGTCCTTCCGATTTCCGTCCGTTCCCCGCGGTGATACGCTGGGGGCATGACAGCGACGGGAAGTTGCTCCGGCGTCTGGCAGAAGGATTGCAACTCCGTGACACGGGCAATCTCCCGTTGGTAGTTCTCGTGAATGACAAGGGGGAAGTGGCTTTCATGTCAAGAGGGTATCGCGTGGGATTGGGTACACAGATTATGAACGTGATGAACCGGAAATGATGCAGATAAATATACGCGCTTTTGATGTAGAGGACGCGGAAGCGGTGTCCCGTTTAATTAGGAAAAATCTCGTGGAGGTGAATAGCCGGGATTATGACGGTGCGGTGATTGATTACATGTGTCGTTTGTTTTCTCCGGCGTACCTGCGGGAGTTGACCGCCGGACGTGTCATGTTCGTGGCGGAGGTGAATGGTGTCGTGTCGGGTACTGTTGGGTTGGTGGGAGATGAGGTATGTGCCCTTTACGTGGCGCCGGATGCTCACGGGCAGGGGATTGGCGAGCGGTTGATGCGACACGCGGAAGAGGTCGCCTTGGAGCGGAATATTCACGTGCTGCATTTGTCGGCAAGTCTTACGGCGGTCGGTTTTTACGAGAAGATGGGATATGTCGCCCGGGAAAGGGAGGAGTCCGAGTATTTCGGCCCCGCTTATATCATGACGAAATTAATTGAAAATTGAAAACGAGAAAACGTTATCTCTTTTCGAGGTTCTCTTGTTTCAACTTTCAATTGAATTCCGTACATTAGACGCCTCTTTTGTGGAATTTTGTATGTGTTAATTTATATATTATGAAAGAAAAGTCTGTTAGTGTAAAGGCTTTATTGCCTGTGTTATTCGGATTCTTCATCATGGGATTTTGTGACGTGGTGGGAATTTCCGTCGGTTTTGTAAAGAAAGATTTTCAATTGAGTGAGACGGTGGCGAACTTTCTCCCCTCTATGGTGTTCCTGTGGTTTTTGTTGCTGGCTGTCCCTGCGGCAATACTGATGAACCGTATCGGGCGGAAACGAACCGTGTTGGTGAGTATGTTTATTACTATCGTGGGAATGTTGATTCCTTTCGTCGATTACAACATGATTACCTGTTTCGTGGCGTTTGCCCTTTTGGGAATCGGTAACACGATCCTGCAAGTGTCGTTAAACCCGCTTTTGACAAATGTCGTTAAAGGTAACGTGCTTGCCAGTTCGCTCACGGCGGGACAAGTACTTAAAGCGGTTTCCTCGTTCTGTGGACCCTTTATCGCTGCTTTTGCCGCTTCCGTACTGGGGAATTGGCAGTATCTGTTCCCGATATTCGCGGGATTGACACTCTTGTCGACGTTCTGGCTTATGGCGGTGCATATCCGGGAAGAGGCTCCGGAACAAGCGTCTTCATGGGGTGCGACGTTCGGGTTGTTGAAGGACAGGACGATTTTCCTGCTATTCCTCGGAATCGTGTTCGTGGTAGGTGTCGATGTGGGTACGAATATGGTTGCTCCCAAGTTATTGATGGAACGATGCGGTTTTACCGAGATCGAGTCCGCGGTGGGGCCGAGCACTTATTTTGCGTTCCGTACTATCGGTGCGTTTATCGGTACGTTCTTGTTGGCACGCGTGGCGGGTAACAAGTATTTCCGGGTGAATATCCTCGTGGCTATTGCCGGATTGCTCGTGTTATTCTTTGTCAGCGGACAATACGCTATCCTCGCTTTGATCGCCTTGATAGGTTTCACCTGTTCCAGTATATTCTCGCTCGTGTTCTCCATGGCTATTCAAGCACGTCCGGAGAAAGCGAACGAAATATCGGGTCTTATGGTTACCGGAATCTTCGGGGGTGCCGTGGTGCCGCCGCTTATGGGATATCTTACCGACCTGCTCGGTAGTCAGGCAGGGTCGCTTTTCGTGATCCTCGGTTGCCTCTGTTACCTGCTTTACTGCTCGTTTGGGATAAAAACTAAATAATTTTTGATTGATGATTTATGATTTTCGATTCTCATGTTGTAGTCATAAATCGTCAGTCTTAAATCATAAATATAGAAAGTTATGTACCAGTTTGATAAAAGAATAGTGATGACGTTGGATGCCGGGGGTACGAATTTCGTGTTCTCTGCCATACAGTCCAACGCGGAAATCGTGACGCCGCTCACGTTGCCTTCCAACGGGGGGGATTTGGATAAATGCCTCGCGACGATGGTCACGGGGTTCGCCGCGATCAAGGAAAAGCTACCGGAAGCCCCCGTGGCAATCAGCTTCGCTTTTCCCGGTCCGGCGGATTACGTGAACGGGATTATCGGTGATTTGAAAAACTTGCCGGCGTTTCAAGGGGGAGTGGCGTTGAAAGCCTTTTTGGAACGGGAGTTCGGTATACCCGTGTTTATTAATAATGACGGTGATCTTTTCGCTTACGGGGAGGCGTTGGCGGGAGCCTTGCCGGAGGTGAACCGGATATTGCAGGAAGTGGGCAAAAACAAGGTGTACAAGAATCTGATCGGCATCACGCTGGGAACCGGGTTCGGGGGTGGTGTCGTGCGGGATCGGGAACTGTTTCTCGGGGATAATGGTG
This sequence comes from Butyricimonas muris, assembly GCF_046365375.1. NCBI lineage: Bacteria > Pseudomonadati > Bacteroidota > Bacteroidia > Bacteroidales > Odoribacteraceae > Butyricimonas > Butyricimonas muris. The sequence goes on along the minus strand of NZ_JBKEIT010000016.1, from coordinate 24,202 downwards.
CTGCCGCCGAGGTATGGGTACTGCGTGACAAGCGGGAACCCCGTTACGGTGTGGAAGAGGGTATCTCTATACGGGCTATTCGGCGGGGATACGCTCGTTTGTCGGGTGACACACGTGATTTGACACCGAAAGATATATTCGATATTGCCGAGGGTACGCTTGACGGGGACGCGGAGGCGGCACGTGAGGCTTTCGCCCGTTCCGGGGAAGTGCTCGGGGAAGCTATCGCCTCGATGAACGCCGTGATTGACGGTATTGTCGTGATCGGTGGCGGTATTATCGCGGCTCATAAGTATCTGATGCCTGCCGTCATGCGGGAGTTGAACGGAAGCTTGTGCATGTATGACGGCTCCCCGGTCGATCGCATGGAAATGAAGGCTTTCTTCTTGGATGACCCGGCGGATCGTGAGGCATTCCTTGCCCCGACTACCCGGCAGATTATCATTCCGGGTACGACGGAAACGGTGGATTACGATCCTGTGAAACGTGCTGCCGTGGTGATAACGAGATTGGGTACAAGCAAGGCAATCGCTTTCGGGGCGTATGCCTTTGCGTTGAATGAACTGGATAAATGAGTTTATAATGTTTATAAAGTTCATAAGGTTAATAAAGTTTATAACATGACATAAGCTTGTAAATCTTATGAACTTTATAAACTTTTTCGTATATTTGGAACGAACAAGAATTGTAAACTAGAAGAGAGTACATGAACCCTGATTACTTTTTCTGACGTTACTTCCCGGGTAAAGTTGTCGTGATCCCGCGACCGCTCTTTTTATTTTTTATTCTGAATTTTAATTTCTAAATTATATATTTATGAACCCTGATTACTCGTTGAACCCGCACGTTCTGGCGCGGTATCTACAAAAAGAACCGAAGAATTTTACCAAGGAGGACATCATTCGTTACGTGAGAGAGAATGATATAGAGATGATAAACTTCCGCTACCCCGGGGCGGACGGACGATTGAAGACATTAAACTTTATTATTAACAGTATCGAGCATCTTGATAATATCCTTACTTGTGGCGAACGAGTGGACGGATCGAGTCTTTTCCCTTATATAGAGGCGGGTTCGAGCGACCTCTACGTGTTGCCCCGCTATCGCACGGCGTTCCTCAACCCTTTCAGCCAGATCCCGGCGGTAGATATTCTTTGCAGTTTTTACACGAAGGACGGCAAACCTCTCGAAATGTCGCCCGAGTACGCCATGCGCAAGGCTCACGAAGCGTTACGGCAGGTAACGGGTATGGAATACGAGGTGATGGGAGAGTTGGAATACTACGTGGTAACCGAGGTGGAGAGTTATTTCGATATACCCGACCAGCGCGGGTATCACGAGTCGATGCCTTTCTGCAAAGGTCAGGAGTTGCGCGAGTTGGCAATGAAGTACATCGCTTCTACCGGGGGATTGATCAAGTACGGGCATTCCGAGGTGGGTAATTTCACGCTTGATTGCCAGTCGTACGAACAGAACGAGATAGAGTTCCTGCCTACCCGTATGGAAGACGCCGCCGATCAGTTGATGATTGCCAAATGGATACTCCGCACGCTGGCACACGAGTACGGGGTAGACTTGACATTTGCCCCGAAAATTACCGTGGGTAAAGCCGGTAGCGGTTTGCACATCCACACCCGTTTGAGCAAGGACGGCAAAAATGCCATGGTAGAAAACGGTAAGTTGACGGACAATGCCTTGAAGGCGATTGCCGGGTATCTTGATCTCGCACCTTCGTTGACCGCTTTCGGGAACACGAACCCGACATCGTATCTTCGGCTAGTGCCTCATCAAGAGGCGCCCACGAATATCTGCTGGGGAGATCGCAATCGTTCCGTGCTCGTGCGCGTACCGCTCGGTTGGACTAGCGGGGCGACACACATGATGCGTGATGCCAACCCGCTGGAACGCGTGGAAGAACATGATTACAGTAACAAACAAACGGTGGAATTTCGTTGTCCGGACGGTTCGGCAGACGTTTATCTTTTGATTGCCGGACTCGCCGTTGCCGCCCGCCACGGTTTCGAGATGAAAAATGCTTTACAATATGCCCGTGAGCGTTACGTGGACGTGAATATTTTCGACGATGCCAACAAGGCGATAGCCGATAGGTTGAGCCATTTACCTACTTCTTGTCACGAGTCGGCACTCTGTCTTGAACAACAGCGCACCGTTTACGAGGAATATGGCGTGTTCGCTCCCGCTCTGATTGATGGTCTGATCGCCTCGCTTCGAAAATTCAACGATGCTGATCTCCGTGAACAACTCAAAAACGAGGATATCTCCGTGGAGGAATTGGTAGAGAAATATTATTATTGCGGGTAGAGGAGGAAAGGTAAAAACTAAAAGCTAAAAGTTGAGAATAGGAATATACTTTTAGCTTTTAGTTTTTATCTTTTAACTTAATTCAGTCCGCTACGTTCCAGCAAAGCATCAACCGTCGGTTCTTGACCGCGGAAACGCTTGTAGAGTGTCATCGGGTTCTCGGAAGCACCTTTTTCCAGTACTTCACGGCGGAACGATTCGGCAGTGGCACGGTCGAAAATACCGTGTTGTTTGAAATGTGCGAACGCGTCGGCATCAAGTACCTCTGCCCATTTGTAACCGTAGTAACCGGCAGCGTATCCACCGGCAAAGATATGGCCGAAGGCGGGACAGAATGCGGTACCTTTCACGATAGGCATAATCTCCGTGCGTCCCATGGCACGTTGCTCGAAGTCAACGAGAGGCTCGGTAACAGGAGCGGTGATCGTGTGCCATGCCATATCCACCATACCGAAACTCAACTGGCGTTCGCTGGCGTATCCCGACTGGAAATTGGACGAACGTTTGATCTTGTCGATATATTCCTGCGGGATGGTTTCCCCGGTCTGGTAGTGGGTTGCCCACGTGTCTAGCCACTCTTTTTCAAGTGCGTAGTTTTCCATGAATTGCGAGGGCAATTCCACGAAGTCACGGGATACCCCGTCCATGGAAGTCGAACCGTAAGTACATTTGCCGAAGATGCCGTGTAAGGCATGTCCGAACTCGTGGAGGAAAGTGGTTACCTCGTTGAAGGTCAAGAGTGACGGCAGCGTGTCAGTGGGTTGCGTGAAGTTCATCACGAGTGACACGAGGGGACGCTGGTCTTTGCCGTCTACCATCTTTTGCCCGCGGAAAGCGGTCATCCATGCACCGCCGCCCTTGCTTGCCCGCGGGAAAAAGTCCGTGTAAAGCACGGCGAGGAACGAGCCGTCATTATCGTAAACCTCGTAAGTCTTCACCTCGGGGTGGTAGAGCGGAATATTAGTCACTTCCTTGAACGTGATACCGTAAAGACGGGTAGCGAGGTCGAATACACCCCGTTGCACGTTTTCCAGTTTGAAATAGGGGCGCAACATCTCGTCATCGAGAGCGTATTTCTCTTGCATCAATTTATTGGAATAGTATGCCCAATCCCAACGTTGCAGTTCACCTTTCAACCCCTTGGCGCGGGCGTAAGCTTCCACTTCCGCTTTATCTTGCAGCGCGTGGCGGTGCGATGCCTCGTGCAATTGATCGATAAAGTTATTCACGATAGACGGGGTATTTGCCATCCGGTCGGTGAGGGCATAGTCGGCATAGGTCGGGTATCCCAGCAATTTCGCTTTTTCCAGTCGTAGCGCTGCGATACGTTTTACCACTTCCTCGTTGTTATGCTCGTTGTTGCGGTATGCACGGGAGGCGTTGGCACGGTACATCTTCTCGCGCAGGTTGCGATTGTCGGCGTATTTCATGAAAGGTCCCATGCTCGGGTAATGGAGGGTAAATATCCAGCCTTCTTTGCCGCGCTGTTTGGCGGTCATGGCTGCCATTTCCTTCACTCCGTCGGGAAGTCCCGCGAGGTCTTTCGCGTCGGTCACGTGCAACTCGAAATCATTGGTTTCCGCCAGTTCGTTTTTATCGAACGTGAGGCTTAGTTTCGACAGTTCCACGGATATTTCCTTGAACCGTTCTTTGGCATCGCCTTCGAGATTTGCGCCACCGTCGATAAACGCTTTCCACGTGTTCTCCAGCAAGGTCGTTTGTTCCGTGTTAAGATTCAACTTCTCTTTCTGTTCGTGTACTTGTTTCACGCGGGCGAAAAGAGCGGGGTTCATGTATATGGCGTTGCCGTGAGCGGTGAGTTTGGGCGATACGTTCTGTGCGATATCCTGCATCACGCTGTCCGTCAGGCAGGCGTTCAGGTTGAAAAATATACCTGCCACGTCACCCAACCGCTTGCCGGCACCGTCCAGTGCCACGATGGTATTTTCGAATGTCGGCGCTTCTTTCGAGTTGGCGATGCGGTCGATATCCCGTTGTGCTTCCTCGATGGCAGCGTCAAAAGCGGGTTCGTAATGCTCCGCTTTGATCTTGTCAAAAGGGGGCGTCTGGTGGGGTGTGGCGAAGTCCGCCAACAGCGGGTTATCGTTCGTCTTTCCGCAAGATGCCACAAGTAAAATAATTGCAGCCATAGATAATGTTTTTCTCATGTTATATTATATTTGTTATTACTCGAATTTCGGGCACGAAGTTACGAAATAATTGAAAATTGAAAATGGAGAATTGAAAATGATTTACAATGTTTCCAGAACTACCCCAAAAAAGAGGTTTAGAGTTTAGATTGAAGACTTTATATATTTAATCATTCAATCTAAAATAGAGCCTTGGCTCGCGGGAGGCTTCATCATAGACTATTTTTTCCGTGTTTCCTTTTGAAGTGAAGTTTTCACCGAACGAGAAAATAACAGGTCTCGTGCCTGTATAAGTATAAAAAATGTATATTTGCCATATAACAACTAAAAAGAGAAGGTTATGTCAGCTTTTGTCAATCTTTTTATTCACTTTCTTGTATAATTTCCTTGCATATCCGGCGGTCAATTATGGATAAATCTTATCCGGATATGTAGGGAATCACGGGATCGGCAATCTGGTTATTTTCCCCTTGAATACTATTTTAGGCTCCACGACGAAGGGGATGATAGAAACTGTAATATCTAGGGCAAGACTATCGTTCTTGATAGTTCCTTCATGCGTGTAGGACATTTTGCGAGAACCGACGCTGACGTTGCCATTTCCCTTTAAGCTAAAGATGCCGTTGGTAGAGGTAATGGTTGCCGTTGCCGCGTCTACCGTGATGCCGCGCACGGGCATAGTGAAGTCTACCAGCTTGAGGGCGAGCGTTTCGTTCGTGTCCGCCTGTATCTCGATACCGCAGGGAATGGGGCCTTCCGGTATCATGTCTTTGGCTTCAGGGGGTACCATCGCTTTCACGTGGTCGGGTAGCACGATGGTTGCTTCGCCGCGGTACACCCCGGGTAGCTTATCGATATCACCGGTACGGCGGTCGGAACAGCTATTGCAGGAAGTAAATAAAACGGGCACCGACACGAAAACAACCAGCAAGATAGTAAAGAAAATGTTCTTGTTCATGAACTATGGATTTATTTTTGTATTTTCGAGCGCTAAAAATAGAAACTTTTAGACGAAAAACCATCAGGATTATGAAATTTATAGGACAACTTATTCTCGTTTTGTTTGTTACCGCCGGGATGGCAGGTGTTGTATCAGCGGGAGCCAAGGACAAAAAAGATCACGGGGCAGCCGTTGCCGGAACGTACGACGGGAAGGCATACATCGAGATCATGCAGCGGGAATTGCCGTTGAAATTGGAATTGAAACGGATACACCGCGATAGCGTGATCGTCGAGGTGACGGACTTCGTGCTTCCCACGGGACAGAAGTTCAGCTATCGTTCCGCGGGAGTGTCCGTGAAACCGGAAGTGAAAGACGGCAAAACGGTGTACAAGTTGAACATTTCTTTTACCTATAATTATAATAGTATGCCGATGCGTGTAACCGCCACGGGAACGATCACCGACGGGGAACTGAATTCAACGGTGAAAGCGGTTATCATGGACGCCATGGAAACGAAAGTAACCTATAAAGCGAAGTGTACGACAAAGTAGTAAAAAGGCATGCGTACTGGATTTAGGGGATACGGCTAATGATACATCAGGAGGAAAAGATAATTCGTTACTTGAAAGAAAAAAACGCGGAATACGTGAAGATGATATTTGATAATTAAGTATTGTGCTTGTTCGCTTTGCGTTTCGTGCATTCCAAGGGTACGAAAGTTCGTTTCGTGAGTATCTCGACAGATAAAGACAAAGCGAAATGGGAAGAAACTGTGAAGGGCGAGAAATTAGGTGGGATATAACTTCACACGGGAGGTGATGAAGCGTTCACGAGTGCTTTCTGCGTGAAAGGGATTCCTCATTTCATCTTGATTGACCCAGAAGGAAGGATTCTTGAAGCGAACATGAGCCGTCCCTCCGAATCGAAGACGGTTGAGTATTTGAGCATGTACGCTGAACCCGAGGAATAGTTTTTCGTGTATTATATAGTGTGTGTTAAGGGTATTTCTAGTAAAAAGAAATATCCTTTATTTGTGAAATAAAAATTTAATAATATATTTGTATTACTATTGGAATGGATATACATGGTAAGTGACAGACAGATTATCGAATTACTAAAGGCGGGAAAACGTGAAGGCATGGGAGCCTTGTTTGACCGCTATTATAAACCGTTGGTCGTGTTTGCTGACGGGTTGTTGCATGATTTGTCTGCGGCGGAGGATGTTGTCCAAGAACAATTGGTGAAACTATGGGAAGAAGCTCTTTACGAGCGGATACATGAACGGGCATTGAGTACTTTTCTTTTCACTATGGTTAAAAATACTTGTACCAATCAGTTGCTTCGGCGGGGTATAAAGACTGAACTGCTTGCTTTGCCTCATTATCAGATAGCTCAGGAGGAAGCCCATGAACTTGATCCTGAGGTCATCCGTGTGGTTCGGAAAGCGTTGGATACTTTGCCGGAGAAGACTCGTGGCGTGGTGGAGTGCGTCATGCTGAGGGGACGTATGTATAAAGAAGCGGCGGAGGAATTGGGTGTGTCGGTCAATACTGTGAAAACACTATTAAAAGTTGGGTTAAAAGAATTGCGTATATTATTGAAAGAGCAACGGGAAATGATATTTTTATTTATTTCTCGTTTAAATAAGGTTTTTTCCCGTTAGTATTACAATGTCGGAAAGAAATCACCCAATATTATCATTAATTGCTATAGAACAAGTATTTACATTACAAAAGATATGTGAGATAAATGACTATAAATTTATTTTACATGGGGAAAATGTCATTTTAGTGAAAAAAAGTATGTTTTTATTCACCCATGAAAGTAAAAATCTTGTTTAACTAATAAATATAAACAAGAAAGTGCATGAAGATGGTTGATGATATATTCCAAGATATTCAGGCTTGCTGGGGTGGAAACGCCACGGATGAGCAGGTGAAGCGGGTGCGGGAATGGATGGAAGCGGGCGTGGAGAATCGGCAGGAATACGAGCGTTTGTCTCGGCTTTATTACCGGTTGGGGTACACGAGGCGTTGGGATGAAATTGATGAACAAACAGAGAGGAGTCGTTTGATGGGGCGTTTGTCAAAGTTGAGAATGCGGCGAATGGGGCGTTACATTTGGAATGGAGTTGCGGTAGCTTGTGTGGTGGTTGGTGTGACGGTTTTCTTGTGGACAAGGGAAACTACTCCGATAAAATTGCCTTCTTTGAATTTGGCGAAGGTGCTGTCCGGTAGTTCCAAGGCGACGTTGGTGCTGGATGACGGACGGATGATCCCGTTGACGGCGGATACTTCTTTTCGGATACAGGTCGCGGGGGCGATGGTGAAAGAAGATCTAGTTGCGGGATTAAAATATGAGATTTCGGATAGTTTGAGAGAAGTGTTGAAGCGTCAGCCCGTTGGGTATAATAAATTGGTTGTTCCTCGTGGTGGGGAATACATCATGACTCTTGCCGACGGTACACGGGTGTGGTTGAATGCTGAAACGGAGATGAAATACCCGGTTGTTTTCGGGAAAGATACGCGGGAGGTTTACGTGAAAGGTGAGGCTTATTTCGAGGTGGCAAAGGATACTGCGTGTCCTTTTATCGTGTACGCTTCGGGTGTGGCAACCCGGGTGTTGGGAACTTCTTTTAACGTGATGGCTTATGAGGGGGAAGAGCGGGTGGAGGTTACTCTTGTGACCGGAAAAGTCGAGGTTGAGAATGTGGATGGTAAATGTTCTTTAGCTTCCGGGTGGCAGGCGGTAGTCGAACAGGGAACGCACCGGATTACCCGAAGGGAAGTAAATGTGGCGGCATATACCTCGTGGCGGAACGGGTTGTTTGATTTCAGGGAAATGACGTTGGAAGAGTTGGTCATGAAGTTGAGTCGTTGGTATGACGTGGATTTCGTTTTCGAGAATGATGATGCACGGGACAAACGTTTCACGGGAGCCGTGAAGAGAAATAACACTCTGGAATTTATGCTTCATTTTATAGAGAAAACTTCAAACGTGTACTTTAAGGTGGATAAAGGAATAATTCGAATTTACGAGAAATAAAAAAAAGACCGTCAGGTGTTCGTACCACCTTTCGGTCTGAATCAAGTTTGGTAACTTAAAAAACAAATGTATGAAAAAAAATCCATTAATGGGGTTCGTTTTGTGGAAAAACGAACGCTGGAAATTATTTTTGGTTATGCGATTAGTTATTGTATTTCTGTTTTGTTTCATGTTAGGAGGGTATGCTAACAGCAATGCGCAATACCGTCTGAACGTGAAAATGGGGGAAACGACTTTTGACGAGTTGTTTCAGGAGATTCGTAAGCAAACCGGTTGCATCGTGATGTATAACAGTGATGTGCTGGATAAGAACGCTAAGGTTGAGGCGAATTTTGGGGGAATCGAATTGACCGAGTTGTTGAATAAGGTACTAACCGGCAAGGGATTGACTTTCGAGATCAACAAGGAGTTCGTGATTTTGATGAAAGTCCCACAGAAAACCGAGGAACAGAAGAGAATCACGATCACCGGAATCGTGAAAGATAAACGGGGTGATCGGTTGACTGGGGTTACGGTGTTGGTCAAGGGAACGTCTATCGGGGTGGTGACGGATACGTTGGGAAAATACAAGATCACCCTGCCCGAACGCAAAGATCTCGTGTTGGTGTATTCCTTTATCGGTATGCAGAGCCAGGAGGTGAAGATAACCGACCAAAGGGAGGTAAACGTGGTACTGGAAGAAGAGAAGGTGAACTTGGAGGATGTCGTGGTAACGGGGTATGCCACGGTGAAAAAATCCAGCTTTACCGGTAATTCGGTGAAAGTGAATAAGGAAGATTTATTGAAGGTAGCTTCCAGTAATGTCGTGGATGTTTTGCAGGTGTTCGACCCTTCCTTGCGAATCATGCGTAATAACGAGATGGGGTCAGACCCGAACACATTGCCGGAGTTTTATATCCGCGGGCGTTCCGGTATCGGTGTAATGGAGTTGGATAAGGGTGATGTGTCGAAGTCGGCTTTGTCGAATAACCCGAATGCTCCTGTGTTTATCATGGACGGTTTCGAGGTGACGATCGAGAAAGTGTATGACCTAGACCCGAATCGTATCGAGAGTATCACGATATTGAAAGATGCGGCTGCCACGGCGATGTATGGCTCACGGGGAGCGAACGGGGTGATCGTGATCGAAACAATAGCACCTAAAGCGGGAAGACTGCAAGTGGATTATAGTTTCAACGGGGCGTTGACGGTTCCCGACTTGTCGGACTATAACCTGATGAATGCTTCGGAGAAACTGGAAGCCGAGCGTTTGGCGGGGTTATTCGAGAGCGATGATGTGGATAAATATTATACGCTACAAAGCGAGTATCTCACGAAGTTGAACAACGTGCTGAAAGGTGTGGATACCGATTGGATTTCGCAACCCTTGCGCAACGAGGTTAACCACAAGCATAGCCTCTACGTGGTGGGAGGAAACGAGAATATTCGTTTCGGCGTAGACCTGAGGTATGATAATCAGAACGGGGTGATGAAGGGGTCCGTGAGAAACCGGAAAGGAGCGGGGCTTTCGTTGGATTACCGGATAGGCGGTTTTCAGATCCGGAATTATATCACTTATGATGTGGTGAAGGCGAAAAATTCTCCTTACGGGGTGTTCAGCGATTACACGAAGAAATTGCCGTATGATCCAATGAAGGACGAGAATGGCAATTGGTTGAAATCAACTAAGTTTTGGCATTCCGCCGCACAGAATTATGACAATCCGTTGTATGAAGCTGAATTATTGAAGAGTTTTGACAAGAACGGGTATGACGAGTTGACGAATAATTTTAGTCTGAATTGGTATGGGGATAGCGGTTTGCAGGTGAAGGGACAGTTCTCCGTGACCAAACGGGATTACTGGACGAAAACTTTTGTTGACCCGTTGTCGGCTAAATTCGGTGACGAGAGCGAAACGTTGAGGGGATCGCTGACCGAAACGACCACGAAAGAATTGTCGATGAACTTGAATCTATTGCTTACTTACGTGAAGACAATCGATAAGCATAGTATGAATCTGACTTTGGGATTGAACACGGTGGAGAATAAGCATAGCTATTTCAGTGCTTCCTATCTGGGTTTCCCCTCGGGTACGTTGAACACACCGAGTTATGCGGAACAAATCGTGACGAAACCCGGCGTATCGGACAATCATACCCGTTTGTTCGGTTCGTTCGCCACGTTGAATTACACCTATAATAATGTTTATCTTCTCGATGCCTCTTTTCGTTTGGATGGTTCTTCCGAGTTCGGTACGGACAAAAAATACGCACCTTTCTATTCTATTGGGGTGGGTATGAACATTCATAATTACGAATTCATGAAGAATCAAAATATCGTGAGCCAGCTACGCCTGACGGCAACTCACGGGCAATTGGGAAAGACGAACTTCCCTCCATATGCAGCCAAACATACTTACAGGATTTCTGATAACTACTATATCACGGGTAACGGGATTTATCTCTATTACATGGGAAATGACAAGTTGAAATGGGAGAAGACGATCTCTAACGAGGTGAAGATGGATTTGGGATTTGTCAATGATGCTATTTTGTTGAAAGCAGCGTGGTATGACAAGAAGACGGTCGACTTGATTACCGACGTGACCTTACCGGCTTCTACCGGGTTTATCGTGTACAAGGATAATTTGGGTGAGGTGAGGAACCGGGGGATAGAACTTGATGTGAAGGCGGTTCTGTACAGGAGTAAAGACGTGTACGTTTCGGTATTCGGTAATTTGGCGCACAATAAGAACAAGATCCTAAAAATTTCCGAGTCGCTGAAAGCCTATAATGATCGGGTAGACCAGAAATATGAAGGGTATGACGAGAGTGTATTCAGCCAACAAGATCCGCAGTATAGTAAACCGTTTATGAAATACGTGGAGGGTGGTTCTTTGACTTCTATTTTCGGGATGAAGTCTTTCGGCATCAACCCGAGTGACGGGCAGGAACTTTACGTGAAACGGGATGGGACGGTGACTTCGGAATGGGAGTCGCGGGAACAAGTGATTCTTGGTGACACGGAGGCGGATGCGCAGGGGGCTTTCGGGCTGAATGTACAATATAAATCGTTCTCTTTATTTACCTCTTTTCTCTACGAATTCGGGGGACAGGCATACAATTCCACACTAGTGGAGAAAGTGGAAAATGTGGATATTTACAATATGAATGCAGACAAACGCGTGTTGACCGAGCGCTGGCAGAAGCCGGGAGATGTGACTCGTCTGAAGGCGATTCAGGATCGTGCGTTGACTACTCGTCCAACTTCCCGTTTCGTGCAAAACTATAACGTGTTGAACTTTAATTCACTGACAGTACAATATGATTTCAACACGTCGCTGGTTAGCAAGATCGGGCTTAGTATGTTGCGTTTGTCATTCAACATGAAGGATATTGCTAACTTTTCCAGCGTGAAACAGGAGCGTGGATTGAGTTATCCCTACGCGAGGACGTTTAACTTTACCTTAAATGCAAGTTTTTAAAATAGGTGATTATGAAAAAAGTAAGTTATATATTATGGACATTACTGTTGGCAGCGTTATTGTCGGGCTGTAACAAGTGGTTGGATATCGAGCCGGAAAATCAAGCAAATGATAATAAAGTCTTCAAGGATTACGTGGGATTTCGCAATGCTTTGAACGGGATATACGAGATGTTGTCACAGCAGGAATTGTACGGGCGGGAGATGACATGGGGGTTCGTGAGTGCTTTGGCTCAGACGTATGACGACACAGATTTGCAGAAGTCTTATCCGGGATTGGAAACTTATAACTATGGAATGGAAAAGAACAAGTCTGTGATTTCCACGATATGGTCGAAAAGTTATAACGCAATTGCGAATTGTAACAAGTTGATTGCGGAGATTGAACCGAAAGATTCCACTTTTTTCCCAAACGGGAGGATTGAAAAAAACATGATTCTCGGGGAAGCTCTGGCATTACGTGGATTCCTTCATTTCGATATGTTACGATTGTTTGCTCCCGCACCTTCTACCGGGGATGATGGGGCGTATATCCCTTATTTCAAGGTATATCCATCGAAGTACGAGGAAAAGAAGAAAACAAGCGAAATATTGGCATTGGCGGAGGCTGATCTGAAACAAGCCCAACACTTGGTGGCGGAACTCGACACGCTGAAGAATGCGCTTGCCATGAGGGGAACGGTACGGTTCAGTCTTTCCACTTCTGCTAGTATTGTAGACCGGTTCTTCGGGTATCGGGGATGCCGTATGAATTATCTTGCGGTGACGGGAGTGTTGGCTCGCCTTTATATGTATGGCGGGAAAACGACGGATGCGATTCGGGAAGCCTCTATTGTCTACCGTTTTGCCACGCAAAAGAGTTTTGTTGCGTTCACGGATAGTTGGTATTTCTTCGCTCCGTACACGTACACGAAGTCTTGGGATGACATTCTTTTCGCGTTCCACGATCCTGAATTGATTGATAAGGTAGCAAAGTTCCGTTTGGGTGTGGGGCCCAAGATGTTGTTGAAAGGGGTGGATGCCATGTACGATGACAGGCAGGATGGCGACGATTATCGTAAGGGATTGATCGTGAGTGGTGACGGGGGACAGATCTCGCAAAAATGGCTCGATGTGGGTGTGATAGCCGATTATGCCCGGCAGTATCCGTTGATCCCGGTGATACGGTTGAGCGAAATGTGTTATATTTTAAGTGAAGCGTATCTGGAAAATAACGATAAAACGAATGCCATCTCCATGTTGAATTACGTGAGGGGCAAGCGGGGTGCCAAACGGCAGATTGCTGCGGACGTGAACGAGGAGAACAGTGAGGCTTTCAAGGCTAGAATCCGGACGGATTTGATGTGGGAGGGAATGAAAGAATACTTGACCGAGGGACAAACTTTCTTTATGTTCAAGCGGATGAACAGCCCGATATTGAACGGTGCGCAAGTGATCGAGATGGGAGGGAAATTTGTACTCCCGTTGCCGGAGAATGAAGATATACATTAAAATCATGAGGAATATGAAAAATATTATACTATACCTGAGCATACTTTTCTTTTTCACAGCTTGTGATCGGGAGGATATTCCGACTTATGAAGCGGAGAACTATGTGCAATTCGTGTCGGCTTACTCCGATTCGGTAGAGATCTCTTTCTTTTTTTACCCGGGACAATTGAGTTTGGATATTCCTTTGGAACTTAAATTGTTGGGGCAGTTGCTGCCGGAAGAATCCGATTTCAGGATAGAGGTCGTGAAAGAAGCGACTACTGCCGCTCCGGAGTACTATACTTTGCCAGAAAACCTAGTGTTTGTTAAAAACAGCGTGTATGATGAGAAAAAGTTAGTCATACATCATCCCGGGGATCAGAATCTGCGTTTGGTGGTGGAAATCAAGGGCGGAAGTCGTTTGCTTCCGGGACAGACGATCTATACGAGGAAAGTGATTCGTTTTTCCAACGAGGTATCTCGTCCGAAATGGTGGGATCAGGCGGTGGAAGAATCTTTCCTAGGTCCGTATACAAGGACTAAATTCGAGAAACTGATAGAGGTGACCGGTGTGGGGGATTGGACGGATCTTACGGCAGACCAGCGGTTGTCACAAGCTCGTAAATTGTTATATCATTTGCGGGAAATGGAAACGGCGGGAACACCCGTGAAGGACGAAAACCAGTTGAATATGACCGTCACTGTGATGGGATAGTAACTTAAAATAGCAATGCGATGAAAAAGATATATATATTTATAGTGCTGTTGACGATGGTGGGATTGTATTCTTGCCTGGACGATAAAGGTAATTACGATTACAAGGAATCACGTAAGATCACGATTTCCCTACCAACCCAAACAGTGTACCTGGGTGATGAGGTGACGTTTTCCCCGGCCATTCGTTACGAGGAAGGTGCCGATACGCTGGATTATTCTTTTGAATGGAAGTTGGACAAAAAGACAGTGTCGAAAGAGAGAGAGTTGAAGGTAATAGCGGAGAAGATCGGGGGGAGTAAGTTTCAGCTTATCGTGACGGATGATCGCAGCGGCGAAACATACACGCAGATTACCACAATGACCGTCAATTCTCGGTTCCGATCGGGATTTGCCGTGTTGTACGAGAAGAACGGCAAATCGTGTATCGCGCATATAAATCACAAAGAACCGGTGGATGCCGACACGGAATTTACCACGTATTACGAGTTGTACAAGGAAATGAACGGGGAAGACCTTGGCGAGAAACCCGTGAAGATGATAGAACATTTTTATTTCGGAGGTTCTCCCGGTGAGATTCTGGTTATCCAGCGCGGAGGACAGGGAACGGTGGAAATCGACGGGAATAGCATGAAGAAAGCCATGTTGACTCGGGACGAGTTTCTTGACGGCAAAGCTCCTGAAAATTTGGACGTGAAGACGGTTTCCTACCCGCAGTACACGAACGTGTTGTTGAATGGTGACGGGAAAATTTACACCCGCTTTTTCCGGGATCCTAATAAAACGGGATTCCACTCGGCGGCTTATAATAGCGATCCGGTAGTATTGCCCGGGAAGCCGGACTACAAGATTGCGGCGATTATCGAATCGGCATGGCAATACGCCAAACATATATTGCTATATGACGAACTGAACGGTAGGATGATTCACTTGCACTGTAATTATTACAACAACACGGAAGATTATAACGTGCTATGGAGTGAGTCAGACTACCCGAAAGGTTTCGTGCCCTTGCACGACATGGGTGACATGAAACTGGTGTACGGTTCATCGTTCAGCAACCAGTATCAAGGAAGTTGCCAGCATATGTTGCTGTTGAAAAATGATGCGGGCGACTATGTTTACCAAACTTTCACGGTTCCTTCCCCGATTTATCCGGAGGATAGGGGAAAAGTAACCATCAGTTCCAGTGACGGTGTTTTCGGTTTCACGGGAGGGCAATACATCACGGAAAAGAGTAAATTTTGGTTATTGAAGAGTTACGCCGGGCGTTATTTGTTTTTCACGGGAGGTGCTAATAATGATAAACTTTATTACCATGACCGTAGTACCGGGGCGGTAAAGGTGTACGCCGATTTTGAAGGTCGTCCGATAGCAGCCCTCCATCCGATAAAAAATAATCAGCAGATGGGATTGGGCATGGAAGATGGGGAGTTTCTATTGTATGACGTGACGGACGCCACGTTCATATCCGGACAGCCTAAATTGATTAAAAGTATTACCGGATTCGGTGACCGTATCGTGGATGTGATCTATCGTTACGGTGCTAGCAGTTGGGATATGTAAAATAATGGAAAACTTACTAATTTTAGATTTAGAGATTTTAAATTGAATGATTGGACTACCCCCTCTAACTCCTCCTTGCACAGGGGGAGGAGAAGTTAGTCTTTGTTTTCAGGAATCCTTGCGTTATGCCTCTTCCCCTGTGTAAGGGGGAGTCGGAGGGGGCTGTCTAATCTGAAATTTGAAATCGGTAAGTTTCCCATTTTCAATTGTTTTGTATTGTAAAGAACTAAAATGAAGTGTATGAGAAGAAAATTATTTTTCTGTGTGATTATGATGTTGCTTGTGCCCTTGACGATGATGGCAAGAAAGAAAAAGACAACATCCGAGAATAAAGAAGTTAAAAAAGAAACGGCTTACGAGAAGTTGCTAAAAGGCAAGGTGTGCGAGACGAAAGAGGGGATGATTACCTTGCACAAGATTGATGGAAAGGTGTATTTTGAGGTCCCTTTGTCGCTATTGGGAAAAGAGATGCTTATCGGGTCCACGATAACTGCTATTACTGATAATAATTTCGGTAGTGTGGGAGAGAAGCCCAAGAACCCGTTGCATGTGACCTTCATGAAAACGGATTCCGTCGTTAGTCTGTGCGAGTTGTCTGCGGGGTATTATACGCCGGATGCGAAGATTGCTAAACGCTTGGAGGAAAGCCATCGCCCGGCTATCATACAGGTATTTCCGGTGAAGGCGTACTCGGCGGATAGTAGCGCCGTGGTGATCGACATGACGGATTATCTGCTTAGCGACGAGGAACGGTTGAATCCATTTTCCTATTGGGCACCTGCGACAGCTTATCCCCGGCAGCTGCAAAAAGTATTTCAGAAGAATAATTCACAGATCGAGGGAGTGAAGGCTTTTGATGACAATATAAGCGTGCAGTCGGCATTGACCTATACGGTGTCGGTAAAAGATCAGGTACGATATTATTATAATCAAATGCCTTTTACTGTTGTGATGACCCGGAGTTTTATTTTATTGCCAGAGGAAAAGATGCGTCCTCGTTTGGCCGATCCCCGGATTTCGATTTTCTATCAGGAGAAAATGGAGTTTGACACCCGGAACCGGGGAATGGAGGGGCGTTATTATGCGCAGAGATGGCGTTTGGAACCGATAGATGAGGTGGCTTATCGGCAAGGGAAACTCGTGGATGTGAAAGAGCCGATCGTTTTTTATGTGGACGACGCCTTTCCCGAGAACTGGAAACAAGCGATAAAAGAAGGGGTGGAAGTGTGGCAGGATGCTTTCGAGAAGATCGGCTTGAAAAACGCTATCGTGGCAAAAGATTTCCCGAAAGATGAACCGGGCTTCGATCCCGATAATCTGAAATATTCCTGCATCCGTTATTCCCCCTCGTGGATCGCGAACGCAATGGGACCCTCATGGACAGACCCTAGAACCGGGGAGATTATCAACGCTTCCGTGTATCTGTATCATAACCTCGTGAAATTGGTGCAGGATTGGCGTTTTATTCATACGGCAGCGGCAGATCCGGACGTCCGGCGTAAAGTGCTTGATCCGGAAACATTGCACGATTGCATCCGGTACGTTGTTTCGCACGAGGTAGGGCATTGCCTGAGTTTCATGCACAATATGTCGGCATCGGCGGCGATCCCGGTTGATTCGCTGCGTTCCCCTTCTTTTACGCGAGAGTACGGGACTACTTATTCTATCATGGACTATGCCCGTAACAATTACGTGGCTCAACCCGGTGACAAGGAGCGGGGTGTACGTCTGACTCCGCCTCGCCTCGGGGTGTACGATTATTACACGATAAAGTGGTTGTACACCCCGCTTTTGGATGCACGGTCTTCGGAAGAGGAAGTGCCCACGCTTGATCGTTGGATCAGCGAGAAAGCGGGTGACCCGGTTTATCGTTACGGGATGCAGCAATTCAGCGGGCGACTGGACCCGAGTTCGTTCGAGGAAGATTTGGGGGATGATGCCATGAAAGCGGCAACATACGGAATAAAAAATCTGAAATACATTTTGGCAAACCTGAATGAATGGGTGGCGGCGGAAGATAAGGATTATTCGTTTCGTCAAAATATATACAACGAATTGATATACCAGTATTTTCGTTATCTGAATCACGTCATATACAATATTGGCGGGATATATATCAATCAACGTTATGACGGTGATCCCCTGCCGTTTTACGAACCTGTTTCCCGGGATAAGCAGGAAAGGGCATTACGTTTTATGTTGGCACAACTGAAGGATATGGATTGGCTGGATGCTCCGGGAATGCAAAAGACTTTACCCTTGATGAAAAACATCTCGGGTGATCTGGAAGATGCTATATTTCAAGGCGTGATGTCACGAGTCGGCGCTTTATTCCTGTGTATGGAGAAAACAGATCGGGATCATTATACTCCCGGAATGTACATGAATCAGATATTTGATTTTGTTTTCGCGCCGACAAGACAGGGAAAATCCTTGACAGGAACGGATATGCGTTTGCAAACCAAGTACCTGTCCCATCTGATTACGGGTTCTAAAGTTACCGTCAAAGGTATGGGGGGACAGTCCATGGCATTCGCGAACGGTCTGGCTTTGGAAGTACCCGAGTATATAAAAGAGAAAAGTCGGGAGGTATATGGTATCTTACCGGAGAGTAGTGTGGGAATCTTCACCAATCGGGAGATGTTTGGGGAAATTCCGTTGCCGGAAAAAATTCAAGGATTCGGGTCGGCTTACACAACGGGACCTATGCAGGCTTCCATGGAGGCAATTTATTTCGATATACTGAAGAAAGCCCGTGCTTTGCTGAAAAGCAAAATGAACACGGGGGCGGAAGAAACCCGTGTGCATTATAAATTGTTGATTCATAAACTGGATCAGGCTTTGGAATCATAAATTTTAAGTTGTATAGCATGAGAAAAATAGCTTATATATTGTGCTTGCTGCCTATTCTTGTGGGGGTGATGGAGGAGCTTTATGCGGGGGAACGAAAGAAAAAAGAAAAGGTACAGGTGAAAGAAGAAGTAAAGTCCGAATATCAAAAATTCTTCGAGAATAAAGGTGCGGAAACGGTGGAGGGATTGATGGTTGTTCATAAAATGAATGGCAAAGTGTACGTGGAATTTCCGCTTCGCCTCTTGAACCGAGAGATGTTGTTGGCATCGTCTATTGCGGACATCAGCGATAACGGGGAGGGGGTAGTCGGGCAGTTTGCGGCAGCCCCCCAGACCGTGGTGTTTACCCGTAACGGGGACGTGATAAATGCCCGGATGATTAAAGTAGCGAAAGTGGAGAATCTGCAAGAGTGGGAGCCCGTAAAGAAAGCAATTGAACAATCTGCTATGCCGGGTATCACGCATAGTTTTAAAATAGAGGTTTTTACACCGGATAGTAGTGCTGTTGTCTTGGACATGACCCCGTTCTTTATGGAGCATACCGTGTACACGAATCCTTTTTCTTCCTATGCGGCAAACTCGAAATGGGGTTTTGTTTACCGTGATCATAAATATCGCCCGGAGAGGGGAATGGTGCGGGGAGTCAAGGCAAATAACAATAGTATTGCTGTTACCTGTCAATTGGGGTATGACGTGGATTATATTATCATTGGGATGTTCTTGGGCTCCCGGGATCTGAAGGTTTCTGCCACGATTGATAAGATGTTATTTCTGTTGCCGGAAGAACCGATGATGCCTCGTCTGGCTGATTCCCGCATGGGGGTAAGTTTTATACCAAGGGTAAGTTTTGAAGACGGGCAGCAAGGATTACAGCCGTTGTACCTGACCAAGCGTTGGCGTCTGGAACCGGATGACAGGAACAAGTACGCTAAAGGCGAACTCGTTTCCCCAAAGAAACCGATCGTGTTTTATATCGATTCACTTATGCCAGATAAATGGAAAAAATATATTCGGGAAGGTGTGGAAGAATGGAATAAGGCTTTCGAACGGATCGGGTTTAGAAATGCCGTTCAAGCGAAAGAATTTCCGAAAGATTCAGCCTTCGATGCGCTGGATATAAATCATTCCGTGATTCGATATGCACCCACTTCTTCATGGATGTATAGTCCGCAGAATTCCATGCATATCGATATACGCACGGGGGAGATATTGAATGCCTCTATTTATATGCACCACAATATATTAAGTACTTTTTACAGGCTTCGAGTCATTGCCACGATGGCAACCGATCCCGAAGTACGGTCAAAGGAACTGCCTGCTCATGTTATGGGAGAGATGATCCGGAATTACATCACCCGAGAAGTGGGTGTTTGTCTGGGGTTAGCCAATAATTATAAAGCATCGTCGGCCTACCCGGTGGATTCTTTGCGTTCGGCATCGTTTACCCGGAAACACGGGTTAAGCCCTTCGGTTATGGATGATGTGCCGTGTAATTATATCGCCCAGCCGGCTGACGTGCGTGATGGAGTGTGTCTGACTCAAAAAGGGATTGGCGAATATGATTATTTCTTGATTAAATGGTTATATCAGCCGATCATGGATGCCAAAACATCACGGGACGAATGTGTGACTTTGGATCGCTGGGTGAAAGAATCTCGTGAGAATCCTTATTGCCGCTTCGGGCGTGCCCCGTTTGTCATTGCGGACGTTGATCCCGGCATTCTTCAAGGGGATTTGGGGGATGATCAGGTGAAAGCCATGAAGTATAAGATAGCGAATCTGAAAATCGCTTACGCTAATTTCGACAAATGGTTCGCGGAAGATGACAGGAATCTTGATTTGCGTAGTTATCTGTACAACTTGTTGTCCGTTAGTCTTTCTGGGCAAGGCTTGAAGAGTTTGGGTGCGTATATCGGGGGATTTTACGTGAACGAGGCGATGGCAGACGAGAACCTTCCCGCCTATAGGGTTGTGCCTAAGGCTAAACAGCAGGAAGTGATCCGTTTCTTGTTGGAGCAGGCGAAAGACTTGTCATGGATAGAGCGAAAGGATTTTATACGTCAGATTCCGATGCGGTCGCCACAAGTGAATGAGGTGCGGGTTGATATCATAAATACATTATTCTCCCGGCTTAATATGGTTGCCTTGAGCGCAGAAAAGTCGAAAGAAGGCTATCGCCCGGAAGAATACATGGATGAGTTGTATAAGATCGTGTGGGAAGGAACACTGAAAAAACGCCCGTTGGATAAGATGGAGCGTGATTTGCAGATAGTGTTCCTTGCTTCGGTGATGGCGACTTCAACGGTGGCGGATGCACCCTCCGTGCTTGATCCGTCAGCAAAAGCAGGGGCGCTGGTGGCTATCGACGGGGAAAGATTGAACCGTATGTTGGACGAAAGGAAAGAGATTATGTCCCCGGGGGCTTTCGATAAAGATGGGGCGCAAGCTCCCGTGGAGGGCTTTTATGCGCAATATGGTTTTACTGCCAAACCTTATCCACAGGGACATCTGTTCTATCGGATGTTATTGAAAATAGAAACTTTATTGAAAGAATCCGTGGTTTCCAGTTCCGGGGATACCCGCTTGCATTATGAGTACTTGCTCTACAAGATTAAAAGCTCAAAGAAATTCCGATAATGTGTATTTATTTCGTGTTTTAGAGTAAAAAGAGCTGGCAGATATTTGCCAGCTCTTTTTTACTATTTTATCGCAAGTCAATTACTTCTACTTCTGGGTGGGCTTCCTTATCGAATCGGAAGAATTTCACGTCAAGCTCCATGTCCGGTTTTTTCAAGCTCTTTATCGTGATGATTACATCGTTGCCGTCTTTCCCGAAGGAGGTAACCTTTTCCACCATATTCGTTTTGGTGTTGATCCATACGCCTATTTTGGTAATCTGTTTGTGTTCCTTTTTCGGGGTTAATTCGATATAGGCTGTTCCGTCTTTCTCCTCGACGAGTTTCTGGTTGAATTTCTGGTTGTGAATGTCGAAAAGGATAGAGGGATTCAACATTTCTTCCTCGTTATCATCGGGGTTTTTGATGTTTACTTCTTCCTGTTCCGGCATATAAGTGTAGATCACTTCTCCGTCAAAATAATTGATCACGTCCATGACATCAATCCGGTACATTTTGTCCTTCATGTACGCCTTCCCGTGATGCGTTTCCTTGATATCTTCCTCTTTATTGATCATCGAGAGCTCGAAAACGACTTCCACCGCGGGGTATGACTTGATGTGTTCTACTGTCTTGTCGAGAATCGTTTTCGCTTTTCCGTCTGTCTGCGCGGACGCGTATATGCCGGAGAGGGCAAGGAGCATAAGTGTTAATATGTACTTCATACTATTCATATTTTCGTGTGTTATTAATTGTCTCGCGAATATATAGAAAAAAATGCTACCTTCGTGCCGCTTTTTGAAAAACAGGAGATGGATAAGATAAAAGGGATCATATTCGCGGCATTATCCGCGGCTACTTTCGGCTTAATTCCGTTGTACGCCAATCAGGCGATAATCGACGGGGTGAACAATGAAACTATATTGGTGTATCGTTACGGGATAGCGGGTATAATCTATGCTATTTATTTACTTCTCCGGCGTGTGAACATGAGATTGTCCCGCGCAGAGATAAAAGAGGTTATTCTGGCGGGAGTCGGAGGTTACGGGATAACGGCATTTTTTCTGATGTGGTCTTATCATTATATGCCCACGGGAGTGGCGACAGCGATACATTTCTTTTATCCCGTGGTAGTGGCTATCCTTATGATGATCTTTTACAAGGAGCGACTTTCTCTCGAGGTGAGAGCGGGTATCGTGTTGGCGATATGCGGAGTCTATCTTTTATCGTGGGCGCCGGGAGAGGTGAAGTGGTGGGGATTGTTTTTCGTCCTTATGTCCACGGTAACATACGGTTGTTACATCACGGCGTTGAACCGTCCCGTGCTCAAGGCAATTAATCCGGACGTGTTGACTTGCTACGTGTTATTATTCACGGCTATTTTTTACGTGGCGGTGGCTCTTCCGCAGGGGAAGCTTGAGTTTGTGACTCGCCCTCGTTTTTTGTTGGACATGGCACAGTTGGCAATATTCAGCACGATCGTATCCGCCCGTCTACTTGTTGCCGCGGTGAAGCTGATCGGCTCTGTTCCCAGTTCCGTGCTTGGAACTTTGGAACCGATTACGGCGATAGTCGTGGGGGTGATTTATTTCAAAGAAGAATTAACTTACGTGAATTATATCGGCTTGTTTATCGTGATTGCTGCCGTCCTTGTTGTTGTCTGTCGGATGAAAAAGTGAGAACAGGAGAAACTTTATGAACTCGAGTGATGGTTTCTTTTGTATTTTGGTTAAATTTGCCGATGAAATTGACTTTTTAAGAATATAGATATGTTTTTTCATCTGAGTTTATCTGACATAGCCGATATATTACTAGTCGCTTTTATATTTTATCAGGTGTATAAACTGGTGAAAGGTACTGTCGCTATAAATATATTTGCCGGAATTTTTACATTTTACGTGGCTTGGTTACTGGTAAAGGCCTTGAACATGGAATTAATGTCCGATATTTTGGGACAATTCATCGGGATGGGAGTGATCGCCTTGCTTATCGTGTTTCAGCAAGAAGTACGGCGTTTCCTGCTTTTGATAGGTAGTAAGTATAATTTGCAGAATATATTTAATTTCGAAAGACTCTTTTCCAAACCTTCGATCAAGGACGAGGTGGCGGAGGCTATTGTACGGGCTTGTGACTATTTCGCGAAGACCAAAACCGGAGCATTGATCGTGTTATCCCAAAATTCGGAGTTATTTAATTATGCCCAGACAGGGGTATTGCTTCGTTCTATCGTGACGGAGGAATTGCTTGAAAACATCTTCTTTAAAAACTCCCCGTTGCATGATGGGGCTGTTATCATTGCCGATAATAAAATACTTGCCGCGAGATGTATTCTTCCCGTGTCTGATAATAATAATATCCCGGGTAGCTTGGGGCTGCGTCATCGTGCCGCTATCGGGATGAGTGCCGCCACGGATGCCCATATCGTGGTGGTCAGCGAGGAAACGGGAAATATTACATTCGTTAAAGACGGGCATTTTAAAGTCCGAATAACTCCACAGGAGTTAAATAGCTTCCTGCATAATGATTTCACGGGATTTGTCGTGAATAAATGACTTTTTCACGGGGGATATCCGGTGTAGTTCCGTTAATCATCTCGATCATTAACCTGTCACGTTCCTAACATGGTCGTTTCAAAGACGCCCGTGAACGTCTTTGAAACGTCTTTGTATCGAAGGTGAAACGTCTTTGATCCCTTATTACACCCTTATCTCATCGAGTATCCCCCGGGGGTTCCTTGGGTATATTCTTTTCAACGTGCTGCCTTCTAGTTGTTTGTGAAAAAGTTGAAAAATAATGGTGAAAAAATTTGGATAATGGAGACACGTTCGCTTATCTTTGCACCCGCTTTCAAGAGAGAGGGCAGACAAAAAGGTGCTGAAAAAAGGGAGGTTGGAACACTTCGAAAAAAAGTTGAAAAAAACTTTGAAAAAGATTTGGAAGTGGAGAGAAAAAGGTTTTATCTTTGCACCCGCTTTCGCTTCAAAAAAGGGGCGATAGGAAACGATAGAAGAAGAGTTCTTTAAGATATTGAAATGAACAACGTAGCGAGCGTGAATCGAGCCG
>NZ_JBKEIT010000015.1:0-142605 GCF_046365375.1 Butyricimonas muris | reverse complement strand
CGCACGGGATTATTACTAAATATCTATGGTGATTATTCACTGCAAGGTGGTATATAAATACCTAAAATATTGCAAATAAGTGAATTGTGAAATATTTTTGAAAAAAGGTCATATTTCATATTACACCAAACGGGTAGGGTTCCGTTTTAGGAGAAACAAGCAAAGAATATGACACAAAAAACACGAGAGTATATAGTTCAATTGATCGCCCGCTACGTGCAAGGCAACTTAAATAAGCGGGAAATGGAGGATTTGGATGCGTGGCGTATGGAATCTTCCAAGAACGAGGAGATTTTTCAACGGATGATTTCCCGTCGACATTTCGAGGAGAGCCTGACGGCTCATGAAATGACGGGAGAGGAGATGGATGCCGAGTGGAAACAAATTTACACGAGAACGATAGGGAGCCGTCGAATCGGGTTAAGAAGAGTTTTGCAATACGCCGCGATAGCCGTTATGTTATTGTCTGTCGGTGGAGTGCTATACTTTAGTAACGAGAAATATATTCCGGAAAAAGAGGTCGTGGTAGCCAAAAGGAATGCAATCCAAGAATTGGAGTCTAGGGCTATTTTGGTTTTGTCCGACGGGAGGGAGTTCGATTTAAAGAACGAAGAGGATTTGGAGGCATTGACCAATCATAGGGTTACTTTATCTGCCGATAGTGAGATGTTGACTTATTCATCGGGAAACGTGGATACGATAGTCGAATATCATACGTTGCGGATTCCCCGGGGAGGCGAATACGTGTTGGTTTTGTCCGATGGCTCGACAGTATATCTGAATGCCGAATCGGAATTATCTTATCCGGCGCATTTTACGGGGCAAGAGAGAAGAGTTCGTTTGAAAGGAGAGGCTTATTTTGAAGTACGAAAAGATGCGACCAAACCCTTTATCGTGGATGTCGATCCCCTGCGGGTTCAAGTTATGGGTACAGAATTTGGGGTAAGGGCTTACAGTGACGAAGAATGTATCAAAACGACTTTAAAACAAGGGAAAGTGAGCGTGGAATCCGAGGAGCGCAGTGTTATCCTGATTCCGGACTTGCAGGCTACGTTCAATAGATCGGATGGACGGCTGGATGCGAAAGAGGTTAATGTCAATTTATATATCGGTTGGAAAGACGGACGTCTGATTTTTGACAATTGCCCCTTGGAACGGGTTCTGAAAGATTTGGGACGGTGGTACGCTTTTAACGTGGTTTTCGAACGGGAAGAGTCGCGTGTGTTACCCTTCTCTTTGAATATCAAAAAACACGAGGTATTCGCAGAGGTGCTTGATTTGCTGGAAGAAACAGGATGCGTGAAATTTGAAATAGAGGATAATACCGTGATTGTAAAATAAAAAGTAGCGCTGGTAACGCTACTTAAAAACTACCTCTGATGCGAACAGGGGCAGAATGATTATTAAATTCAAATACAAATCTATGAAGAAAAATTTTAATGTTGTGAGGAAAAGGTGGTTTTTATTCCTGCTTTTCCTTGTTTTCACGACTCAATTAAGCCAACGAGCTTATTGTCAGGAGGTAAAAATGACCTTTAGTCTGAAAAATGCTACTTTAAAAGAGGTCATCAACGAGATTAAACGTATCTCGGCGTATGATTTCGTTTATAGCGATTCCTACTTATCCGCTTTTAAGCAGAGGGATGTTTCGTACAAGGATGCGACGATTGATGCAGTTCTCTCTGATTGTTTGAAGGGTACAGGATTGATTTATGCTATTAACGGGCAGACTATTGTCATTCGGCGAGAAGAGACAAAGGCGGAACAGACGAAAGTGGTCACGGGAAAAGTTTCAGACATGAACGGAAGTCCCTTACCCGGGGTTACGATTTTAATCAAGGGGTTGACCGTCGGTACTGTTTCAGATGTGAATGGTAATTACAAACTTGGTGTCCCGACAACCGGGGAGGTTATATTGATGTTTTCTTTTATCGGTATGAAAACTCAATATATTACCGTGAAAGAGAAACTGAACATCAATGTTAAGATGGAGGAAGATGTCGCCGAGATGGATGAAGTGGTAATCACGGGTTATCAAACGATTGACAAGAAGCATTTGACAAGTGCGATTACTACCGTGAACGCGGCAGACGTGTTGGTGCCGGGTATGACGAGTATTGATCAAGCGTTGGAAGGGAGAATACCGGAGTTATTGTTGATGACTAACTCGGGAGAGGTTGGGGCAACTCCGCGTATTCGCGTAAGAGGAACCTCCACGTTGTTGGGTAACCGGGAACCCCTGTGGGTTTTGGACGGTTTTATTTTGGATGATCCGGTAGACGTGAGTAATGACGATTTGAACAATCCTGATTATATTAATATTATCGGGAATGCTATCGCCGGAATTAATCCTCAGGATATTGAGCGTATTGACGTGTTGAAAGACGCTTCCGCGACAGCTCTTTACGGTACCCGTGCGGCGAACGGTGTGATTGTGGTAACAACAAAGAAAGGGGCGATAGGGCCTGCACGTGTTTCTTATAATCATTCGTCAAAATACACACGCCGTCCCCGTTATTCTGACCGTAATATCAATTTGATGAATTCACAGCAACGTGTACAGTTCGGAAAGGATTTGACGGAATTGCATTATCCGTTCCCAAGTAATATGCCGATGGTGGGGTATGAAGGTGCCGCATATCGTCTTTACACGGGACAAACGAATTACGACGAGTTTTTAGATGAAGTGAAGAGATATGAAACAGTGAATACCGACTGGTTCGATATTTTGACACAAGATACTTATTCTCACGATCATACTTTGAGTGTTTCGGGGGGTACCGAGAGTGTACGTTACTATGCTTCCCTAGGGTATAATTACGAGGATGGAGTATCTAAAACGACATACACAGAAAGATACACGGCGAGAATAAATATGGATATGACTTTTTCAGAGAAAGTAAAAGCTAGTTTTTCTTTAGACGGGAACGTGCAAAAGAAGAATCATTTGATGCCGGAAATTGATGCGATGGACTACGCTTACAATACAACACGTGCCTTGCCTTGCTATAACCCGGATGGTACTTTGTATTATTACGAGAAATCGGCTTACAATGGGATGAATAGGTGGGCCAGTCTGTTTAGGTATAATATTTTGAACGAGATTGACAATAGTTCAAACTCCTATGATGGAAACACGCTAGGTGCTCGCTTGAATTTGAAATATTCACCGTGGAGGGAGTTGGATGTTACTGTAGCCGGAAATTATAATCGAAGTAGTACTTTGCAAGAACAGTGGTGGGGTGAAAAGTCACATTACGCGGCTCGTTGGAAAAATGCCGAATACGAGGAAGTTCCTATGCCGGGAGATGACGGGGAGTGTTATTTGCCTTACGGTGGTATCTTGAAAACGACCAACACGATAAACGAAAGTTATGTATTCCGTGTACAATACGATTTTCGTAAACCGTTCGGTAGTGATGATCAACATATGATTATGTCTACCGGAGGGTTCGAGATGAATGGCTCGACTTCACGGAGTATCAGTGATGAAAACCGGGGATATGTAAAAGATCGGGGAATGCAATTTATTGATGAAGTTGATCTTACCTTGTATACTCGCTATGCCAAATGGTTGAACGAAAATCACAGAACACTGAAACATGGAATTTCACATCAGGTGTCCGGATATTTGACTTTAAGTTATAGTTACGGTAATCATTTCACGCTGTATGCTAATGCGCGTTGTGATTTTTCTAATAAATTCGGTAGTCAAAGTAATGATAAATTCTTGCCTATTTGGGCAATTTCCGGGAGTTGGAATTTGAAAGAAAATATTCTAAGAAACTGGAATTTTGTAAATGAAGCAAGATTTAGGACTTCATACGGTTATCAGGGTAATATGTTGGATGATCAAAGTCCGAACTTGACGATTAAACAAGGAACGATAGACCCGATGTATAATGAAAATGTATCGGTTATCGCCCGTTACCCGAACCCGAATCTGAAGTGGGAGGAGACTCACTCTTTCGACCTCGGGTTGGATTTGTCATTTTTTAAATCTCGCGTGAATATAGAAGGTTCTCTTTATTTTAAAAAGACAGAAGATTGTTTCACTTCGGTAAGAGTATCAACAGTTAATGGACTTTCCAATTACACGATGAATAGCGGTGATTTAAAAAATGACGGTTATTCGATCGCTTTGCAAGTGAAACCTATAAAAACAAAAGATTTCCAGTGGTTGTTTTCTACTCAATATTCCGGAAATATGAATAAGGTGGAATCGGAAACAGTTGAGGTTTATACTATAGACGATTATTTGAATGGAACAGCAATTATTAACGGTACGGCGATAGGTTCTTTCTATTCGTATAAATTTTTAGGATTGAGTCCTGAAAATGGAACTCCGGTATTTGATGATTATGCTGATCGTCAACACCTTTTGAAATATAAATCGTTGGAAGAAACCGTTTTGATGATCATGGAAAAGAGTGGGCAGCGAGAACCGAAGTTCAGTGGAAATTTTGCCAATACTTTCACCTATAAGAATTTCACGTTGACGATGAATATGGCTTACGGGTTAGGTTCAAAGGTGCGTTTATTTGCTCTTTACGAGCCTATTGTATCCGGGGTGAGTGCGGAAGCTAATGTTAGAAAGGAGTTTTTAAATCGTTGGCAAGTTCCCGGTGACGAAACGAAAACAAATATTCCCGCTATATTGAGTCCGGCGGATGCTGATTACATGCACTATTATGCTCATTTTTCAAGTAGCCTGAATAATGCAACGCATATTCAGAAATTTGCCCGTAGCACGTGGGATATGTACGATAAATCCAACCTTCGGGTTGTAAGCGGTAATTATCTTAGATGTAATTCGATGTCTTTGCGCTACACGTTCGGTAAGGATATTTTGTCGTACACTCCTTTTGAGGCAATCCAAGTGAGTTTGAACGCGATGAACTTGTTTACCCTGTCGGCGAAAGAATTGAAAGGTCAAGATCCCTCGCAATCGGGATTTGCGAAACCGAATCTGTCTGTTCGACCGTCGTATACATTTCAATTTAATGTAACTTTTTAAATAGAAATTAAGATGAAATATTTTATATATAGTATTATCGTGGTGCTGTTTGCCGGATGTTCTGATTTTTTGGAAGATTATTCGCAAGATTTGGTTATACCCAAAACAGTGTCCGATTTAAACGAGGTAATTTTAGGAAGCGGATACTTACCAAGTAGCGAGGTGAAGGATTTAGCCCGAGGTACTGTCGGATGGTGGTTACATATTTTAGATGATGACGTTAATACTGTGATAATGCACACGGCTAACACGAGTAACGAATACGTGTACTTGAATACTACTTATTACGGTTACTATACTTGGCAATACGAGGTGGGAAGAGATTATGACCAAAAAAATTTATCCGGAGATAATGCCTTGTGGGATGAGTTATATAGTCGCATAAATACCACTAATATTATCTTGAACGAGTTGAAAAACGTGAGTCAGGCTTCACCACAAGAAAAATTGGATGCATTGACACTTCAAGGCGAATGTTTGTTTTTGCGTGCCCAATTCTATCTGGTACTGGTGAATGTGTATGCTAATGCCTATGCTCCGGAAACTGCGGCATCCACCTTAGGAGTTCCCTTGAAGTTGACGCATTACGTGGAACATGATAAAGATAAAAACACGCAATTCGAAAGAGCGTCCGTCGCTGAGGTTTACGCGCAGATCGTGGATGACTTGAAGGTGTCCGTGAAGTGTTTTCAACAAAGTCCCCAGACTCGCTCTTTTTATCGGGCTTCTGAGGCAGCCGCACGTTTGTTGTTAAGTCGGGTGTACTTGTATATGCAAGATTGGAAAAATGCACGAGTAGCCGCCGAGGATTTTTTGAAGTTAAGACGTGACTTGTATAATTTTAATTCACTCACGGACCCGGAAGCGGTCGCAATATCTGAAAATAGTGTTGAAGTTTTATTTTCACAAGGCTCTTTGAGTTTACAGAATGATATCACGGGATTAGGGGGAAATTTTTGCGTGACTAAAGATTTGTACCGTTTATACGAGGAGGCTGATTGTCGACGTGATTTATATTTTTCTAATGCTTCGGAGATAGATAGTATAGGGTTGGGAAGAAAATACAAAAGAGGTGTTTATCGCTCGAATGTTTCTGATTTTTGGTTGTTAAGAACAGCGGAGGGGTATTTGAATATGGCAGAAGCGTGTGCCATGTCTGATGATCCCGGTACGGCTTCCGAATACTTGAATCGTTTGAGGAGAAATAGGATAGCTGAATACAGGGATATTGAATATTCTGCAGCAGATATAACGGAAGCCGTGAGAGAGGAAAGAAGAAAGGAGTTGTGTTTCGAGGGGCACCGTTGGTTTGATTTACGCCGATATGCCGTATGCCGTAAAGCTCCTTTTAAAAAGGTCATAGAACATATGTTTTCTGTTTATGATTGGGATAATAGACGTGAGTTTAAACATGGGGAAGTTTATTCTCTGCAAGAAAACGATTTGGCATACACGTTTGCTATTCCAAAGTCCGTGTTGGAATTTGATACCGGTATGCGGGATAATCCAAGGGAGCAAAGGGAGTATTCTCATTTAATCTATAGGTCTGCTGGTGGAGCCGGTGATGAAAAATAAAATGAATAAAATAATTAACCACACGAGTATGAAGACAATATTGTACATTGTATTGATTATTTTTATGTTCGGTTGCTCGAAAGAAGGTGCTTTAACACAGAAAATCGAGTACGAGAATTTTTACGTGATTGAAGACGACCCGTCAGATCCCGTGAAACATCGGGTATACGAGATTTACAAGAAGTATAATGTTCCGATTTACTTTAACGATACGATCAAGAAATCTTTCCTGAAGGAAGATATAAATGGAAATCCTATCTATCGATATGAAACCTTGGATTTGGCATGGAATTT
Organism: Butyricimonas muris; assembly: GCF_046365375.1. Lineage (NCBI taxonomy): Bacteria > Pseudomonadati > Bacteroidota > Bacteroidia > Bacteroidales > Odoribacteraceae > Butyricimonas > Butyricimonas muris. The sequence goes on along the minus strand of NZ_JBKEIT010000015.1, from coordinate 135,719 downwards.
TTCTTCTTATTCTCAATTTGCATATCGGTATGAATACCTTGTAGAACCGGAAGAACAATTAAAGGCTTTAAATATTATTGAGAATTATTTGGCCCTTGTTAATAAAGCACTTTACCCGTATAATTTTTTTGTAGTGAAATCTGTTAGAGCACAAGATAACTATGATAATATTCAAGTTTTGGGTGAAGGTGCGTATCAAATTTATTTACGAACACTTTTGATGACAGGTGATTGGAAAAGTGACGGGGTGATACGTGATTTGCCCACGGAGATGATGAAGGAAATGGTGAAGAGTAAAATATTGAATTACAAGACGTTATTGACACAATTTTACAGTTTTTCCAAGCCGGAATGGTTTGATACTCCTTTTTCTTCTTTGGATCCCGATTATTATGAATACTTGGTGTTTCCTAATGATTTTGGGTTTACCGGTAGCTGGAATTATATTCCGGGACAATCTTCTTTTGGGCCTCAGTGTTTTGATGATAATTGGGGGACTGCTCAATGGTTTACCCCTGAAGGTTTGGAAAACTTTCGAAAGTGTGTTCGGGAAAAGATAGGAGCATGGGGGTTTGTTTCTTGCGGGTTAGCTAATACTTGGACACCGCGAAAGAAAGAGGACGATTTAGTCGGGTATATCACGGAAATGTTGAGGTGGTCACCGGAAGAATTTGAAGAAAAATGGGGAGATTCTCCCTTGGTAATGCAGAAATATAATATTCTGTATGAAATTGTTGTCAATGAATTGGGTGTTGAATTATAAAGTAAACAGAAGATGAAAAAGATAATGATAATACTGTTGAGCGTGATTGTTTATTATGCATGTAATAATGATGATCACGTGGTAAAGCCGGAGGTTGCTTTTTCCGAATTCACGGACCCACGTGATATGAAAGTGTATAAATGCGTGACCATTGGCGAACAGACATGGATGGCAGAGAATTTGAAATATCGTTTGCCATTGGGAAGTATAGATGGGTGTTACACGTTTAAAGAAGGAGCTGTAAGGGAATATGATGCAAAGGTTAGTGTAGAACTTTTTACAGATTCTATGAATGCTGCCATGGAACGGGGAGAGTTATCCGAGCGATATAATGATATTTTTTCCGTAGGTGATTTATTAAAGGCATATGTGGTGGATTATCAGATGCCTGTTTCTGAGGCAATAAGTATGGTGGAGAGAACGTGTGAAGTTACTTGTCCTAATGGAGTGAAGGCTATTAAAAGGATGTATAATAATCTTTTGCCGTTTGCTCTTGCAGAGCTTGTAGAAAATAATTTAAAGGATACGGAAGCTAAGAATGGGAATTATTCATCGGTAAACGGTTTTCTTTATTCTTATGATGGGGCAGTGAAAGCTGTGCCCGAGGGATGGCGATTGCCCACGGATGAGGATTGGAAAAAGTTAGAAGAGAATTTAGGAATGTCGCTTTCGGAACTTGATAAATTGGATGTTTGGAGAGGTGGAGAAGAGGGACGCTTGTTGAAAGCCGGAAAAGATGGATGCGGTTTTGATGCTTTATTTAGCGGGGCTCGGGTTTTCGGTACTTTTATGTATGGAACAAATTTCATTAATAAGGGAAGTCGGGCTTATTTCTGGTCGTCTTCAAAGGTTGTGGAGAATGATACGATTAATCACGGGATTATCCGGTTGCTTTCCATGGAAAATGATCAAATTATGCGTGGAACTTCCGATTTGACAGCAGCTTATAGTGTACGTTGTATTAAAAAATAATTAAAGTAAATTATGATGAAAAAGATTGTATTGTTTGTAAGTATGTTATTTATTGCTTTGGGCGTTTCTGCCCAAAGCATGTACGGGGATGAAGTGAAAGCAGATGTAAGGATGAAGTACGTTTATTCTTTTGAAGAGGCTTTGAAAAGGGCTAAAGAAGAGAAAAAACCAATCTTCTTTAATTGTTTTGCCGATTGGGCAGTACCTTGCCATGCCATGAATAAATTGGTGTTTAGTGATCAAAAGTTTGCCGATTGGATGGATAAGCATTTCGTGAATTTCTTTATTGACGTGACCACGAAAGAGGGGAAGCCTTTCGCAAAAAAATATGACGTGAAGTTTCAAGCCCATTATCTGGTATTGGATAGTAACGGTGAAATTCTTTACCGGATTGTCGGTGGTGTAAAATTACCTGAATTCCAGCAGTTATTGGCTCAAGCGTTGAACCCGAAAACGACTTTGCCGGAGATGAATAGAAGGTATGAAAGTGGTGAACGGGGAGTGAAGTTTTTAAGGGATTATGCCAAAGTATTGGATGTAGCGGATGAAAGGGAAAAAGCGAAACTGGTAACAGATGAATTTTTCATGAAATTGAAGAAATCCGAATGGTGTAAAGCAGAGAATTGGGATTTATACTGTAAAAAAGTACGTGGCTTGGATGATGAAATGTTCCGTTTCGTAGTGGAGCACAAGAAAGATTTCGTGAAGCAGAATGGTTTGAAATCAGTAAATGAATTAATAGAGAAGGGGTATATAGGTGAATTATATCCTTATACAACCGGAGAGAAGATTTACAATAGCGAGAAGTTATTAGATCTTTATATCTCTATGCAAAATAATGGTTTACCGGATACAAGCACGGTTTATACGGTGTACGATATCGTCAAAGCGCACACGGATCGGGACCTGAATAAAATTTTGAATATTTTAAAACATAAATCTAGCGGTTTACATCCACAACTTGTTGTAAATGTTGATTTAGGTTTAGTGAATTTACCAGATTTGTCCACAGCCGAGGAGGGGCTTATTATCGCTTATTTGAAGGAAAAAATGGACAAAATGAAGGGGACGGCTCGAGATTATTATCAAGGAGCTTTGAATAAACTCGTGAACAAGGAGGGAATGAAGTTCGAGAATTTGTCTTTTGCTGAAGTACTGAAAAAGGCAAAGCAGGAGAATAAGCTTGTGTTCTTGGATTGTTACACGACTTGGTGTGGTCCTTGCAAGAAAATGAGTAATCAAGTTTTCCCGCTTAAGACTGTTGGGGATTTCATGAATGCACGTTTCGTGAACGTGAAAATTGATATGGAAACAGAGGAAGGGAGAGAGTTGGGCAAGAGATATGGAGTTAAAGCGTTTCCGACAATGTTTTTATTGAATGCGGAAGGAGAGGTGCTTTTTCAAATCGTGGGAGCTCAATCTCCGGATGTTTTCGTGGAAAAAGTGAAACAAGGTTTGAAGCAGAGCGAGTGATTAAGTTGGTGCCTGAATGTGTTGTGTCTTAATTTATTCTCCTCATGTATTCTTGCTGAATCTTGAGGAGAATTTTTTATTAAATTAATATTGTAATGTATCTTTATAGTAATATGGATAATATGTGTTTTAATCTTTCACGCATATAATGATTGGCATTGTTCTTGTGCTTCTTTATGGTGTTTATCGAGATATCTAACAGTTGGGAGATCTGTTCATGGGATTTGCCGTTGAGGCTTAATAGATAAACTTCCTTGCAAGCGGGGGGAAGTTCGTTGAATACAGTTCGCAAAGCTTGAAATATTTCTGTTTCAAGTATATTGTCCAGAAAGGAATCTTCTTCATTTTCTGCTATGACGTGTTTCGTGTAATTTTGGGCTGCCTCGTGATGACGAATGAGGTCAATACAAGCATTTTGAACTACCCTATACAAAAATGCTTTGATAGTATTCTCATCTTGGAATTGAGATTTTTTTTCCCATAGCCGAACAAATGCGTCTTGTACGATATCTGCAACAGCCATTTTATCGTCAATGTATTTGGCTGCAAAATAACGTAATTGAACTACATATTTTTCATACAGGTAACGAAAAGATTTTTCTTGATCTTTCCCTAAGAGATTTATTATCAGATTATCTTGCATAATAATAGTAGCGTCCACTCGTGGTTAATAGATTTTTAAAACAAATATTTTATTTGCTGTATATTAGGTGTTTAACTGTTGTTTTATGTAATCATAAAAGGAACGTTTGATAATATTCAAAATTTAGGATTCTGAATATGTCCTTTTAAAGATTCATTTTTTTCTTTTCATGTTGAAAATGAAAAATTTAAACAGATGAAAAAAATCTTCGAGATTCCCAATAAATAGCTTATATTTGTAATATAATAAAACGTTGGTTTATTTAAATTCAAATGGACTATTTAATCCTCAAAATTCCATGTTTGGAATTGTCATTCACTTGATTTAGGGATAATTCAGGTGTAGAATAATCAGTGTTTGTATTTTTATCTTTGAGATTACACGTTATAAATGTAGTTTTTTCCTATTTTTGCGGGAATTCGAAAATTAGATAGAATGTACGAAGAAATCATCGAGAAGATAAAAGAAAGACTGGCAGTCAAAAATTTGAATGTTGTTATTATACCTCATATTTCACCTGACGGGGATGCGGCGGGATCGTGTTCAGCCTTGTGGCAAGTGTTGGATAAAGTCGGGATCAACGCGCAATTGATGACGTGTGATTATATACCGGATTATTTGAAGTGGTTGAAACGTATACCGGATGCCATTTCTTTCCAGAATAGACAGAAAGAGTGTAAACAGTGGTTGAGAAAAGCGGATGTATTGTTTATGCTGGATCATAATACCATAGCGAGAGAAGGGGATTTGGAGCCTTTCGTGAGGGAATTCAAGGGGGAAACGATCATGATAGATCATCATCCCGATCCGGACGAGGTGACTTATCGGATTTCCGATACCAGTGTTTCTTCCACGTGCGAATTGTTGTACAACGTGATTTCCGGGATATGGGGAAAAGAGATCATTGATACGGATATAGCCAATGCCATATATGCCGGGATTTCAACGGATACGGGCGGTTTGAGTCATAATTCTTCTCATCCAGAAACCTACCGGGTGATTGCCGATTTATTAGCCTTGGGGCTGGACAAGGATTACGTGCATGAGCAACTTTACCAGCGTAACACGCTCTCTCGATTGAGATTGACGGGAAATTGTCTTTTGAATAAACTCACGATAGATGAACATTTTCCGGTTGCCGTTATTCCGATTACTTTGCAGGAATTGGATGTCTATAATTACAAGGACGGGGATTTGGAAGGTCTGGTGAATATCCCGCTGTCAATAGAAGAGATATTGGTTTCCGTGCAGATCACGGAACGTAAGGATAAAGTGAAATTATCATTCCGTTCAAAAGGAAATATACCCGTGAATTTGTGGGCGAAGGAATATTTTAACGGGGGAGGACACTTGAATGCCGCGGGGGGACAAATGCCGTTACCGTTAAACGATGTAGTACAGAAAGTACGGGAAACATCTGAATGGTTTTTCAAACAATTGAAAATTGAAAATTGAAAGTGGAGAATTATTTCTTTACGGGAGATATAATGAAAATATTCCATTGAAGTTAAAATGTTTAATCTTGCAGGATAGAGGATCATTTTCAATTTTCAATTCTGCATTTTCAATTAATAGTTATGCCTTTTTTGAGATTTCATGCCATAGAAAAAGAGAAATTGGCTCGGGTAGGCGAGCGGTTGATTTCCGAGATTGTAAGTACCTTGGGATGTCCCCGGGAAACGGTTGTATTGGAGGTGGTGCATTCCTCTTTTGTGTCCGGGGAGGATCATTTGCAGGCGTATCCGTTCGTGGAGATCGAGTATTTCGAACGCCCGAAAGAACAACAGGATGCTTTAGCTAAGATCGTGTACCAGAGTTTACAAGAAGCCGGATATCCGGAGAGTGATGTCTATTTTTCTTTCTTGTCACCGGAGCGATATTACGAGAACGGGGAGATTATCAAGTAATTTTCGAGAGAAATAATCTTGCTTGAAGTATTTATTTTCGGAAAAAATAATTAAGTTTGTGCATAGTATAAAATGCAACGACTATGACCGAACTAAGTGAACTGGTAGCCCTTTTGAGCAAGGCGGAAAGAGGTTACACGAAAATGCTGAATCGTAGTTTTCAAAATGCCGGTTATGATATCAGCCGGGAGCAATACGAGCTTTTGCAAGTGTTGTGGGCAAAAGATAACGTGAACCAACAAACCATTTCCAAACAACTTCAAAAGGACAAATATAATGTCACTAAATTGTTGAACACCTTACAGAAAAGAGGATACGTTCAACGAAAAATGTGCAAAGAGGACAAGCGGAATAATTTTGTCGTTCTGACGGAAAAAGGAATTGATTCCCGTCACGCATTGGAGCAGATAGAAGAGCAGGTGCACACGGACATGAGTTTCACCCTGTCTTCGCAAGAGTTGAAGTCTGCCATTTGGGTGTTGAAGAAACTGAATGTATAATGAAACAATTGAAAATGGAGAATTGAAAATTGAAAATGAAATGCGAGTAACCAACTTGCAGAAGGCAAATGTAACTTGTAACTCGCCGAAGGCGAACAAAAATCATAAATCTAAAATCATAAATTTAAAATCACTATGGGTGTTTTTCAAGGATTAAAACCAGAAGCTGTTTGGGGATATTTTGAAGAAATTTGTCAAGTTCCCCGCCCTTCTAAAAAAGAAGAAAAGATTATTGCTTACATGTTGGATTGGGCAAGCAAGCATGGTTTAGAGGCAAAAAGAGATGATGCCGGAAACGTGTTGATCAAGAAGCCGGCAACAAAAGGACGGGAGAATGCCCCGACCGTGATATTGCAAGCACATATGGATATGGTATGCGAGAAAAATTCCGATACGATACATGATTTCGATAAAGATCCTATATTACCTTACGTGGATGGGGAGTGGGTACGTGCTAAAGGAACTACTTTGGGTGCGGACGACGGAATCGGTATGGCTGCGCAAATGGCCGTGTTGACCTCTACGGATATTGCTCATGGTCCTATCGAATGTTTGTTTACCGTGGATGAGGAAACCGGATTGACAGGTGCATTTGCTTTGCAACCGGGTTTCCTGAGTGGTAATATCCTTTTAAATCTTGATTCGGAAGATGAAGGAGAGATGTTCATCGGTTGCGCGGGAGGTATCGATACCGTTATTAATATGGGATATGAAACGGAAAAGACTCCGGCAAATTCTTTCGCCGTGAAAATACAGGTAAAAGGATTACAAGGAGGTCACTCCGGTGACGATATTAATAAAGGTAGAGGAAATGCCATTAAAATACTGAATCGGTTCGTGTGGGATCTGAACCGGAAGTATGGAGTACGGGTTTCTGTTCTCGAGGGAGGAAATTTGCGTAACGCTATCGCTCGCGAGGCTTCTGCCGTGATCACCTTTAAAGATCAATATCGTGAAAACGTGAGAGCGGATTTTAATGTTTACGCGGCGGAAATGGAAAACGTGTGGAAGATTACCGAGTCGGGTTTACAGTTGGCATTGGAATCTGATGATGTTCCCGCGGAAGTGCTGACGGCAAAAAGCACTAATGCATTGCTTAATTCATTGTATGCATGTCCGCACGGGGTTTTCTCCATGAGTTATCGTATGCCGGGATTGGTGGAAACATCCACGAATCTGGCAGCAGTCCGGTTTAATGAACCGAACAACATTTTAATCACGACTTCCCAGCGCAGTGATGTAAATTCGGAGAAATTCAATATCGCGAATATGGTTGAGTCCGTATTCACGCTGGCAGGAGCCAAGGTAGAACATGGAGAAGGTTATCCCGGTTGGGCTCCGAATCCGGATTCTCCCGTGGTAAAAGTGGCTGTGGAGTCATACAAACGTTTGTTCGGCAAAGCACCTATCGTGCGTTCTATCCATGCCGGGTTGGAGTGTGGTTTGTTCCTCGAGAAATACCCGAACATGGATATGGTTTCTTTCGGACCGACTTTACGGGGCGTACACTCGCCGGACGAAAAGATAAATATCAAGACTGTGGAAATGTGGTGGCAGCATTTGGTTGATATTTTGGAAAAACTTTAATAACGCTCTAATTTACGATTTATGATTTCAGATTTGCGATGTAGCTCTCCGGAATCATAAATCGTAATTCGCAAATCAGAAATTAATATATGGATCAATCTAAGAAACTAGCCAAATACGATCGTTTGTACGAACAAATCAAGCAGTACATTCAGTCGACGGAAGATGTTTGGGCTCGACTGGCGACCATGGAGGCGGTGTTGCATCACAAGATGCAATCTTTTTTTTGGACGGGGGTGTACGTGTTGATAGACGGAGAATTGATCGTGCGTTCATACCAAGGTCCCGTGGCTTGTCAGAAATTGCGTAACGGGGGTGTTTGTTGGGCGGCTATTAATTCGGGAGAAACCGTTATCGTGGATAATGTGGAAGAGTTTCCCGGACATATCGCGTGTAATGCGGCTTCAAAAAGTGAAATTGTAATCCCGTTAAGAGATCAAAAAGGGGTTATTTTCGGTTGTTTAGACGTGGATAGCGATCATTTATCGGCATTTGACAAGGAAGACGAGATTGGGTTGAAGAAAATTTTGTCACTTCTTTATCAGTCAGATAGCGTAAAATGAACTCATAAATGTGAAAAATAAGTTAAGAGGCTTTTGATTTTTCTTAAGAGTGTGTTATCTTAGGGGCATGAATAATGAAATTTATCACGTAAAATACAAAACTCAGAGGATTATGAAAAAACTACTTTTATTTGTTCTAGTAAGCTTTTTTGTGGGAACACTTGCAGCACAAACGACGGAAGAAGAAGCAGGTAAATTAAAGAATGCGGGAAATGCCGCATGGAAAGCAAAAAATTACAAGGAAGCATTTACCAATTGGGAGAATTATTTAAAAGCAATAGATTTTAAAGATGACGCCAGTGTTTACAACGTGGCTGTTTGTGCTAATAAACTGAAAGATTACGTGGCTGCCGAGAAGTATTTCACGATGTCTATCGCGAATAAATACAAATTAAAAGATTCCTATGCCGGCAAAGCAGATGCCGAGAAGAACTTGAAGAAAACAGACCAGATGATTAAAACACTGGAAGAAGGTATCAAGGCGACTCCGGGACAGAATTCCGCTTTGATGAGAACATATGCCGTGTATTTCTTGAAAGAAGGGCAGAAATTCCAAAAGGCGAATAATATTGCCAAGGCTGCCGAGAATTACCAGAAAATAGCCAACATGAGTGACAAAGGTTTTAAAGCTCAAGGATTGGTTAGTTTAGGTACTTTGTATTTTAATAACGGTGCCGCTATTCTTCAAGAAGCGACTCCTTTCGCTAACAAGGAAAATGATAAATACGAAGCAGGAAAAGCAAAAGCAATGGCAGAGTTTAAAAAAGCCCAAGGGTTCTTGGTTGAAGCCATGAGTGCTGACCCGAAGAACGTGGAAGCTCCTGAGGTTCTAAAGGAAGTAAAGGACGCCATGACAAAATTGACAACTCCTCAAAGTTAAAGATAGTCTTGCTAAAGAGGAAGAGGGCTAAGATTTACTTAGCCTTCTTTTTTTTATGCCGTTTTTTTTGTAATTTTGAACAAATTGGTGAGGAATTTTAAAATTCAATGATATGAAAACAGATTCTTTTAGCGGTAAGTTACCATGGGAGGGACGACCGCCTATTTTCGAGCATGTAAAAGCCCATTTGAAAGACAAGAATGAGAAGGATAGATATTTACCGGATGTTAGCGAGAATAACCTACATTGGAAGGATTATACCCCGGGATATAATGATTACTCGTTGATAGATAGAGAGGACCCTAAGATAAACTCAAAGTTTATTGACCGGTTGATTTATTTATTCGATAATTATTCAAAACATGCGCGTCTTGAGGATAAGGTCGAGTTCTATAATATGGTGAAAGATCATCACATCATAGGGTACATGGATGAGTTTTTTGAAAAATTGTCTGATAGAAAGATAAGGATTGAATATAATGCTATAGAATTAATTTACTGGATGGTTCGAAAAGCACCGGACCGGGAAGTGGTGAAGCTGGGTATTCTTTTTGTGGGTATGCTTCGTAATAAGAAAGATTTGAATTTACTGACCACGCTCAGCCAGCATGAAGAATTCACATTCTATGTCGGGATAGCACTGTTTAATATGACACCTGAATGGGAGGTTACTCTTATCAAACTGATAGAACCGTTAAGTGGTCACGGGAAATTACTATGCTTGCGATATTTACTCTCGAATTCGGAACAAGAAGACACGATAGAATGGTGTATCAGATATGGATATCAAAGACTGGAAATGACCGAGTTGGGTGTGATGGACTGTATGCAATATTGCAATGTCCCGGATTATCTGCAAAAGGAAAAATGGGACGAGCCATTGACGAGGGGCGTCCAAGTGATGCTTTTGTTTTCTTTACAATATATTGAATACGAACCGGTGTTTGACAGGATAGGGAAGATACTCTATTTGTATTTGCGCCAAACACGCGGGAAAAGGAGAGGGATCATACAATATTTCATACTATTATGGGCAGACAATTTTTTTAAATCTTTCAAAGAGAATGAAGAGGTTGTAGAAATAGCCGATATTACAGAAGAAGAATTCGCTGATATGTGGATAGAAGTACTCCAAGAAAAGAAAAAGTCTTGGTATGCTGAATTTCATATGTGTTGGGACCTTGATCGGGACAAGCTGTGTAAACACGCTAACAAAGCATTTAGTGAATTACTGATGAAACGATACGATCAGTGGTAATATTGGGATATTACTTCTGCCGCCTTAGGATACCCGAGGCGTTTCGAGATTTCGAGATCTTCGAGGGCTTCTTTGTAATTATCAACGACTAGCTTGGATATAGCCCGGTTGTAATAGGCTTTCGCGTTCGAGGGGTCTATTTGTATGGAACGGGAGTAACTTTCAATAGCGTTGCTTAATTGTCCTTTTTGGTGGAAGATGACACCCCGGTTAAAGAATACGGCACTGGATTTTAGTCCTAACGAGATCGCTTTCTCGTAGTCTGCCAATGCGCCGTCCAAATCTTTCATCCCGTAACGTACAATCCCCCGGTAATGGTAAGCTTCCAGTAAATCGGGTTGCAGGTTAATGGCATGACTGTAATCCTGTATCGCTAAAGTAGCCTCGCCCAAATTCTCGTGAATAATTCCCCGGTTGTAATATGCCATGGCATGATTGGGTACGTTGGCAATCACGTAATTCATGTCTTTCAGCGCTTCTTTGGGTTGTTTCAGGTTTGCCAATGCAATAGCCCGGTTATAGTAAGCCGAAAAGAGATTCGGATCCAATGCGATGGCGTTATTGAATTCCTGTAAGGCCTTTCCGGGTTGTTCCCGGGTAATGTAATCCATACCCCGTCGGTTACTCTTCACCGCTTGATGATGTGAGCACGAGGTGAGTATGAAAAATAACATTATCCAGATATAGTGGCGCATATTTGTTTTTATAATTACGTGATTCAAAGTTAATGATTAATCGTGAAATAATAAATAATTATCTATTTTTATTTGAATATAACCGTTTTACGATATCATTTCTTTTCAGTTTCGTCAAGATACCGATAATTTCATCCTTGAATTCCCTTTTATACCAGAAGAAGAAGATATTCTGACGTTTTTTCTCTGTTTCTGTCTTGGCAGACTGAATCTTACGCGAGGAGTAGGGGTGAAGTCCGGAATAATACATATCCGTGGCTAATGTCATGGGCGTGGGTGTAAAATCCTGCACCTGTTCCAAACGGAAATCCAGTTCTTTTGTCAGGATGGCCAATTCTGCCATATCCACGAGATTACATCCCGGGTGAGAAGATATAAAATAAGGTATGATTTGTTGCTTTAAATGCTCTTTTTTATTGATCGCGTTGAAGCGGGCTGTCAATTCATGAAATAATTTGAACGAGGGTTTGCGCATCAGATGCAACACGTTGTCAGAACTATGTTCCGGTGCGACTTTAAAGCGCCCGGAAACATGGTGTTTAATGACCGTTTCGAGGTATTCCCGGTTTGTCAAGTCTACTTCTCTGTTACCCGTGCGGTGCATAACCAGATCATAGCGGATGCCCGAACCTATAAAACAGTGTTTCACTCGCGGTTCTTGCCGCACCTTATTATATAACTGTAACAGGTGCGAATGGTCGGTATTCAGATTTTTACACACGGTAGGGTGCAGACAGGAGGGACGTTTGCACAGTCCGCAAATGTTCAAGTCTTTGCCTCGCATCGCGTACATATTGGCAGAGGGTCCCCCCAAGTCGGATATGGTTCCCTTGAAATCGGGCATCTCGCACACGTGCTGTACTTCACGCAAGACGGATTGTTCGGAACGGGAAGCAATAAATTTTCCCTGATGAGCCGAGATCGTGCAAAAGGCACATCCCCCGAAACATCCGCGATGCAGGGTGATGGAATGTCGGATCATGTTGTATGCCGGTATTTCCTTGTCCTTGTATTTCGGGTGAGGCAATCGGGTGAACGGGAGATCGTAAACGGCATCTATCTCGTCCGTGGTCATGGGAGGATAGGGCGGGTTCACGATGATAAGTTTGTCCTCAATCGGTTGTATCAATTTGGCGGCGTGAATACTATTGGATTCTTCTTCGATATACCGGAAATTCGTGGCGTATTTCTTTTTATCCGTCAAGCATTCCTCGTGTGACGCTAAAGTAATGGTTTGCCATCTTTTATTCGTGGCGTATTTTTCTTCCTTATCCCGTAGCACGCAGGTTTGTGGGATATTTGTCAGACTGTGGAAAGGAATCCCTCTCCGTAACATTTGACAAAGCTCGGTAAGCGGTTTTTCTCCCATGCCATACACGAGCATATCTGCTTGACTTTCAAAGAGGATAGAGGGTTTAAGTGTATCTTTCCAATAATCGTAATGCGTGAAGCGACGCAATGATGCTTCAATTCCCCCGATAATGACGGGAGTATCCGGGAATAACTCTTTTAATATACGGGTATAAACGATGGTGGGCATATCGGGACGTGCCCCGCTACGATTACCGGGCGTGTAGGCGTCATCCGAACGGCGACGCTTGGCTGCCGTGTAATGATTGACCATGGAATCCATGCATCCCGGACTAATACCGAAAAACAAATTGGGTTTCCCTAATTTCTTGAAATCCCGTAAATCGTCTTGCCAGTTGGGTTGGGGGACGATAGCCACTTTCAAACCCAATGATTCCAACAGGCGTCCGATAACTGCTGCCCCAAAAGAGGGATGATCCACGTAAGCATCTCCGGAAAAGAGAATTACATCGATACTATTCCAACCCCGCTGTTCAACTTCTTTTTTGGTTGTCGGTAACCATTGCTGTATGTTGTAGTTCATAAGGTTCATAAAGTTTGTAAAGTTCATAAAGTTATTTCTTCACGAACTTTAGTCATTTGCTTGAAATTCGTTGCAAAGATACGGAAAGTCTCTGTAATAATTATATTTCGTTTGTTTCTTCTTGGTTGTCAAAATAAAAAATATCCGAAATCGTTTCTCCCTTCTTCAAGAGATGAGCCTGCCATCCGTTTGCCTTGGCTTGTTCTATATTGGCTTGATTATCATCAATGAATAATATTTCGCGAGGGGCTATTGCAAGTTCTTTCGTGATCCGCTCGTATGCTTTTGGATCGGGTTTCCGTAAATGTAATTCATCTGAATAGAAGTATTTGTCGAACAGGTCTTCAAAATCATACCCGAATTGCTCCCGGAACATGGCTTTATATGTTTTCCGGTGAGGATAGTTGGTATTACTGAAAATACAGGTTGTATAACGCTTTCTTATTGTTTTAATCAACTCTATTCTTTCTTTATTGTAGGGCTGAAGCATATTGTTCCAAGCCTTCCAAATATCCTCGTCCGATACGTTTTTTGATGCCGGAAAATTCACGTGAAATTCATCAATGAATTCGGCAGGAGTTATTAACCCGAGTTCGAGATCACGGAAAAACGACCCGTTCTCGGCTATAATGTCATTATAAGCGAGTCCGTCGATATTGAGTTCTTCAAAAGATTTAACTGTTTTATTAACATCGACATCCATAATGACACCACCGAAATCAAAGATAACAACATTACACGTGTCAGCAAATTTTCTTATTTCTTTCATACTCGTTACTTTTTATAGTTTATAAAAGCAAAAATAGGAACGAGAAACCGGAAAAAATTTGTGATAGATTAAAATCGTACCTTTATTCTCCTCGTATTCTACTTAGAGTGGGTAATGTAATACCGAGATAGGAGGAAATATAACCTAAATTAACCCTGTTGCACAAGCCGGGAAGATCCCGGAGTAGTTTTTCATACCGTTCTTTAGCGGGGAGTGTAAGCCTTTCGATACGCAAATCTTGTAATAGCAGAAATGCATCTTGATGAGAAACGCGAGCCCAATTAGCTAATTCGACATTGGTTCGGAACAACTCATTAAGTGTATCTATCGGAATGGAATATGCTATTGTTTCTTCAAGAGTCTGCACATACTCGAAACCAACCTTGTTCTTTAGAAAGTCCAACGATCCGTAAGTCCAGTCCCCCTCTTTGGAAAACCACGTGGTTATTTCTTTACCGTCAGACAGGATATAAGACCTCGTGAGTCCCGATTCAATAAAAAACACTTTCCGGTCAGACTTGTCTGCCTTTATTATATGGGATTTACGGGGAAATAAGTGTTTTTCAAAACGGGAAGTCAATGCCTCTATCGTTTCATGGGATACAGGATACTTTTTTATAATGGATTCTATTATATTCTTCATGTCGGTTAGCTTTAAATTAGCTGGTGAATTTAACAAAGATACGGAAAGTCAATTAAAATACAGAATTAGAAATTGAAAATGAAAAATATTACCTTTGTCGGCAAATTTTGAAAGCAGAATGAAGAAAGTAAATATTATAAGTCTTGGGTGTTCCAAGAATCTCGTGGATACGGAGTTGTTGATGAAGCAATTGGAGAAAGTAGGGTATAGTGTTGAAGTTGATGTTGAGAATTCCAAGGCTAAGATTGTTGTAATCAATACTTGCGGGTTTATCGGGGACGCGAAAGAAGAATCGGTGAACACGATACTGGAACAGGTGGAGTTGAAGAAAGAGGGAAAGGTGGACAAGATATTTGTTATGGGATGTTTGTCCCAACGTTACGAGCCGGAATTACAGAAAGAGATCCCGGAAGTGGATGCTTATTTCGGGAAATTTGACTGGAAGGGTATTTTAGCGGAGCTTGGGAAAGAGTACGATGAAAAGCTTCGGAATGAACGCCATTTGACGACACCGCCGCATTACGCCTATTTAAAGATATCGGAAGGATGCAACCGTAAATGCTCTTATTGTGCCATTCCGATCATGACGGGAGAATACAAATCCCGTCCTTTCGAGGAAATCGTTGATGAAGCGGAGCGTTTGGCTAAACAAGGGGTAAAGGAACTATTGGTGTTGGCACAGGATATTACTTATTACGGGATTGATAAGTACGGGAAAAATCGACTTGCCGAGTTGGTGGAGCGAATTGCAGATATCAAGGGAATCAAGTGGATAAAATTGCATTACGCTTATCCGGCGGGGTTCCCGATGGAGTTGCTGCCCGTGATGCGGGAGCGCGAAAATGTATGCAAATATCTGGATATTGCTTTGCAGCATTGTAGTGATCACATGCTGAAACAGATGCGAAGAGGTGTAACAAAACAACAGACCATAGACCTCATCAATAAAATTCGGGAAGAAGTACCCGGAATAGCCTTGCGAACCACGTTAATGGTGGGACACCCGGGAGAAACGGAAGAGGACTACCGGGAATTGATTGATTTCGTGGAAACGATGAAATTCGAACGTCTGGGGGTATTCCCGTACTCGCACGAGGATGATACTTATTGCGACAAGAATTATAAAGATGATGTTGCTGAAGAAATAAAAAATAAGCGGGCGGAAGAATTAATGGAAAGACAGTTGGAAGTGGCGGCGGCGTTGAATCAAAGTTGGATCGGGAAGAAACTTACCGTATTGATAGATAGGACGGAAGGCGAGTTTTTCGTGGGACGCACGCAATACGATTCGCCGGAAGTGGATCAGGAAGTATTTGTAACAACCGACCGTCCTTTACAAATCGGAGAGTTCTATGAAGTGGAAATCACGAGCGCGGAACCGTTCGAACTATACGGTACTGTTAAATAGTTGTTATTTCGTGTATTTCACCCATTTCACCGCATCTGCAAATATTTTTTGATACTGATCGGCACCTTCGTCTGTCAATATTAATGATGTATGTCCTGCTGTGAAATGGTACTTTCCGAGGGACACCCATCCATTCCCTAAATGAAGAACTTCTAATGTCATTTTTTCTTCTCCATCTGCATGTTTAAAATAGTAAGTTTGTGTGGGTTCTTTTTTCTCCACTTTTGTTGTTCCGATAAATTTTAAAGAACGTGCAGCACTCTTTATCGCTTTTTCTGCAATATAGATGAATAGTTCATATATACCATCTTCCGGTAACATTATTTCCCATTCTATCTTCGAGCTACCATTACCTGCTAATTTTGAATGCAATCCGGCTACTGGTTCCCCGTATGCTCCTTCATAAGGAATATATTTCCATTGTTCTGGATTATTGAGAATATGTTTATCTTCAATAAGATGGAAATTAGAACTCATATTATCAACAACATATTCATTAGAAAGAGGCAAAAACAAAGAGGTATCCGTGTCGAAAACACCTGAATGAAAATACTTCAGATTAGTTTCTTTCGGTTTTATCTTTTCAAAACTGTAACATGCTGGAATGTTATCGGCTAAATTGGTTTGAACTTCAAGGTTAAATTCATCTGGTTCTCCTTCAAAATAGTTCTTGATTTCTTTACATGTACCCGCGGGAATAAGATAATGAGTATTTGTCCTATTTGGTGCAGCCAAGGTGATTATTCCATCTACATTACCTTTGTTCCAGACTTTTACGCTTTCTATGTATCCTTTTTTGCCTGTTGCATTTGTAACTAGCTCAATTTGAGCATCTCTCACTCTAAATGAGGCTAGTTGTTTTTCTTCATATAATTGTCTAGTAAAAGCTAGGAGATCTATATTGTATTTTTCTTGGATTTCTTTACAATATTGCTCATATGAAATATCTTGAAATAAATGTTGTGATATAAAAGCTTGTTGGAATTTATATAATTCCTCAGAAGAAATATGGCAAAGTAAATATTTTAAATAATAATTACTTTTACTCCAAATGATTTGTTTTAATTGATTGATGTTAATTGAATCTTGTAAGGCATCTGATAAGTTATGAGCATTAAAATACTGTATAGCTAAATTTAATGTTACATAGTTTTTATAACTATTAATAGCTGATTCCCATGAATTTATAGATTCTTGAAATAGCATATCTATACCGGGAAATTCCATCGAATAAATAAAATAGTGATTTTTCCGGGTAATTGACGATATGTCATACTCATTTTTGTGGTCTTTTAGATTCAATTTACCAAAGAAAATGTTTCCTTGTATAAGTTTCCTTGTTTCTTCAAAGTTCCATAAATAATAAGTCCAACATTCAAGTTGAGGAGAAATTCCCTCGTTATTAATTTCTTTTTGAACTTTAAATGAAGTCCGAGTTAATGCTTCTCGTTCTGGTCTGAAAATTAATTCAGGTTGAACGTATTCTGTTTTATTTTTCCATGGTCGGCTATATGCACAAAAATGGATGGGTGTTTCAACAAGTGCTAATTTGTGAAATACATATTTCTCATCTCCGGATTGATAAAGATTATTACAATAATTAATGATTTCTACAGGATCCGAGAATTGTTCTACTAAATATTCGTGTCCCTTGAATACATAAATTTCATACAACTTCTTGTTATGCGATATCGCTTTACGAGTATATTTTCCAATACAGAGTGAAATTCCTGTTAGATCTTGATGATTAATGAAACGGGTGGTATCCCCATTCATTTGTGCTCTTCCTTGTGAGATAGATATCCGGTTCTTTTCTCCGATGACGGTTAAATAAAAACGAGTGTAATTTTCTAATGTAGAATAAGGAGATGAAATATTTACCGGAGGTAAACAAGTTGGATACCATAAACATTCCGGTGTAAGAATTGTATAATCGGGATTAAGGTAATAATAATCTTTTCCTAAATTGAATATAGAGTAACATCTTGCTGTATGGTATGAGTTTAAATTTTTTACTTCAGGATAAAAAACTTCAGGAACAATAGAGCCAGTATAATGAATTTCAATGAATGTGCTGTCTTGTGGTTGTAAGATATGTTCAACCATAAGAATCTGTCCTTCTCTTTTAAAATTTACAGATTTTCCTTCAATCGTGGTTTCTACAACACTTAATCCGGGATTAAGATAGAAAATGATTGAAGACAAATTTTGACTATTGGGATTATATATGTGCAACTTACTTATTGCGTCCAATTGATATCCATGTTGTTTAAATTGAATATAATGATTTGTTATCCTTGCTTTTAGTGCAGACTCGTATTTAAGAAAAAGCGCATATATAGATTCCCGCTTATATTGTTCTTTGCTAAAACCATTTAAATATAAACTTATAGAAATGCAACCTAAAATTATAAATATAATTCCTTTTGCAAGTATTGGTTGTTTCATTTTTATTTTATTTGGAATTCTATTTATAGAAAGACTCCCTAAAACAAGTAGTCCACATCCCCATAAAAAAAATGTTCCACGGTGAAGTAAATAAAAGCCAATCCCATAAAATCCTGTTACTTCGGAAAAGACATTAGAAAGAGTAGAACTGAATAAATCTAAAGCTCCGTGAAAGAAATAAGGTGCATATAAAATATCCAGACAAATTAATCCGAGTAGAAGCATAAGTGACAAAGCATTATTCCGTATAATACTTTTAACACAAATCACAAGTCCTGTAACGAAAAAAAGTGTAGGTATCGTTAATGTCAAGAAATAGAATAAATAAGTATACAAGAAAAGTGGAGAATCACTGGCAAAAATATTTATGAATATAGCTACTAACACTAAAATTATGTTATAGATAAGCATAAGGTATATGAAAGCTAATGATTTTCCCCAAAAATAAGTACTATTTGAGAAAGGATGTATAGAAATTATTTCGTTTGAACGACAAGTTTTTCTATTATTAATAAATTTTCCAAACCAGAAAATGGCAATAAATACTTGTAAAAAATTTATCAAATAGGCATTTGCATAAGGGATTGCGGAAGGGAGTGATATGGCTATCCACTCTACTTTTCTTATATTTCCTTGCGAAAAAAGTTGAAGGAAAATGACCAAAATAAAACCGATTAATAAAATGATCTGATACCCCCAATCTCTCATAAGGAGTTTCATTTCGTATTTCATAAACTGTTTGAGATCTTGATTAACCATATCGTTTTGAATCATGTGTTTATTCTTCTGATCTAAAAGGTATATTAATAATTGGTTTTTCTGGTAGTTCTAGAAAGTTAGGTATTTCAAATAATGATATATTCGAATATGCCGCTTTTCTATTACGTCCATCTTTACATCGTAAATAAACTTCTGCATAATGTGGCTTTTCAATTAAGTCAACATAATCACTTGGCTCACTTGGCTCACTTTCTCCAAAAGCATTGACCGCTTTAACTCTAAATCTATATAATGTTTCTTCTAGATTATCTACTGTACAATTTAATACATTACCATATACTTGCATCACTTTTATCCACTTGGGACTGCCATAAACTTGTTTTTCAATTATATAGCTTGTTATCGGACTTCCACCATTATTAGCGGGTGCTGTGTAATAAACTTTTACGCTAGCACCACTTGCAGTGAAAGATGAATTTAGACAAATCGCTAAACTCAAAATTGTAAAAATGTAAAATGTTTTCATTGTAAATCGTTTTAAATTTAATAATAATGTAATTTCTCCCCTTCGCAATCTTTATAGATTAATACACGACCTATCCTAAAAAGGATTAAATTATACTTGAATATTTTAATTAATTTTCGGAAGAGTGGTTGCAAAATTTCTTTCTATTTTAGCAAAAAAAATATAGAAACGGAGAATAATTTTTCGTTTTTATTCGTACTTTTACTCATCGAGGTTCATTGAAATTTTGATGAGTATTTTTTTGTATGACTTTTTACTAACTACAAATATAAATACCATGTTGAATAATCTATTTTGGATAGTACCGGCATGTGCCGTTATCGCACTTCTGTTCGCGAGGATTTTCTTTAAAGGGATGATGAAAGAGTCGGAAGGAACCGACACGATGAAACGTATTGCCGGACATGTCCGCAGGGGAGCTATGGCTTATTTGCGACAACAATACCGGATCGTGGCTATGGTGTTCCTCGTGTTGTGTATTCTGTTTGCTTGGATGGCGTACGGTCCCGGGCTGCAAAACCCGTGGGTATGGTTTGCTTTTCTTACCGGAGGTTTCTTTTCCGGTCTGGCAGGCTATATCGGGATGAAAACCGCAACTTATGCTTCGGCGAGGACGGCAAATGCTGCACGCAGAAGTTTGAACGATGGATTGAAAGTTGCTTTTCGTTCGGGTGCGGTAATGGGATTAGTAGTGGTCGGCTTGGCTCTGCTTGATATTTCGTTATGGTGGTTATTGCTCGATTATTTCGTGGAAGAGGCTACATCCACGGAGAAAGCGATAGTGATCACGACAACCATGTTGACCTTTGGTATGGGGGCATCGACGCAGGCGCTGTTCGCCAGAGTGGGGGGAGGTATCTTCACGAAAGCGGCCGACGTGGGTGCTGATCTCGTGGGTAAGGTTGAAGCGGGTATTCCGGAAGATGATCCTCGTAATCCCGCGACCATCGCAGATAACGTGGGGGATAACGTGGGGGACGTTGCTGGTATGGGGGCAGACCTTTACGAATCGTATTGCGGTTCTATTCTTGCCACGGCTGCTTTAGGTGCCGCGGCGTTCCGACTGGAAGCGGATATGCAATTTAACGCCATACTGGCCCCGATGCTGATTGCCGCTTTTGGAGTTATCTTATCGTTGCTAGGTATATTTATGGTAAAAACAAAAGAGGGTGCTTCTCAACAACAATTACTGAGAGCGCTTGACCGGGGGATAAATGTAAGTTCAATTCTTATCGTGGGCGCCAGTTTCTTGGTGATCTATTTATTGGGATTGAGTTATTGGATTTGCGGATCCGTGATTGTCGGGTTGATAACGGGAATCATTATCGGTAAAGGAACAGAATATTATACTTCACATGCCTATAAACCGACGCAGGATATTGCCAAGAGTTCGGAAACCGGACCCGCAACCGTGATTATTAAAGGTATCGGTACGGGTATGATTTCGACGGCTATCCCGGTTTTCACGATCGTGGTGGGTATTGTACTTTCATTTTTGTTCGCGTCACAATTCGACTTCTCCAATATGTCCATGGGATTGTACGGAGTGGGTATTGCCGCTGTCGGAATGCTTTCTACCTTGGGTATCACGTTGGCAACGGATGCTTACGGACCGATAGCCGATAACGCGGGGGGGAATGCCGAAATGAGTCATTTGGGCGAGGAAGTTCGTCATCGTACGGATGCATTGGATGCTTTAGGCAATACAACCGCGGCGACAGGCAAAGGATTTGCTATCGGTTCCGCGGCTTTGACCGGATTAGCATTGATTGCCTCTTATATCGAGGAAATAAAAATTGGATTGTTACGTATGGGAGAGGAGATTCTGACAGTCGGGGAAAACACGGTAAGAACGGCTGATGCAACGTTACAGGATTTTATGATTCATTATGATGTTACTTTAATGAACCCGAACGTGTTGGCAGGTATTTTTATCGGTTCCATGATGGCATTTGTATTCTGTGGACTGACGATGAATGCCGTCGGACGGGCTGCACAAAAAATGGTAAACGAAGTACGTCGCCAATTCCGTGAAATCAAGGGTATCATGACCGGAGAAGCAGAACCGGATTACGCTAAATGCGTGGAGATTTCGACTAAAGGCGCCCAACACGAGATGATCTTCCCGTCATTGCTGGCTATCATTATTCCCGTGGCTATGGGACTTATCTTCGGTGTTGCAGGTGTAATCGGTTTGTTGGCCGGGGGCTTGGGAAGCGGATTCGTGCTCGCTATCTTTATGGCAAACTCCGGTGGTGCATGGGATAACGCTAAAAAGTATATTGAAGAAGGCAATCTAGGGGGTAAAGGTTCCGATAACCACAAAGCTACCGTGATCGGAGATACCGTGGGTGATCCGTTTAAGGATACTTCCGGACCGAGTTTGAATATTTTGATAAAATTGATGAGTATGGTCGCTATTGTTATGGCAGGAGTGACTTGTGCATATAGCCTTCTCTAAGTTCCGACTATCTATCCAAGTAGTTGGTGTTTGCCCAAGTATACGTGATGAATATACTTGGGCAATTTTTATGTCCGTTTACTTCAGATAAAAGATAAACCATGAAAGGCTTAACTTTTTTGAAAAATAATCGTATCTTGTAAAAAAATAAAAGAAAGAGATATGAGTACATTAAAAGAAGCTTTAGCACATAGAAGAAGTTATTACGCTATTACAAATAAATCATTAATTACTGATAGCGAGATAGAAGATATTGTAAAGTTTGCCGTGAAGAATATCCCTTCCGCATTTAACTCCCAAACAACACGAGTTGTTTTATTATTAGGAGAACAGCACCTGAAATTATGGAATATCGTGAAAGATACATTGCGTAAAATCGTTTCAGAAGAAGCATTTAAGGCAACCGAGAAGAAAGTAGATACATCATTTGCCGCGGGGTATGGTTCCGTGCTCTTTTTTGAAGACCGTACCGTGGTCGAGGGATTACAAAAAGCATTCCCGACCTATCATGAAAAATTCCCTATATGGTCGCAACATACTTCTGCCATGCATCAGTTAGCTATTTGGACAATGTTGGAGGATGCCGGCTTCGGTGCTTCGTTGCAACATTACAATCCTTTAATTGATGAAGCCGTTATCGCGGAATGGGGACTACCCGAGAATTGGGAATTAGTTGCACAGATGCCTTTCGGTATTCCGTTGCAAGAACCCGGGAAAAAAGAGTTTAATCCGTTGGAAGAAAGGGTTCGTATCTTTAAATAACAAATTTCAGAATCTATACAAAGTACCCCGGTTTGGTATACAAACCGGGGTACTTTGTATATTCTTCCGGAAAGACTTCTGTCTTGTATCTATTTTTGGAGCATAATTAATTAAAACCGATTATGGAAAAGACAGAAGTTATTACACGAGTTTCAAAATTAGTCATACTCTTTTTATTCGCGGTAACACCGGTAATGCTCAACGGGCAAGACAATCGAAAAGTCTTGACGCGGTCGATACGGGGAACCGTGGTGGACGCGGCTTCGGGTTATCCGATTGCTTACGCTTCGGTTGCTCTGCAGGGAAGACCGGGAACGGGAGCGATCACGGATAGTTCGGGACATTTTATTATAAAAAATGTACCTGTCGGGCGTCACGATATACAGGCATCGTTCGTGGGATATGAATCCGCTATTTTTAAAGAAATACTTGTCACTTCCTCTAAAGAAGTGTTTCTGAACATTCCGTTGAAAGAGGCTATACGGGAACTGGACGAAGTCACGGTGCGTCCGAGTTTGAATAAAGAGCAACCGTTAAATAAAATGGCAACGACGGGAGCGAGGATGCTGAGCGTGGAAGAGGCAAGCCGATACGCGGGGGGAATGGACGATCCCGCGCGTCTGGTCAGTTCTTTTGCCGGGGTATCACCTGCCATGTCAACGAACGGGATTTCCATTCACGGGAATGCTCCTCACTTGTTGCAATGGAGATTGGAGGACGTGGAGATACCGAACCCGAATCATTTTGCCGATTTATCAATTCTCGGGGGAGGTATTCTTTCGGGGTTAAGCAGTCACGTGTTGGGAAATTCGGATTTCTTTTCCGGGGCTTTTCCCGCCGAATTTAGTAATGCCGTGTCCGGTGTTTTCGACATGAAATTGAGAAACGGGAATAACCGTCGAGTGGAGAACACGATACAAATCGGATTGCTCGGTATGGACTTTGCCTCGGAAGGCCCGTTGACGAAGAAACATAATTCCTCTTATATATTCAATTACCGCTATTCCACGACGGGGATACTCGAGAAAGCGGGTATTGTTGACTTCGGGGGTATACTGGATTATCAGGACTTGAATTTCAAATTTAACATTCCCACGCGGAAAGCGGGAACATTTTCCGTCTGGGGAACCGGACTGATCGATAAATCCGAAAGTGAATTCGAGAAGAACCCCGAAGAATGGGAATATCTCGGCGAACAGATGGAGAGCGAAACAAGTCAGTACATGGTGGCGGGAGGCATCTCTCACAGCTATTTCTTCAACGATAACACGCGATTGAAAACCATTGTTGCCGCTACTTATTTCAGGCATAAAGGATTTGTTGACTTCTATGATTTCGATTTGAACAAGTACCCGAATCTGGATTTGGTACGTAATAACACGAACTTGATTTTCTCCGCCATATTGAACCGGAAATTCAGTGCAAAATTTACCAACAAAACGGGTTTTACTTTCACGAAGATGTACTACGACATGGAAATGAACCTGTCCCCGTACACGATGCAACCATTGGAATTGATATCCAAGGGTGAAGGCAACACGAATCTGATCTCCGGGTACACGAGTTCATACATCGGACTGAGCGACCGGGTAACCCTAAGCGTGGGACTTAACGCGCAGGTACTCACGCTGAATAATCATTGGACGGTAGAGCCTCGTGCCGGAATAAAATGGCAGGCTACCCCGAAAGCCTCGTTTGCCTTGGCTTACGGGCTTCATAGCCGGATGGAAAAAATGGATGTTTATTTCGTGCGTACCCGAAGCACGGGTACGGAACCCGTGAACAAGGATTTGGATTTTTCGAAGGCGCATCACGTGATGCTTTCGTATGGTTGCAGGTTATCCGATAACTTGAATTTAAAGATTGAACCTTACTTCCAACATCTATTTGATATTCCCGTGATTGCCGATAGTTCCTATTCCGTGCTGAACCGTGTGGACTTCTACGTGGAGGAAGCCTTGAAGAACAAGGGAAAGGGACGTAACTTCGGGGTAGACGTAACCTTGGAAAGATACTTGAATGACGGTGTTTACTACATGATATCCGGTTCGCTTTTCAGTTCCAAATACAAGGGAGGGGACGGCAAATGGCGGAACACGAAATATAATCGGCAATTTATTATCAATTGTCTGGGCGGCAAAGAGTGGATGTTAGGACAAGACAAGCAGAATATACTGGGAATCAATCTGAAAATGACCATGCAGGGAGGGGATCGTTATAGTCCGGTTGACAGGGTGGCAACGCTTGACGATCCCGATAAAGTGGTACAACATGATGAAACGAAAGCATTCACGAAACAATTCTCGCCGATGTTTATCGTCAATTACACGATCAGTTACAAGATAAACAAGAAAAAAGTTTCTCATGAATTTGCCTTGAAAGGCTTGAATGCAACGGGTTGTAAAGAATATTACGGTCACGAGTATAACTTTAATACGGGAGAGATCAAGCCGTTGAGAAGTGCAACCGCTTTGCCGAACATTAGTTATAAGTTAGAATTTTAAAAATTTATAGAGATAAGGTATTACATTTGTACGCGTGGAAATAAACAAATATCGAATCATGAATTTGAACACGAAAGGGCAGAAGCTGCTGCATCATATATTGATAAACCCGAAGGCTAAGGTTTGGTGGCACGCTCTCCTGATCGTGGCTATCGCTTCGGTTTCTTTCAACCAGACGTATATAGTTTTTCAACACGGGATTCCCGTGTTGCGCGATAAACTATACCTGATAGCCTTGTTTGCAGCCTTATCGTATCTGGTCGTTGTCTATTACAATATTTACGTGCTGATTCCCAAGTATCTGATAAAAAAGAAATACACGTTGTACGGTATAGGAGTTGCTATCTCGGTGATATTGCTTCTGTGCGGGCAGAACTTGATCGAGGATATTACCCGTTCATACTTGGGAGAAGCGGGAATGAACTATCTCAGTCCGGTATCCTTGATAAACAATATATCTTCTTTTACCACCATCTCTCTCTGTTTGGTGGGTGGGTCTATCACCGTGCTGCTGAAATATTGGATGCTGGAAAACCAACACGTGAGCCGGTTGGAGAAGATGCATATTCAATCGGAAGTGGAGCAATTGAAAGAACAGGTGAACCCGCAATTATTGTTCAACATTCTGGATAAAACCGGACGTTTGGCAAACACGGAGCCGGAGGAATCTTCCCGTATGCTATTCAAATTGAGTCAACTCCTGAGATACCAGTTGTATGATTGTAGCCGCGGCACGGTATTGCTGGATGCTGAAATTCGTTTTCTAGGCAATTACCTGTCACTGGAGCAAATATATTCACGGCAATTCGAATACCGGATTTCATCGGAAGGAGAGGTCAGGCGGGTGTTTATCCCACCTTTATTATTTATCCCTTTCGTGCAGTGGTGCGTGATGCAAATATACAAAGGGAACCAACAGGGAGTGCTTCACTTGGATTTTAAAGCGGATAAGAAACAGGTTGAATTTGTTTGCGAACACGATCGCGAAACAATTCCCGGGGAAGGCGATCTTTCAAGAATAAAACAACGCTTGGCTTTCTTGTACAAAACCGATTATTCGTTAGCCCTCGCTGAAAATTCCATTCATTTAACGTTAAAACAGCCGGAATCATGATAAAAGACATAGACCGAAGTATACCTGATTTCCTGTCATCCCCCAAGTTCCGGGTACACAGGCATCTGTTATTGCAGTTGACACTTATCTGCATATCGTCGAGTGTTTTTGCCGACCTGTCGGGAGAGGTACTTGCCACGCGGGAACGGCTCTACTGTTTTATCGGGTTCTATCTCGTGCTTAATTTGGACGTGTATTGCAATCTTTATCTCCTTGCACCCCGTTTCCTTATGAGAGATCGTATTTCCAGCTATATATTATCCGTTGTCGGTATGATACTGTTTGCTATCCTGATTATATCCGTTTTGCAATCCAGTTTTTATAATCTCTATCAAACAGATCCCGTGTATAACCGGTATATCGTGTTGAATCTTGTTTCT
The DNA here is from genome assembly GCF_046365375.1 of Butyricimonas muris. Lineage (NCBI taxonomy): Bacteria > Pseudomonadati > Bacteroidota > Bacteroidia > Bacteroidales > Odoribacteraceae > Butyricimonas > Butyricimonas muris. The sequence goes on along the minus strand of NZ_JBKEIT010000015.1, from coordinate 108,849 downwards.
TCAATGATATCAATCGGGCTTATTACATTCGGTTCGTCAACCTTGCTACTTATAAAATACTGGATAGAATATAATCAGAGAGTGGATGAATTGGCTTCTTCCACTTTGCAGTCGGAACTGAAATTTCTGAAGAAACAAATCAACCCTCATTTCTTGTTCAATATGCTGAATAATGCCAACGTGCTGCTCCGCAAGAACCCGAAAGAGGCTTCCCGCGTACTGTTTCGTTTGAAAGACTTGCTGCGTTACCAGATAAATGACAGTACCAAAGAGAAAGTATCATTGAACTCGGAGATTCAATTCTTGAGTGATTTCCTGAATTTGGAGAAAGTGCGGCGGGATAATTTCGAATACCTGATTATGAAAGAGGGAAAAATGGAGCAGTTTTGGCTACCGCCATTGTTGTTTATCCCTTTCGTGGAAAATGCCGTGAAGCATAATCCGGACACGGAAAACAAGTCGTTCGTCTACCTTTCTTTTGAAGTGACGGACGAGCGTTTGATATTCCGCTGCCAAAATTCAAAGCCTGCAATAGCACCGGAACGCGCTGAAGTGGGAGGGTTGGGATTGAAAAATATAAAACGTCGGTTGGAATTGTTATTCCCGGGTAACCATTCTTTGGAAATTCAAGAAGACGAAAAAACATACACTGTAAATTTACACCTGATATTATGAATTGTATTATTGTAGATGATGAACCGTTGGCAAGAGAAGCCATAGAATTATTGACAGGGGAGAACACGCGATTGAAATTGACGGGGACATTTAATAATGCATTGTCCGCTTCCCGGTTTATGGAGGACAAACCCGTTGATCTGGTATTTCTGGATATCCAAATGCCGGGCATCACGGGGATTGAATTTGCCCGGGCGATTCCCCGGAGGACTCTGGTCATTTTCACGACCGCGTACACGGAGTATGCCTTGGACAGCTACGAGGTGGATGCTATTGATTATCTGGTGAAACCCGTGGAGGCAGAACGTTTCCAAAAAGCCGTGGAAAAAGCGATGATATACCATGCACTCTTGTTGCAGGAAGAAAAAGAGAATATCGAACCGGTAGATAATGAATTTTTCTTCGTGAAGTCCGATCGCCGTTATTTCAAAGTGAATTTCAAAGATATACTTTTTATCGAGGGACTGAAAGATTACGTGATTATCCAACTGGCAGACCAGCGTATTATTACCCGGATGAACTTGAAAACGACATATGAACTCCTGCCTAAAAAAGACTTCCTACGGGTAAATAAATCATATATCGTGAACACGAATCATATTGACTCTTTCGACAATAACGACATCTTTATCGGGAATTACGAAATAGCGATAGGCAACACGTACCGGGATTCATTTTTCGATACGTTTATGAAGAGGGGATAAATTCAAGGTAAAAAACGTTTTCACGCGTTTGTCCTAGAGTAATCCCGGTAATATCGTGATGCAAACGGGTAATACTTGAGTTGTAATGTGGTTGCACGTTTGTTGTAGATACAGTGTAGAAACGCTTCGGGGTATATCTGCAACGGATGAACAATGGTAGAACATCGAATGAAGGAGCCTACTTGGGGAGAAAGGTAACCTTTACGCATGAGATTTTCAGACTATCGTACATATACGATATTTATTGATTTTATTTGGAGTTTTCACGTATTGTTCGTAGATTTACGAATAACAAACAATCTAAAGAATGGAAGATAAGAAATACTCTGACGAACAAATACAGGTAGCCCGTTTTGCCAAGGCAATGGGGCATCCGGCAAGAATGGCGATTCTTGATTTCCTTGCAGGACAGGAGAATTGCTATTTTGGAGATATTCACGAGGAATTACCTATCGCGAAAGCGACTGTTTCTCAGCACTTGAAAGAACTGAAAGAAGCGGGTTTAATACAAGGAGAAATTGAAACTCCCAAGGTGAAGTATTGTATCAACCGGGAGAATTGGGCTTTAGCAAGTAGATTATTCGCGAATTTCTTTTGCGAGTGTAATCGGGTGCGGCTTTAGTGGCCGTTGTCGGCGTACTTGTCGAAGTGCTGGTTATGCTTGCTTTGGTACGAATGGCAAACTGAACTAAAAAGTGGTTCCCTGCGCTAGGGAGTAACACGATCAAGATATGAACAAGAGAGGAGTATCATTAGTTTACCCGCACGCAAGCGGCGGGCTATGGCTTGTCCCGACTATCTTTAGAGTAGAAACACTGTTGAAACATACCATGAAGGCAAATCAGCGAAGATGCTTCGTTCATGCTTCGTTCATGCTACGTCTATGGTGTAGAGAAAGTATAGAGTAAAGGCAGAGCAATGTATGCCAAGTTCACATTAAATGAATCAATAATGAAATCACGTATTCAAAGTTATATATATATTATCAGCGTTCTCGTGTTATTGGGAAGTTTATTTCTTCTAAGGGGAAATATTAGTCGTTTTCTATCGGGGATACAAACGAAAAATAGTACGGATATAAAACATGAAGCGATAGCCAATACAATCATCAAACGATACAATTACAACCGGAATGACAGTGATTATCAAGTCACTTTTTTAGAATTCGGGGCAACTACCTGTCATTCTTGCAAACTAATGGAGAAAGTCATGGAGGAAGTGCGAGAACGCTATTCGAGCAAAGTAAATACCGTGTTTATCAACGTGACTCTTCCCGCAAATAAAGATATCGTGAAACATTTTGGAATCGTGACTATTCCGGCTCAAATATTACTTGACAAAAATGGGAAAGAATATTATCGTCATGAAGGCTATATCTCGGCAGATGATTTGAGTAAACAATTTTTCATTCGGGAATAACGGACAATATCCTCGTCCCTTATTTCTTACCGAATACTTTGGGATTCTTTGGGTATTTCCCTGATAAGAGCATATAAAGATAGCTAGTTCATAACGAACTAGCTATCTTTATATGTATATTTACTTGAATCAAATCTTAGAGTTCACTATATTCAGAAAATCGGTTTTCATTTTGATTAACGGATACCAATCAAAAGAGAATTAGTAAAAAAGTCCGCAACAAAATAATTGGAATATTTACTAACAACATCTTTTGGAATTAATACAGACGAAACGTATTTTCGCAAGTGGAACAAGAAATAGTGTATCACCCAAGTACACACTTAAATAAGATTGTACAATGAATTCAAAGAACAAAATGAATACTGATTACAAGGTTGGCGATTTAATTTATGATGCAAATATTTATGATGGATTAAATACCTTTTTATTCGATTTGCAATTTTACAAAAAGTGGCTGCCGAAAAATAAGGATGCTAAAATACTTGAACTTTGTTGTGGTACAGGCAGGCTTACGCTTCCATTAGCAAAGGATGGATACAATATTTGTGGCGTGGATTACACTTCATCAATGCTTGAACAAGCAAAGGTGAAAGCTTCGGAAGCAGGATTAGAGATTAATTTCATTGAGGCCGATATTAGAACATTAAGCTTGCAGGAAAAATTCGACCTCATTTTTATTCCATTTAATTCAATCCATCATTTGTATAAGAATGAAGATTTGTTTAAGGCGTTTAATGTCGTTAAGAATCACCTTAAAGACGGAGGTCTATTTCTGTTAGATTGCTTTAACCCCAATATTCAGTATATAGTTGAAAGTGAAAAAGAACAGAAGAAAATTGCTGCATATACAACTGACGATGGGAGAGATGTATTGATAAAGCAGACAATGCGATACGAAACAGCAACCCAAATTAATCGCATAGAATGGCATTATTATATCAATGGCGAGTTTAATTCTGTTCAAAATTTGGATATGAGAATGTTTTTCCCTCAAGAATTGGATGCATATCTGGAATGGGCTGGATTTTATGTTATTCATAAGTTTGGCAGTTTTGAAGAAGAAATATTTAACGATAATTCAGAAAAACAGATATACGTTTTAGCAATGAAAACAAAAATATAGTAGCATGGTAGCTATAGACCCTAAAAGCATTGCCCTACAATTCAACGAATGCATTACAAATGCAGACCTGAATGGCTTGTCGAATTTAATGACAGAAGATCATATATTTATTGATACTGCAAATAATCGAATTAAAGGAAAGGATAATAATATAGTTCAGGCATGGCAGCCATTCTTCAATCGCTATCCTGGATACCAGAATATATTTGAAAATATTGTAGTAAGAGGTTCTACTGTTATTATGCAAGGTTATTCGATTTGTTCTGATGAGATACTTAATAATATTCATGCGATTTGGATTGCAGAAATTATAAAAAATAAGGTTGGGGCATGGCATATATATTCTGACACAAAGGCAAATAGAGAACTATTTGACCTATAATCCTTTATTTATCTGAACACAAAGGTATATTCCAAGAATAAAACGTCAAGGCTGAAATGAATTTTACCAGAAATTTTCTATTCTCATATCTTTCCGGTAAAAGCCTTGCCTTATGGTTACTAACTCGTTATCTCTGAATCTCAAAAACTCCGCTAAAAGTTTATTCTTCAATCGGTTAAATCAATCCGATGAAAATCTAAAATAAAAACAGCTATCTCCACGTGAGATAGCTGTTTTGTATGTAATAAATTCGATTGAAATCAAATCTTGGAGTTCACGATATTCAGAATATCAGTTTCCATTTGTTTTGCCAGTTCGACCACTCTTTCACCTCTGGAAATGATGTCGTTAGCATATTCTTTATCATCCAATCCGGCAGCGTTGATCTTCACGTTGAGGAAAGCGCCGATTACCCCGGAGCGGGCAGCCAAAGCTCCAACTCCGGCATCTGTTACTGAATTAGGGTTACCGATTTCAGCCATAGCTTTCACGACTTCCATGCACTCGAAGCAAAGCATCATCGTCTTGAAAGGAACTTCAGTAGCGAATTTGGTTGCGTCTTGGATAGCTTGATGGCGAGCGGCTTTTTCTTCCTCCGATTTCTTGGGTAACCCGAAGGCATCCATGATACGGTTGAAAGCGTTGGTATCCTCGTCAACCATTTTGATTAACTCAACTTGATAAGCCTTTCCTCTTTCTGCCCAATTGCTGAATTCTTCCCAACGTTCATCCCAACCGCGTTTGTGAGAGGAGAGGTTAGCCACCATGGTAGCCAATGAAGAAGCCAGAGCACCCATGTAAGCGGAAATAGAACCACCACCGGGAGCGGGAGATTCGGAAGCCGTTTCGTCAGCAAATTCACGAAGGTTCATATCAATCAGGAATTTCTTTCCTTGATTCATCTCGTCTTCCAGAATATATTCGATAATTTTCTTTCTCGGTTCGAAAGGATAAAGTTCATCCAAACCCAAAGACTTCACGGCAATCTTGATTAACTCCTTGTCGGAAACTCCGGTAGAGCGTTGTTGTTTGCGCAGGAAATAACGTCCGGCATCCAACATGGCTTTCAACGGAATTACACCTACCAACTCGGAACCCGTTACACGAATACCGCGATCCTGTGCTTTCCGGCATACTTCGTCAAATGCCTCGTGCACGGAAGTCACGGAAATATCGGTCAGGTTCATGGAAATTTGGGCGATACCGTATTCCTCGATAAACCAGCCGATGGCTTTCACGGATTTTAATGTTCCGGGAATCATCACGTTTTTACCTTTCTCGTCTTTCACGATTTTCCCGGTGATAGGGTTGCCTTCTCTCTTGGCACGTCCGCGTTCGCGCACGTCAAAAGCGATAGCGTTGGCACGACGGGTAGAAGTCGTGTTCAGGTTCACGTTGTAAGCAACTAGGAAATTACGTGCTCCCACGGCTGTTGCCCCAGTTTTTGCCGTCCATTCGTTCAATTCGCGGGGACCAAAATCAGGATGCCATTGCTCGCTGCTCAAACGTTCGCCCAAAGCCTCGTATTCCCCAGCACGGCAAGTAGCCAGATTTCTTCTTTCCGGGGTAAAAGCGGCATTCTCGTAGCAATATACCGGAATATTCAATTCTTCCCCGATACGTTTTGCCAAAGCGCGAGCGTATTCCACGGTTTCTTCCATGGTAATATTGGACACGGGCACTAAAGGACACACGTCAGTAGCCCCGAAACGAGGATGCGCTCCTTTATGTTTTTTCATATCAATCAGTTCAGAGGCTTTCTTTACCGCGCGGAAAGCGGCTTCGCAAACTTCTTCCGGCGTACCTACCATGGTCACTACCGTGCGATTGGTTGCCTTACCGGGGTCCACGTCAATCAGACTAACACCTTCAACAGCCTTGATCTCTGCCGTAATCTGGTCAATAATGTGCATATCGTTCCCTTCACTGAAATTCGGAACGCATTCTATTAACTTTTTCATATCCTTGTTTAAATTGAAAATTACTATTTATAAAATATTCAGAATCACCTAATCACAAAATCGGAAATCATATAATCGACTACGGGTAACGTATCCTGTACGCTTTCCGAATCCATACTTTCTTGTAATGTGAATACGGCATAACGCGTCAGATTTGTTCCCCGTTCAAGAACACGGCTTCCACCAAGTCGCTTCCGTAAGCGTAGGGGAGATACTCGATTCCCGTGATCGGGGCAGTGATATAGAAATTGGCTTTTTTACCCACGGCGATACTGCCGAGTTCGTCTTCAACTCCCATGGCATAAGCCGAATTTATGGTTGTAGCGTTTATCACCTCTTCGGGAAGCATCTTGTAGTTGACACACCCGAGTGACATCACGAATTTCATGTTTCCGGAAGGAGAGGAGCCCGGGTTAAAATCAGAAGCCAAGGCTACCGGCAACCCCGCGTTTATCATCGCCCGAACGGGAGAGTAGGGCATATTCAAAAAGAACGCGGCACCCGGTAACACGGTCGGCATGGTTTCACTTCCTTTCAGCGCGGCTATTTCCTCTTCACCCACGTATTCGAGGTGATCGACTGAAAGGGCGTTATATTTTACCCCGACTTGGATACCACCCGAGTAGTCCAGTTCGTTGGCGTGTATCTTCGCCCGCATTCCGTACTTCATTCCGGCATTCAACATTCTGTCCGTGTCTTCCACGGTAAAGAATCCTTTGTCACAGAACACATCGATATAATCGGCCAAATCTTCTGCCGCCACTGCCGGAATCATTTCGTTAATAATCAAATCCACGTATTCGGTCTGTCGTCCTTTGTATTCCAACGGCACGGCATGAGCCCCCAAGAACGTGGATTTTATAGTTAAAGGAGTTTCTTCTTTCAGGCGTTTTATCACTCTCAACATCTTGAGTTCACTCTCGGTATCCAACCCGTAACCACTCTTGATTTCCACGGCTCCGGTTCCCAGTGAAGCGATTTCTTGCAAACGGGCGTAAGCGGAATCAAATAATTCCTGCTCGGAAGCCTTGCGGATACGCTCGGCAGAATTTAATATACCACCGCCTCTTTTAGCGATTTCCTCGTAAGAGAGTCCTTTGATTTTGTCTATATATTCGATCTCGCGACTTCCCGCGTACACGAGATGCGTGTGTGAATCGCAATAAGCGGGCAACACAAGACGACCGGTCGCATCAACTTCCTGTACCGTGTCGGTATTCTCGTAAATAGCGTCTTGATTCAATTCGCTCATTTTCCCGAAAGCCTCGATACGATCATCATCGATTAGAAGGTAGGCATCATCAATCATGCCTAATTTCGCCATATCGGCACCCGCAACCCATTTACGCGGTTCTTCCTCAACCTGAACGAGTTGCTTTATGTTGATAATTAATGTTTTCATCCTTTTCGTGTTTATATCATTTGGGAACGAAAGTATTAAAAACCTTGAATATCCGCAAGGTTTTTACCTGAATACTTGCAATCTGTTCGCATCTAATCTTAAGAAGATGAAAATAAGTATGGTAAATGCCCATAAGGAGGAGCCCCCGTAACTGAAAAACGGGAGCGGAATCCCGATCACGGGTACAAGACCTATCGTCATTCCGATATTCACCGCAACATGGAAGAATAGGATAGAAGCTACCCCATACCCGTATACGCGCGAAAAAGCGGAACGCTGTCGTTCTGCCAGTTTTATCATTCGCAAAATGAACGCCATTAATAATAAAATCACGACGGAACTACCAAGGAATCCCCATTCCTCACCCACGGTACAGAAAATAAAGTCAGTACTTTGCTCCGGTACGAAATTGAATTTCGTCTGTGTTCCCTGCAAAAAACCTTTCCCGAAAAACCCGCCGGAGCCGATGGCTATTTTAGACTGAATCACGTTATAGCCCGAACCTTTGGGATCAACCTTTATACCCAGAAGTTCGTTTATACGATCTTGCTGGTGAGGTTGAAGATGGTCAAAAGCATAATCAACGGAAAGCGCGGCTCCCACGCATAGCCAAGATACAAGAAGCAACGCGATCATGTATTTCATCTTCCGCTGGTAAATCGGGAACAAGGCCGCGATTGTCGTTACAATGTACACGCTCAATAACATATAATAGAACGGGATAGACAGGTGGAACACCCAATCAACCAGAACGAATAACCCGAAACCACCCGCGATAAAAGCTACAATCTGTAATAATTCCCGCATATTATGCCTGTAATAATAGAAGGCTATCAACGTCCCGATAATGATAATTATCAAAACCGCGAAAGGAGAATAAAGCAAGGAGATGATAAATATAACGGGTACGATAAAGCAGAGCAACAGTATTGAGCCATGCAACCCTTCCCGGAACAGCACGAGAATAAAACTACTGTACACGAGTGCCGAACCCGTATCGTTCTGCAAAATAATCAATCCTGCCGGAATGGCAAGTATGACACCGATCGTGAGCAGGCTGGAAAAACGCATCATCTTGAAATTGTGACGACTCATAACATAAGCGATAGCCAGATTGGTGGCGAACTTGGCAAACTCTGCCGGTTGTATTCGTATATCCTTGATTTCAAACCATGAACGGGCTCCTTTTGCTTCCGTACCGAACAAAAGCACGGCGACCAACAGGAACACCATAAACCCGTATATCACGAGCGAGAAACTCGTGAAAAATTTACTGTCTGTCAATAGCACGAGGAAAGCCAACACGAAAGAAGCCCCGATCCATAGCAATTGCTTGCCGTACCTTTGGGTTATATCGAAAATACTACTATGTTCTTCGTCATAAACAGCCGCGTATATATTCAGCCAACCGATGAAGACGAGCAAGATATACAGCAAAATAGACACCCAGTCAATATTCGCCAATAATTTATTAGACCTGCTATTCATCACTTTTCTCGTTGCTTTTAATGGTTAGGTTTTTGATAAGATTTCCCTCGAACATCTCTTTTTCCAGTGGTTTCTTCTTGTCCGATATCTTGCCTTTCAAGTATTTTTCTATCAATAAGCCGGCAATCGGGGCGGCATAGCGCGAACCCCACACGCCATTTTCGACATACACGATTAACGCTATTTTGGGGTTCTCTACCGGGGCAAAAGCGATAAACACGGAATGGTCGTCACCTTCCGGGTTTTGTACCGTTCCCGTTTTCCCGGCTATCGTGACGGAATCCACTTGCGCCCGTCGTCCTGTGCCTTTAGTGATAACCATTTTCATCCCCTCGATAATGGGCTCGAAATGCTTTCGGTCTATCGGGATTTCGTGTTTTTCGATATGTCTGGCAACGTCATCCGTGGGACGCACGACATGGGGAGTCATGTAATATCCTCGGTTCGCCAGTATAGTTGCAAGGTTTGCCATTTGTATCGGAGTAATTAATAACTCACCTTGACCGATAGAAAGGGAGATAATGTACGACGGGAACCATTTTTGGGTTTTTAGCACTTTGTCATAGTAACCCTGCGTGGGAATGGAACCGGATACTTCATTGGTGAAGTCGGGACATAGCTTACTCCCGAACCCGAAGGAAGTCACGTATTTTCGCCATTCATTGTAAGCGTTACGCACGTTCCCGTACTCCGGTAATTCCAGTATCTGTTTGAAAACGGTCACGTAATAAGGATTGCACGAGTTCTCTATCGATTGCACCAGATCGACGGGAGAGCTGTGGTTATGGCATTTCATAAACCGCCCGCCGACAATAGGAGCTCCGCCGTGGCATGAAACCCGCGTATTCGTCGTGATCGCCTTTGTTTGCAACCCGATAAGAGCTTGCACAGTTTTAAAAATAGAGCCGGGGGGATACTGCGCCATGGTCGTTCTGTCAAAGAGAGGTCTTAGCGGGTCTTGAATTAACTTCGAGTAATTGTTCCCCCGGTCTAGCCCGACCATTAATTGCGGATCATACCCCGGACTGGACATTTTTACCAGTATCTCGCCCGTGTTGGGTTCTATTGCCACGATACCGCCCTTTTTGTTTTGCATTAATTGATAAGCGTATTCTTGCAGGTCGATATCTAACGTGGTATGTAAATCTTCTCCCACGACAGCCTCGTGGTCGTATTCCCCGTCCGCGAAGGAACCTTTCACCCGGTTAAAACGGTCGACTAATAAAATCTTTTTCCCCTTGGTTCCTCTCAAATGTTTTTCATATGTATATTCCAACCCGTTCGCGCCGACATAGTCACCGCGGGAATAAGAAGTATCTTTACCGATTTGTTCTTTTGTAACCTCGCTGATGTACCCGAACACGTCAGCCGAGTGATTCACGTTATATTTGCGTAACGTTCTGGTCTGAATATAGAAACCCGGGTAACGGTATAGCTTTTCTTGAAGTACGGCATATTTAGGCCCCGTGATCTGAGAGATCAGGGGAGATGCTTTCCATGTTGAATAATCCTTACATTCTTGAATCTTTCGTTCTAAATATTCTCTGGATATACCTAAAATCGAAATCAGTTCCAATGTATCAAACTGTTTTACCTGCCGGGGAATAATCATCAAATCATAGGCGGCTTGGTTATCCACCAAAAGTTTACCGTTACGGTCATAAATCAACCCGCGCGCGGGATATTGAGTTTCCGTACGCTGCGAATTGTTGTCCGCCATGACTTTATAGGTGTCATCTATCACTTGATAAGAAAACAAGCGAAACATATATATGGCGCATACCGCTATGATAATACCTGATATGATCCCTTTCCTGTATCCGAATTTATTCATATCAAAAGTCTGTTACTAAGTCAATTGAAACACACTATTCTCTATTGCTGTACTTTCTTGATTCCTATAAAATAGTAAAGCAGGATAAACAGCATGGAGATAAAGGTACTCAAAATAATCCGTATAAGCGTGATCGTGATGTCGTTAAACGTGAACGCTTCCGCGAAAATCAGGACTATATTGAAAAACAACGTGGATAAAAAAGAATATTTGAAAAACCACCTGAAGTCATCCAACCGTAGCGTCCCGTGGGCTTCATCCAATTCTTCCCGCGTGGAAGTCAGCAATAACAGTCGGGGGCGGAGATAGGCCAGAAAGGTGGAAGCCGCCGCGTGAATACCAACAGTGTTATCTGCCAAGTCCATCAAAAAGCCCAAAAGGAACCCGAACAAAAGTAACGGTATACCTTTCACCTTGTAGGGCAGGATGAAAATGGCCAGAATATATATATTGATATAGAAATAGGAGCCAATATGGATATTATCCACGATCACGATCTGGAGAATGGCTAAAATCACGAAATGGATAAGATAATTTACATTACTCATGATAGTTTATGGCTTCTAACAGGTTTTGCTCGTTCTTCTTTTTGTTCTCGATCACGTACACGTGATTCAATCGCTTGAAATCAACCGCTAATCTGACTTTTATCTTCAAGAAATTAGCCGTTTCACGATCTACCGCTTCCACGTATCCCACGATAATACCTTCCGGAAAAATCTTGGAAAGTCCGGAGGTCACGATCGTGTCACCCTCTACAACATCAACATGATAGGGGATATCTTTCAAGTAAGAATAGCGATAATTGTCACCGTCCCATTGTAAAGAACCGTAATAATTATTCTTCTTTATCTTGGCTGAGATTCTGGTATCGATGTTAATCAAGGGAATAACGATAGAGTAGTTGTCACTCAGGTCTTGAATCAGACCTACAATTCCTTCCGGGGAGGCCACGCCCATCTCTTTCTCGATGAAGTTTTTACGCCCCCGGTCAATCGTGATGTAATTCTTCACCCGGTTGAAAGTTGCGTTCACAACCCTAGCCCCCGTGTAATCGTAAACGGGTATACTATCCTGTACAACTATTCCCCTGACAACCGTATCCCTCAATACTTCGAATCCTTCCAGACGTTTCTTTAATTGAATGTTCTCGTCTGCAAGAGCTTCATTAATCTCCTTTAACCGGAAATAATCTTTCACGTCAGTAGTCACCGACGAGATATTCCCGAATAGAGTAGAGGCGTGTTGAGAGAAAATTGCTCTCTGATACTCGTTATGACGAATAATCAGAGAGAAACTTACGATTTCCAGAAGTATAAAAATTATAGTAAAATGGTACTTTAATATAAGTTTTATAATCTCTTTCACATCACTATCTTATAAGGAATGAGAACCTATCTACATTCTTTAGCGCAATACCCGTACCTCGTGCCACGGCGCGAAGCGGATCCTCGGCAATATGGAACGGAATATTCAATTTGTCGGTCAAACGTTTGTCGAGCCCGCGAAGCAACGCTCCACCACCGGCGAGATAAATACCCTTGTTCACGATATCGGCATACAATTCCGGTGGCGTCTGTTCCAACGCCGCGAGAATAGCAATCTCGATCTTGGAAATGGATTTCTCGATACAGTGTGCTATTTCTTGATAAGACACGGGCACTTCAACCGGGAGCGAGGTCATTTGATTAGGACCTTGTACCACGAAATCGGCCGGCGGTTCGTCCAACTCGGAAAGCGCGGAGCCTACATGAATCTTGATTTCCTCGGCAGTACGCTCACCGATTTTGATATTGTGCTGATGCCTCATGTACTCTTGAATATCATCCGTCAAGTCATCACCGGCAATACGGATAGATTTGTTGGTCACGATACCCCCTAAAGAAATCACCGCGATCTCGGTGGTACCACCACCTATATCCACGATCATGTTTCCTTCCGGGGCTTCAACATCCAACCCTATACCCAAGGCGGCAGCCATCGGCTCGTAAATCATGTACACGTCACGTCCCCCGGCATGCTCGGCAGAGTCGCGAACGGCACGTAATTCCACTTCGGTACTTCCCGAAGGGATACATACCACGATACGCAGGGACGGGGAGAAGAACTTGCTTTTCCCGTTCGCCATTTTAATCATTCCCCGAATCATCTGTTCAGCGGCGTTAAAATCTGCAATCACACCATCGCGAAGAGGGCGAATGGTCTTGATATACTCGTGTGTCTTACCCTGCATCTGGCGTGCTCTCTCGCCGATAGCAATCACTTTTTCCGTCTTTTTGTCGATAGCCACGATGGAAGGCTCGTTTACAACCATCTTATCATTCATGATAATGATAGTGTTTGCCGTTCCCAAGTCTATCGCTATATCTTGTGTTAAAAAAGAAAACAAACCCATAATTCTATTAATGTTTGAAGTGTCTCATTCCTGTAAAAATCATCGCAATATCATACTTGTTTGCCGCGTCAATCGAATCTTGGTCATGGATAGACCCGCCCGGTTGAATAATAGCCGTGATACCGGCCTTGTGAGCGGCTTCCACGCAATCGGCAAACGGGAAGAAGGCATCGGATGCCATCACGCTACCCGGAATACGTTCGCCGCCTTGACGGATTGCATTCTCCAAAGCCCATATCCGGCTGACTTGTCCCGGACCGACCCCTGTCGTGCATTTATCTTTCGCGATAGCGATAGCGTTGGATTTCGTGTGTTTTACCACTTTCCACGCGAATAGCATATCTTCCAGTTCTTTTTCTGTCGGACGACGATTGGTCACGTATTGTAATTCACCGCCCAGAAGTTGCAAATCCATGTCTTGAATCAACAATCCCCCGAGCACAGTTTTCGCTTTCGAACACGTGTAATCTCTCTTGGTAATATCGGATAATTGTAATAATCTTAAATTCTTTTTCTTCGCGAATATAGCACGTGCTTCTTCCGAGAAGGAGGGTGCTACAACGACCTCAAGGAAAACGGGTGCCATAACTTCTGCCGTGGCCTTGTCTATTTCCCGGTTCGCAGCAACAATACCGCCGTAAATAGATACCGGATCCGCATCATACGCTTTTTTGAATGCCTCTGCTAATGTAGCGGCACTTCCGACCCCGCAAGGATTGGCATGTTTGGCTGCCACGATTGTCGGTTCGTCGAATTCTTTCAATGCTTCCAGCGCACCGTCGGTATCACCTATATTATTATAAGATAATTCTTTTCCTTGCAATTGAACGGCTCCCGGTAAAGTTCCCTCTGTTTCCTGCACTTGCGTGTAGAAAGTGGCAGCTTGATGGGGATTTTCCCCGTAACGAAGATCTTGTTTCTTCTCGTAAGTCAGAGTCAGTGTCTTCGGAGATTGGATATTCAATCTCTTTGAAAAATAGTTGGCTATTAGAGCATCATAATGAGATGTGTGAATAAACACTTTCGCTGCTAATAATTCCTTGGTTTCGACAGAAGTATCCCCGTTTGCTTGAATTTCTTCTATCACCTTACTATAATCTTCCGGATCGGTAATTACCGTCACGAAAGGATAATTCTTCGCGGCTGCCCGAATCATCGTCGGTCCGCCGATATCAATATTTTCAATAATTTCCTCGTGTGAAACTCCTGCTTTTAAAATGGTTTCCTTGAACGGATATAGATTACAAACGACCATATCAATAGGTTCAATCCCCAATTCGGTCATTTGCTGTTTATGCTTCTCGTTGTCCCTGATCGCTAAAATTCCTCCTTCTACATTCGGGTGAAGAGTTTTTACTCTACCGTCAAAACACTCTGGGAATCGGGTTATGTCGGAAATATCTTTCACGTTAATTCCTTCTTCCTTTAGCTTCTTGGATGTGCCTCCGGTAGAAATGATTTCCCAACCCATAGAATTTAGCGATTTAGCAAAATCAACAATCCCACTTTTGTCAAATACACTGATTAATGCTCTTTTCGTTCTCATCCGGATATTCTATTTTTTTGTATGAACGTAATATTACTTTGCTGACAAAGGTAAAAAAAAAGAATAGTATTTCTTTAAATAAAAAATGGTTTCGTGTAATATTTTTCTCGATATCGTTTCCATGTGTTTGAAAAATACGTATATTTGATAAAATTTTAGGTTTCACGAAAGGCTTTTAAAGCCATTTATATATTGATATTATGAGTGATAGCGCACTTGATTTGATTGTTTACTTGGCGTTGACCTTAGGGGCAGGAGCCGTGGGTTTAATAAAGTCCTCCAGAGAAAAGAAAGCCAAAAATGCACGTCCGGTTGTACAGCAGCCGGAAGAATTTTTTGATGAATCGGATGATGACACGGTAGTCATAACGCAGCAACCGGAAATTTTTAAACCCCAAGAAATATTTCAACCTGTATGGCAAGACGAGGAACTTTCCGAAAAACTGGAAAAAGAAAAAGAGGAAAGTATCACGGGTTTCGGGAGAACGGATGAAGAACGCTATGCCATGTTGGAAAGAATGCAACAAGAAGCCCGAAAAGTTCGAGGGAAACGAATCACGACTTTATTTAAAGAGGAAGAAGAGGAACCGTCTAACGAGCAACAAACGGAAATCCAAAATAAGCATTTCGAACTGGACATCCGTCAAGCCATCATCGCTAGTGAAATCTTGAACCGGAAATATTAGAAATTAATCCCGATACCGGTAGAGAAAGTGAAAGAATAAGGTTTGAAGTCAATATCACTATTCTTACTAAGCGATTGTAGATAATATTTGAATCCCGGCTCCAATTTAAGGCGAATGGATTTAGATAACGGGTATTCAATACCGAAACCGACATTCGTGCTGATATTAAACGTCCGGATATTTTCAGCTTCTCCCATTAATTCTTTTTTACCGCTATAATTCACGTAAGTATGATTACGCACGAGGAAACTTGCACCAAGACCACCCAATATACTGAAACGAATCTTGTTATCGTTCAAATGGAAACGGAATGCTAACGGGATCTCGATGGCATCAAATTGCTGCTCGATACTTCCTTCTTCATCTTGTTCTCCTTTTAAGGACAAATAATTCTCTGAATTGGAAACTGTCGCTTTTGCTTGATTCTTCACGTTACCAAGTGGAGTATAGGCATGTGTATTAGCAGTATAACTTACCATATCACCGCGAGGCACGAAAACCTGTGCATCTGATGTCTTTTGTCCCATTCTGGAATATCCCAATCCGGTTTCAATAGATATACGTTTGCTAGGTTTCACCGCAAAGGTCAACCCTCCACCTAAATTGAATATACCACTCATCGAACTGTTATCAAATTGAGCGGAACGAGCAGCTTGATTATTTACATGGTAATTTCCCGATGAATACCCGGGGGAGATATAACCTCCAACCATAAATATTTTCTCTTCCTTGGAAAGTTTTTTCTCTTTAGGAGTACTTGCAACAGGTGCTCGACCATCCAACAAAGCCATATACTCCTTTTGATTTTGCAGGGCATTCCCGTTTACCAACGGGATAAATTCCGCACGAACACTTGTTTTTTTCAATTCACTCTCGGGCTGCTCCACTTCCAGACCGCTTGAAGATTGAATCGCGAGTTGCACGGGAGTGATTGTCCCCGAATCCATACCGGACTGTCTTGTTTCCCGTTTACGGGTAACTGCCGGAATTGAATGAGGAGTTGAAGTAAATGCTAGTATTCGGTTTTCATCCTGAGAGTTATCAATTGGTTGTATAGCAGCAATAGGAGTGGGAGAGTAGAGAGTGTTTTGTTGATTGGGAATAACAAAAGTAATGCACAGCAGTAAAATAACAGCAGCCGCAATTCCGCTATATGTATATATGCGTTTCAAGCGTCGTTGCTTCATCACGAAGTGGGAATCAATCCTTTCCCATATTCGTGCCGGAGGCTCGACGGAAACCTGTTCCATGGCATTTTTAAACAATTTCTCTAAATTCTCACTCATCTCTCAAATATGCATTTATCTTCTTTTTCAAAATATCTTTTGCCCGTGCCAGATTGGATTTTGACGTACCGTCAGAAATACCCAACATCGCGGCGATTTCCTTATGTTGCATGTTCTCCATGACATACAAGTTGAACACCAACCGATACTTTTCCGGTAATTGATTGACAAACTCGAACAACACGTCCGACGGAATGCTCAAATTATCATCAATATCGTCTTCATCCATTACTTCCGGGACTTCTTCGACAACTTGCAGAGAACGGTTTTTCCTGTATTTTTCCAACGCGGTATTAATAAATATACGTTTCATCCATCCCTCAAAGGAGCCTTTGCCCGTGTATTGCCTGATAGACTCCAGTATCTTTATAAAACCATCCTGTAAGTTATCTTCAGCCTCTTCGCGTGATTTGGAGTATTGAATGCATATAGCAAACATTTTAGCAGAGAACATATTATATAGTTGTTCTCCCGCTTTTCTGTCTCCTTTCTTGCATCGCTCTACTATTTTGTCCAAATTACACATTGATAACTTATTTCTTAGATGCGGTTTTGCGCAAATGGTTGCGTTCGTTACGCGAAAAAATAAAAAAAATTCATTACCAACTAAAAAGCTGCCGTTTTTTTTGCATCCTATCGTTTTTTTGCGAATATTCGCAGTGTAATTTCAAAAATCAAATGCGATTACGAATATTTTAAACTATAAAAAACAGCTAAAATGAAAACATTTTTAAATTTGAAACAATGCTTAATTTTATTCGCAGCGGTGTTCTCCTTGACATCCTGCTTGAAGAGTGACGATCCAGATTTTCAGATTGTAGCAGGAGGGTATCTACAACAAGTTGTAAATGAAACGAGTAATCCCGGTCAAGAGGGGGAAGAACCAACAATAACAGTAAGTTACGAGTTTACTCCTTATTGTTTAGTTCAATCTAGTGAGGCAATGACTGATTGCAAAGCAACAGGTTCTAGTGGAATCATGTCCATGCAACAAATCACTCCTTATGCATATCAAACTAGAAGTTCCACATCTACCCCTGACTATTCAAAAATATCATACTCTATCATAGCCTCTAACGCAAGTGGTGAATCAGCTTCAACAACAGTATCGTACCAGAGTTTAGATAAAGTAATGGAGAGTAAATTTGAAAGTACTATAAGTTTTGAAGGAGGAAAGGGATTGACTGTTGAATTTAATAAGGTGAAAAATGCGACGGCATATATGGTTTTAGCTAAAAAAACAACTTCCGAAACTCTATATGATGGAGCAACAATTGTTGCTGAGTTTACGGAATCAGATTTAACTAATACGAGAGAACTTACAATAAATGAAGCGACCTTTGCTAAAAACTTAGAAGTTGGAAGTTATATACTTGAAACAGCTGCTGTTATTAATGTATCCAGTTATGGTATATTAGGTATTGTCGTATATCAAAAAGGAAAATCTACGCCTTATACAAAAGAATAAACAAATATAATCTCAATAAAAAACGCCTTGAAAAAGGCGTTTTTTTTATCACTTAAATATTGTGAGTTTTTTCTTTCAACCATTCCTTTTCCTCATTCGTCAAATAAGGCGAAATCTCTTTATAAACCCGCTCATTATATTCATTTAGCCATTCGATTTCCTCTTTAGTCAACAATTCAACTAAAAGGGCGGATGTATCAAAATAGCAGAGTGTGATGGTTTCAAACTGATAAAATTCGCCAAATTCGTTCTCCGCTTTCGGTTGACAAACAATCAAATTCTCGTGGCGGATACCATGTAAACCTTCTCGATATAAACCCGGTTCATTGGAAGTAACCATTCCGGGAAGTATTTCTTGATTTTTAAGATCAGGGCGTATGGATTGCGGTCCCTCGTGAACATTTAGGAAATACCCGACACCGTGTCCGGTTCCATGCCCGAAATTCCTTAAATTCATATATAAAGGCAGCCTTGCAACTATGTCAATATTACATCCTTTTGAGCCTTTAGGGAAATATAGCCGACTAAGGTCAATCATTCCTTTCAAAACCAAGGTGTAATCTTCTTTCTCCAAACGAGTTAATTCACCTAACGGCATCGTTCTTGTAACATCCGTTGTACCGTGTATATATTGTGCCCCCGAATCCACCAGATATAAACCTTTCGGCTGTAATTCGGACTGTTGTTCCGGTGTAGCGGAATAATGCGGTAGAGCGGCGTTTTTTCCATACGCTGAAATACATCCGAAACTATCCGACATATAGCCCTCGTTCTCTGCCCTGAATTTACCTAATTGCTCCGCGGCTTCAAGTTCCGTAATCGTTCTCTTCGTCAAATTCTTTTCCAACCAGTAGAAGAATTTTGTCAATGCCACACCGTCTTTTTTACAAGCCAACCGGAAGCCTTCCAGTTCTGTTTCGTTTTTCACTGATTTCATTAACGGTACAGGTGATTCCACTTCCTTCGTTTCGAACCGTTTTGCTAAATGATAGTACACGGCATAATTACAAGTATTCGTGTCTACCAAATACTTCTTCTCTTTGTCCTGTTCATCCAGAAATAAGAATAAATGGTGATAATCATGCAATTCAATACCATCTGCCTGTAACTGTTGTTGAACTTCCGGGGTTACTTTATCCAATTTAATAAATAAATGGGCTTTTTCCTTCTCCACTATGGCATAGGCTATCGCCAGAGGATTGTAAGATATATCATTACAACGAATATTGTACATCCAAGCGATTTCGTCCAAACAGCTAAACAACATGACATCACTGCCTTGAGCCGAAATAAATTGTCGTACACGTGCAACGCGTTCACTTGCCGATTCTCCGACATATTTCAAATCCAATCGCATTAATTCTCCCATAGGGAAAGCAGGACGGTCTAACCACATTTCTCCAAGTAAATCAATCTGTTCTTGTACAGTGATATTCTTGGGGGACAACACGTTCTTTAGATTGCGCACATCGCTAACAGACATACAAAATCCATCTATACCTACTTTAGAGTCAGCTTCCAACACTTCGGACAACCATTGCGGGTAATCCACGGCACCCGGTATCCGAAGTTTATGCAATGCGATACCAGAACCCGCTAATTCCTGTTCTGCTTGAATAAAATATCTGGTATCTGTCCACAATCCGGCATCGTCGTTTGTTACCACTACGGTTCCGAACGAGCCGGTAAAACCGGATATCCATTTTCTTTGTTGCCAAGGAGCGGGAAGATATTCACTATTGTGAGGATCTGTACCGGATATAATATAAGCGGAAATATTCTCACGTCGCATAATCCTTCTTAATTCTGTAAGTTTCTCTTGTATCGTCATGACTTGATTTTTTATTTTTTCAAATGTAAAGATTTTAAAGCAGATAACAAAGCACACGAATGTTACATTTGTAAATAAAATATTATTGATACTTGTGATTACATTTGTAATGCCATCAAGTTCTAGGAAAAAACAGAATTTAATCATGTCAGAAAGATAGGAGATATGATCCATAAAGGCGAAATGATGTATTAACATCTATATACAATTGAATTTAATATACTGAAAACCAATATGTATATTCATCTATTCTATTGTGATGATTCAAGTGAAAACCTTTATTTTCTCTATCCCGATCCTTAAGTTCTTGTGAATAAATGTAAACAATATAAGTTATACATCTATTTACCAATATGTTATACTGTTTTTACGAAGTTTTACTCGAATATAAAAACAAGACATCTATTGTTATTAAGTAGTTGAATATTAATGATATATCAATTATTTGAAGTAGCGTTAAATCTGTAATGTTATAAATACAATCGAACTAATTGTTTATTAGAGTAATATAAATATAATCCAGTTATTACATTCTTACTCCTCATTCTATGTAATACATTTGTAAATACACTCCATTACAAATGTAATTTTGAAAACTCAACAAGAAGCATTACATTTGTAATGTGGAATTTTACAAAAGGAGGGAGTTATGCAAGAACGATTAAATCAAATTATAGAGCAAAGAGGATTAACCGCAACTAAATTTGCCGCTCTGATTGGAGTGAATGCCTCCACGATCTCTCATATTCTAGCCGGAAGAAATAAACCGGGATTTGATATTATCAATAATATTGCAAAAACTTTTCCGGATATAGATTTAGGTTGGTTGATAACCGGGAATGGCTCCATGTATACTTCCTCCTCTAAAAAAGAGAATAATCATTTTTCCGAGGAACCTACCTTATTTGATTTGGATGAGCCTAAAAAACAAACAGACACCCCGATTCAAGAAAAAGAAAAGAAAACAGAAATAGAAATTATCGGTAAAGCGATTGCCAAATCTCCGACAAAGAAAATTAAACGGATTGTTCTCTTTTTTGAAGACGGGAGTTTTGAAGATTACGAGAAATAAAGACTTCTCTTACATCTAAGCGTTACAGAAATCAACTTAGATGTAAGAGAGTCAAGTTAAATTAAACCGATAATATCTCTCAAGCATTTGAAACCGTTCTGGTCGAGGTATTCATTAATCCCATCAATCACTTTGATTGTCACAGTCGGGTCAATAAAATTCGCCGTTCCGATTTGTATTGCGGATGCTCCGGCAAGTAGAAATTCGATGGCATCGGTTGCACTACAAATTCCACCTAAACCTATCACCGGAATTTTAACAGCTTTGGCAACTTGCCATACCATCCGGAGTGCCACGGGTTTCACGCATGGTCCGCTTAATCCCCCGGTTATCGTACTCAAAACCGGTTTTCTCGTTTTGGCATTTATTGCCATCCCCATAAGCGTGTTGATCAAAGAAACGGAATCCGCTCCGGCGCTCTCCGCCGCGAGGGCAATTTCTTGAATACTAGTCACGTTGGGTGACAATTTCACCATCAAGTGTTTTTTATAAACCTTACGAACTTCCTTCACCACTTCGGATGCAGATGCACACGAGGTACCGAAAGCCATTCCGCCTTCTTTCACGTTCGGGCAAGAGATATTCAATTCTATCCCGGGAATATTTTCCAATTCATTGATTTTCTCTGCCGTTGCCACGTAATCGCTGACAGTAGAGCCGGAAACGTTAACAAGAATATTACTCTTGATATCTTTGATAGTCGGGTAAATATGTTCTATAAAATAATCGACACCTTTGTTTTGCAATCCCACGGCATTTAACATTCCGGAAGGAGTTTCCGCCATACGGGGATAAGGATTTCCTTCACGATGCTTGAGAGTTGTACCCTTCACGATAAATCCTCCCAAACGTTCAAGATCAATAAAATCTTGAAATTCTGTTCCGTAGCCGAAAGTCCCGGATGCCGTAAGCACGGGATTCTTTAAAGATAAACCGTTGATATTGATGCTTAAATCTGCCATTTCAAGTCTTTTATATTAAAAATAGGACCTTCCGTACACACGCATTTGTTGCCTTCTTTCGTGTCTGTCACACAACATAAACAAGCCCCGATGCCACATGCCATCGTGTTTTCCAAAGACACCTCACACTCTATATTTTTGGAATTAGCATAAGCGGCAACTGCTTTCATCATCACTTCGGGACCACAACAAAAGATACTGTCAAATGTTTCATTCAATATTGAATGTTGTGTCACGTATCCTTTTTCCCCGAAAGAACCATCCTCGGTCGTGTAATAAACCGTGGCGTATTTTTCAAATTCCTCCTTACGAAGAATATCTTTACTAGTGCGAGTCCCGATTAAAACTACCGGAGATAATCCCCGGGCTTTCATTTCCCGAGAAAGATGTAACATAGGAGCTACTCCACAACCGCCACCAATTAATAATGGTCTACCAGAAGAAGGTATAGTGAAGCTATTACCCAAAGGCAGTATAACATTCAACTTCTCTCCGGGTTGCAATTCTCCCATGGTTGAAGTGCCGCATCCCACGATCTTGATGAAAAGATAAAGTAATCCCTGCTCTTTATCTACATCATGTACGGATATCGGTCTTCTTAAAAAGGTTGACGGAGAATGGTCTACCCGGACATTGACAAATTGTCCCGGTTTTATCTCCGGGAGTTCCGGTGAATGTAATACCAATAAGATGGTATCATCGTTCAACCTTTGGTTTTCTTTGACCGTGAAATCTATAATCTTTTTCATTTACTCAATATTTCCCAGTAATTTTCATTTATAATCATTTCTCTTGTAATTTCTCTGCTAAATATTTACCCGTGTACGAATTTTGGCATTTCACCAATTCTTCGGGAGTCCCCTCGAACACGAGGTATCCGCCTTCACTTCCTCCCTCGGGACCAAGGTCAATAATGTTGTCAGCGCATTTGATCACGTCCATGTTATGCTCGATAATCAGTACCGTGTGCCCCCTGTCTATCAAGGCATTCAACGAGTCCATCAGTTTGTGGATATCATGAAAGTGTAGACCTGTCGTGGGTTCGTCAAACACGAAAAGGGTAGGATCAGCATTCTCTTGGCTCAAATGATAAGCTAATTTTACCCGCTGACTTTCTCCACCACTTAATGTACTGGAAGCTTGTCCCAACTTGATATACCCAAGCCCGACATCGACTAATTTTTGCAGTTTCGCCACGATACTCCGTTCGCTATGGCTTGTCCCGGAAGAGAAAAACTCGACAGCTTGGTTTACCGTCATTTCCAATATATCGTAGATGTTCTTGTCTTTGTACTTGATTTCCAACACTTCATCCTTGAAACGCTTCCCTTTGCAATGCTCGCATTCAAGGTAAACGTCCGCCATGAATTGCATTTCAACTTTAATAATACCTTCTCCTTGACACTCTTCACATCGTCCTCCCGGTACGTTAAAAGAAAAGTGTGCCGGTTTGAAACCGTTTAATTTTGAAAGTTTCTCGTCCGCGTATATTTTCCGGATATCATCCCATGCTTTCAAGTAAGTCACCGGATTGGAACGAGAGGATTTACCAATCGGATTTTGATCTATAAATTCAACCCCGCGTATCATATCAATATCACCGGATAATTTATTAAAACTCCCGGTACGATCGGAATAATCACCGTAGTATTTTTTCAGGGCGGGAACGAGGATCGTTTTAATCAATGTACTTTTCCCGGAACCACTTACTCCGGTTACCGCGGTCATCACGCCCAAAGGAATCGTGACATCAATATTCTTCAAGTTGTTTTCTGTTGCCCCAGTAAGTACAATTTTGCGCTCCGATTTCTTTCTGACGGCAGGCACAGGAATCGTTTTTTCCCCGTAAATATAGTCTGACGTTAATGTATTCGCTTTTTTTAGTTCCTTCAACGAACCTTGGAAAATAATTTCACCGCCTAAACGTCCGGCCAATGGTCCCACGTCAATAATTTCATCGGCAGATTTTATAATATCTTCATCATGCTCCACGACAACGACCGTGTTTCCCAAGTCCCGAAGACGATGCAACACGTTGATCAAGCGATCCGTGTCGCGAGAGTGAAGTCCGATACTCGGTTCGTCCAAAATATACAAAGAACCGACCAAGGCCGACCCTAGAGAGGTTGCCAAGTTAATCCGTTGTGACTCACCACCGGACAGAGAAGAAGATAACCGATTAAGAGTCAAGTATCCCAATCCTACATCCAGTAAGAAATTAATCCGGTTATGAATATCCGGAAGCACACGAGCGGCAATAACTTGATCGTGTTCGGAAAGTACCAACGTGTCAAAGAATGTTTTCAATTCCGTGATAGGCATATCTACAAGTTCCGTTATTGCCCTACCGTTTATTTTCACGTAAGTGGCTTCTTTTTTTAATCGGGTTCCATGACATACCGGGCATTTTGTTTTACCGGTATAACGCGCAATCATCACGCGGTTCTGTATTTTGAACTTTTTGGATTCAAGATACTCGAAGAACGCGTATATACCACTCTCGTTATTCCAAAGGGTATCTTTTTCTTTTTCTGTCAATTCATAATAGGGGGTATGCACGGGAAAATTTACCTTGTGTGCGTTTTTGATGAAATAGTGTTTCCACTCGCTCATTTTTTCTCCCCGCCAACACATGACGGCATCATCATATACACTTAAAGATTTATTAGGTACCACAAGATCTTCGTCAATTCCTAGAATCTTCCCGTATCCCTCACATCTGGGACAAGCCCCGATAGGAGAATTGAAACTGAACGTGTTTATTGTCGGGATTTGGAACGTGATTCCGTCGGCTTCAAACTTATTCGAAAAAGACTTTATCTTTCCGTCTATTTCCACGTAACAAGTTCCGTTACCCTCGTATAAAGCGGTTTCTATAGAGTCTTTGATTCTTGAAACGGTATCTTTCTCATGGCTTATCCGAAGCCTGTCTATCACTAGAAAAATCTCTTTGCCGGGATCAAGTGATTCATTTTTATCAATCAAATCGGAAATACGGATAAATTCGTCCCCGTATTTAATTCTCGAAAATCCTTGACTGACCAAGAGAGGAAGTCCATCGTCCGTCATGTCTTTGGATTTTGCCATGATAATGACGGTCTGTTCCATGTCTTGATCCAGTATATACTGGCTTATATCATCCACGCTATGACGTTTTACTTCTTCACCGGAAACAGGTGAAAAGGTTTTCCCCATTCTGGCATACAGAAGTTTAATATAGTCATAAAGTTCCGTGGATGTTCCCACCGTTGAACGCGGGTTCGATGTGTTTACTTTCTGCTCGATGGCAACGGCAGGGGGGATACCTTTAATGTAATCGCATTCCGGTTTATTCAATCTTCCAAGAAATTGGCGCGCATACGAAGAAAGACTTTCCACGTAACGCCGCTGTCCTTCGGCATATAACGTATCAAAAGCCAGTGATGATTTACCGCTACCGGAAACCCCGGTAATAACCACCAACTGGTTCAATTTAATGTCAAGATCTATATTTTTCAGGTTATGCACCCGTATTCCTTTCAACTCTATTCTCTGCTTACTCATATCTGTCCTTCCAAAATATCTACAAAGATACGACTTTTCTCACAAAAAAAGCACCCTTTGAGGGGTGCTTTTAGCGTTTGGAATATGTTTGGAAATGCGTTTAAGTCTTGTTAATGACTTGTTTTAATTTATTCGGAAACTACTTCGAACTCTACATCAATTTTTACTTCTCTATGAAGTTTGATAAGAGCGGTGTAAGTTCCTATTTCTTTTACGTCTTTCAGTACGATTTTCTTCCGGTCGATATCGAATCCTTTCTCTTTCAGACTTTCAGAAATCATGATACTGTTTACAGAACCGAAAATCTTACCGGTAGAGCTGGTTTTAGCACCGATGGTAAGTTTTACTTCTGCTAATTGTGCTGCTAATTCTTCTGCTTCAGCTTTTAATTTAGCTTCTTTGTGAGCTCTTTGTCTCAAGTTTTCCGCTACAACTTTTCTTGCTGAAGGGGTTGCTAAAATAGCATAGCCTTGAGGGATAAGATAGTTACGACCGTAACCTTGCTTAACATCAACGATGTCATCCTTATGTCCCAAGTTTGCTATATCTGTCAATAAAATTATCTCCATTTGTGTCCTCCTTCCTTAAAATTATTTCATCAAGTCGGTTAAGTAGGGCAACAAAGCAAGATGTCTTGCTCTCTTCACTGCGGTTGCTACTTTCTTTTGGTACTTTACAGAAGTTCCGGTAATTCTTCTGGGAAGAATCTTGCCTTGTTCGTTCAAGAATTTCTTTAAAAATTCCGGATCCTTGTAGTCGATAAATTTGATTTTTGCTTTTTTGAATCGACAGTACTTTTTCTTTTTGATTTCAACCGTTGGGGGGGTTAAATATCTAATTTCACTTTCGTTCTGTGCCATGGCTTATTTCTCCTCTTGTTTTACTTGATTTTTTGCTCTTCTTTTCAATGCATACTCGTAAGCATACTTGTCTAATCTGAACGTCAAGAAACGAATCACTTTTTCGTCTCGTCTGTAAGAAGTCTCCAGTTTATCAACTAAAGTTCCTTCTCCTTCGAATTGAAACAAGTGATAAAAACCTGTCGTCTTCTTTTGGATTGGATAAGCCAGCTTGCGTAGACCCCAAGCCTCCTCATGCTCGATATTACCTCCATTTTCGGTAATAACAGCCTTGAATTTTTCTACCGCTTCCTTTACCTGTATTTCAGATAAAACGGGAGTTGTGATGAAAACGGTTTCGTAATGATTCAACATAACTGATTGTTTATTAATACATTAATCTAATAAAAATTATTTTATCGCCCGCAAAGTTAGCACTTTTGTTTGGATTTACAAAGAAATCCTCAATTTTAGATTTTCTTTCTACTTCCATATCTTGCGTTTATTCAACTCTCGATGGTACTCCCGGGCATAGGCATTGTGTTGCCGAAGTGTACGGGAGAAATTATGGTAGCCGGAAAAATCACTTTTCGCGCAAAAGAATAAATAATCGTGTTTCTGGTAATTCAGAACACTATCTATAACTTTTATTGAAGCCATACGAATAGGGCCGGGGGGCAGTCCGGCATACATATAAGTATTATAAGGAGAATCTATTTGCATATGACGGTCCAGAATACGGCTGATCGTGAAATCACCGAGCACGAATTTCAACGTGGGACAAGCATCTAATTTTATTCCTTTGTTTAATCTGTTCATGTAAACTCCGGCGATGACAGGGTATTCTTCTGCCTTTACAGTCTCTTCTTCTATAATTGAAGCTAACGTGATCACCTCTTCGGGACTTAATCCTATTTCTCTGGCTTTTGCCATACGGTTTTCATTCCAGAAGCGGGCATATTCTTTTTTCATCCGTTTTAGCAAATCCATGGCCGGGATATTCCAATAAATCTCGTACGTATTTGGAATAAACATCGCCAAAATGGTATTCGAATTGAACCCTAATTCCGCGAGAACGTCCGAATCTGTCAGTAAAGCCATTAATTCATCTTTGGAAACAGCCAATTTTTCTTGAGCTTCATCGGCAAACTCTTCAATAGTCCGCATATTATTAAAGGTAAAATGAACCGGAACTTGATTTCCCGCCCGAAACATATTAACCAGTTCGTTGTTGTTCATTCCATCACGGATTTTATATTTTCCGGATTTTACAGAAGAAGAAAACTTCTTCAGTTTCGCCACGCTACTGAGGGTGTTGGGATTCTTGATGTATCCCCGGCTTTGCAGTGTTTCAAACACTTGAACGACAGAATTACTATCCCGGATATAAAGAATTCCATCATCTGTCACGACAGTATTAGGGGAGAACACGTAATAATAACCGATTCCACCCATGACAGCCACTAACGCCATGATTATTATAACAAATACAAGAATTCTTTTTACTATCTTACTCATAATTAGTTTTCTTCCCTGAAATATAATTTATAGTAATTCATATCACGGGCGGAATCATATCCTTTTTCAATATATTTCTTTTGCCCGTGTATATACACGTGAAAATTCTTATCCAATTTCAATATATGCTTGAAGAATCTCTTTTCATCTTTAACCGCACTGTTGGAAACATCGAACTGGTCTTTTAAAGACAATTCGTTCTTTTCCTCGTAATAATTTTTGAAATCTTCGAAAGCATTGATTATCTGTGGATCATTGACAACTTCATCCTTGAAAAGGTTCTCGTTAAACACGTCCGCCTTTTTAAAATAATCTATCGAGCGATTCAACATATCAATCTGGTCTGCTTTCGGGATATCATTTTCTTGATTATAAACCTCTTGCACGAAATCTTTGCAAAGTTTCAAGTAGTTGGATGTCTGGAAATAGTTATCATCACACTGTTCCAACCCCAAGAAATCCGTTGTCCAATAAACAGCTTCCGAGGAGTTCGTTTTATCGAGAATGCTTACCCGATAACCGTTTTCCCCGTCAACATTGAATACCAGACAGGCTTTATCCAATTTCTTGATATTAATTCCTCGTTCGCTTTCAAGCTGGTAACTATTTTCATTAAGAATAATTTTCAAGAAAGTATCTTTTGTTTCGGACTTGAAGATACCAACGGCATCACAAGGACCTTCTTCCAACACACAGTTTTTGAAATGCACCATATAGAGTTCTCCCGCCTTGATATTCGGATGATTGGATTGGTCAAACAAATGTTGCGCGATATTCACGGAAGCCTCATATAGATTGGATTCATCTTCAAAAACAGAACTTACAGTACTATATACCAAGTTATTATACAAGTCGTCCTCCACGGGTGCAAAACGATAATAAGCGTCTTTCTTGAAAGGGGAGAGGAAATAACTTTTCAATAGGTTGTGTACGTCCGCATCATCCGGCAGAAAACATGACTCGGAAAGGCGTATTTGACCATCCTCGTATTTATTACCGATATCGTGAATCA
Organism: Butyricimonas muris; assembly: GCF_046365375.1. Classification (NCBI taxonomy): domain Bacteria; kingdom Pseudomonadati; phylum Bacteroidota; class Bacteroidia; order Bacteroidales; family Odoribacteraceae; genus Butyricimonas; species Butyricimonas muris. The sequence continues at coordinate 79,700 of NZ_JBKEIT010000015.1, read as the reverse complement.
CGATATTATTTATCTCACAAGTATCAAAGTTCATCATAATGCTAAAATCTAAAATGTACTCCTAAATTCAATGTTTCTTTAAACTGTATTTTTTTCGAATCGTTTTGATTATACACCGCGTTGGCATATATCGAAGTCTGCATGAAATAATTTATCTTGAATTTCAATGTCAGACGCCAGTCAACCGTCAGTTTTTCCGGCTGCTCGTAATAACTTGAGAATAACATCAAGTGATTATCTATGTCAAGAAAATTGAAGAGAGAATGTTTGTTCTTCAATTCTATCTTGGCACCGGCATCACTTTTATATCTTTTCCCGGCTTCAATACCATACCGGGTTACATCCACTTTACTTGTATCCCGTACATATACCCATTGTCCGGCAATAGGAGAGAGATACAATGAAATATTATCCTTGGGTTTAAAGTCCAAACCCAAAGATAACGTAAAATTACAAGGTGACAAAAAATTGGCAATCACGGTTTCCCGATCCGAAGCATTGTAAGAATTAAACAGAACAGTATTCAGATCAAACTGCGTGGCATAATTCCAATGTCTGAAAGCTTTTACACCGACTTTTGATTGTATCTCTAATTTATCTTCATTTTTACTCAATTCCTCGCTTCCGCTTTTCAGCGCCCCCAAACGGTAACGGAATGAATTTTCCCATGTCGTGGTTTTCTTTTTATAATTAATAAAATACTTTAAATCAGAGAGAATAGAAAGAGAACTTTCACCTCCACTTGCCCAATTGTCACTAATAAAACCTTGTCCGAAAGACAACGTGACATCGGAATAATAAGTCCAATGCCGTCTTTCGAGTGTCCCGATCTTCATCTCGGCGAGAACAAAATAGCTCGAATCGGATGCCACGAGTAACGGTTCCTCGCGCGGTTCTTGCAATATGGCAAATTTCTTGGTTTGATAAACATCTCCATCCAAAAAGAACTTCATCTGTTTACCATCAGGTAGGGTTTTTATCCAACCGCTAATCGTATCCCCACGGAAATTTTCTGTCATTAAACGATGATACTCCGTACGTCCCGTGTTCAACCAAATATTTTTAGAACGATTGGATACACCCAACACGGAAACCAGAACAGAATCACGACTTCTCTCTTTCATCCATTGGTAGTTTTCATCCTGTTCCATAAATGCTACAAGCGCTTCCAAATTCGGGTTTAGAAATATATCATACCGGGCTGAGTCCAACAAGCGTAATGAATCCAAGTCCGGATGTTGTTTGTAAAAATCAATACTATCTTTCGATATGCGTTCCTGTATTCTTTTGATAGCTTCTTCCTTTGCCTGTACTGTTTTGAAATAACTCCTCACGTAATCGAGCATATATTTAATATGCTCGTTTTCAGCATAATCTCTCAACGTATTAATTGCCCGGTTGAGTTCATAGTACTTTAATCGCTCTTTCTTTAGATTCTCCAGAGCGTATCGAGTCGCAGGATTACCTATATGAGTGTTTTTCAATTGTTTATACGCGTATCTTATCTGAGGTTTTGTGTGATAAAGAGAGTCTGCTCGAGTATGTTTGACCGGTAAAATATACGATGGACGTACCGTTATAACCCGAGAGTCCGTCTTTTCCTGTGCAAAAAGTGTATTCTGGGATAGGGCAAAAATAATAATTACAACAACAACAAACCTCATGAGATAATTAACTTGTTATTTGAACGGAGAGTTCGGCTCCTTTGCCATATGACCATAAGCAAGTTTATCCAGCAAGCTAGGGAACCATTTACTCAAAAACACGGATATTTTTCCTTCAACCAATGTCATAATAATTTCACGTTTCCGCTTAACAACTCCATTTACAATGATTTGAGCGCATCGTTCAGCACTCATCATTTTACTTTCGGCTCTTGGACTGTCACCTTGTTGACTACCGTCAGCAACTAAAGCGGTTTTACGAATATTGGATGCCGTAAATCCCGGGGCGGCAACAAGTACGTGCAAACCTTTTTTCAAGTTCTCGACACGTAACGTATTCAAGAACCCGCGGACAGCAAATTTACTGGCTGAATATCCGGTTCTTCCCGGTAAACCGAGGAAGCCTGCCACGGAGATAATACCTACCAAACTGCCTTTTGTCTGTAATAAATAAGGTAATGCATATTTCGTACAATACACGGTTCCCCAAAAATTGACATCCATTAAACGACGTATAACATCTATTTCCAAGTCTTCAAATAGAGCACGCATGGAAATTCCCGCGTTATTCACAAGGACATCAATTCTGCCAAAACGCTCGTGAGTTTTCTCTATCAGATTTTTACAATCCGTTTCACGGGTGACGTCCGTCTGTACGGAAATAATTTCCGTTCCGCTTGCTTTCAGGTCATCCTCAATCTTTTTCAATTCCTCTGTATTTCTGGCACCCATGGAAATTTTGGCTCCGCATCTGGCAAATTCATAAACCAACGCTTTACCAATACCGGAAGATGCACCTGTAATAATCACCACTTTGTTTTGCATGAATCTTGTTTCTTAGGTATTTAGAATTTCCTCATTTTAACTTACAAATATAATAACAAGTTTGAAGAATGAAGAACCCAAATAAGAAAAAAAGATTATTATATAATAGTTTTATAATTGACATTATGATAAGCGATATGTATAAAAAAGAAAAGGGATGTTTTCCCTCTTCTTTTATATAGCTGTATTACATGTTGTTAAGCTTAGACATTGTATCGTTGTACTTGCTTTCATATTGCTTTTTACTAGCTTGCAAACGATAATACAATTCTTTCAAAGTAATCAAAGTATTTTTGTCGTTCGGTTGTAATTCTAAAGCTCTTTCAAAATAAGGAACCACAGCCTCGTATTGATCCATAATCTTGGCAAGTTCTGCGTTATATTCCTTAACATCAACGATATCCATAACAACCTTGTGTGCTTCGATTACGCGGTTCAACTGGATATTTCCCAAGTTATACTGTGCAAAGAAATCATCCGGTTTCAATTCCAACGTCTTGATATACATTTGTTCTGCTTTATCAGGTTGGTTTATTTTCTCGTATAATTGACCTTTAGCACGGTAATAATCAGGTTTATTCGGCTCCAGTCTGATTGCTGCATCCAAAAATTCTTCAGCTTTTGCGGGGGTATCTCCCATCAGATAATAATTGATAAGCTCTATCAACATGTATTCGTCATTCGGGAATAATTTGTGCCCCTCTTGCAAATACTTGACTGCTTCTTCTTGAATTGCTTTAGCGGTAATTGAATCCCCGGCTTCTTTGGCTTCGCGGCTTCTGCCTAAATAGATACTGGCTAACATGGCATAAATTCTGTTTGCCTCGTAACCCAATTCCATAGACTTTTTGTAATACTCGATAGCTTCATCCACATTACCGGCTTTATGAGCGGCAACACCCGCGTTATAGATCACGGCAGTATCCACTTTCTGTGTTCCATAAGGAGAAACATTGAGCTCCAAAGTCTTTTTGAAATTATCGAAGGCTGCTTGGAAATAACTTTTAGCCGCTTCAGCTCCTTGTGCTTCTTCCACTTTGGTACCTTCGTTATAACATATGATACCTTGATTAGTGAAGTCAACAACAAGATTGGCAAATTGAGCCTTCAAGTCTTTTTCAAATTTCTTCTTATCATCCAATTGTATTACCTTTTGGAAAGATTCCCAAACAATCGGAAGCGGGTCTTTAGATAATTTCTTGTAGTTTTCATCTTGGCTCTCGAAGATACCTTGATAGATCTGTCCTCTCACGAAGTGTGCTTTCGGGTTGTTTACACATTTCTCATGTCCGATAGCTTCATCGATTAGCTCTTTTGCTTTATCTAGCTTTCCCTGCGTGTAAAAGCTAACAGCAGATGTCACTTTTCCCATTTGCGCGAAAGACACATTCACGCAAAGCAGAAGGGCAATGATAAAAGTTAGTTTTCTCATACGTTTAAAATTTGTGTTCCAATTAGATATTATTTGTAAATAATTATTCCTCATTGTTTTCTCCGGCTTCCTCTACATTCGTACTCTCCTGCCCTTCTTCCTGTCCCTCTTCTTCTTTTGAAGCTGAAACCTTAGCGACAGCGGCTATAGCGTCATCGTTCCGCAAATTAATCAATCTCACTCCTTGAGTGTTACGTCCCATAACTCGCAGCGTACTCACGTCAAGTCGGATAGTCAAGCCGGATTTATTAATGATCATCAAGTTATCTTCATCCGTAACATCCAATAGTGCGATTAATTCTCCCGTTTTATCTGTCATGTTAATGGTTTTCACACCCTTGCCACCTCGATTCGTGATTCGATAGTCTTCTATGCTAGAGCGTTTTCCATATCCGTTTTCTGAAACAACCAACACGTCTGCTTTGTCAGGTTCAACACAAATCATGCCAATCACTTCATCTTTTTCACTATCCAGAGTGATACCTCTTACCCCGGATGCCGTTCTACCCATGGGACGCACTTTTGCTTCCGGGAAACGAATCGCTTTACCAGATTTCACGGCTATCATGATATCATTTTCACCGTTAGTCAACTTGGCATCTAATAGTTGATCCCCGTCTTTAATCGTGATCGCGTTCACACCGTTTGCTCTCGGACGAGAATAGGCTTCCAGCGTGGTTTTCTTGACAATACCCCGCTTGGAACATAACACGATGTAATTGCTATTAATATAGTCGTTTTCTTTTAAATCCAGCGTGTTGATATATGCTTTTACTTTATCGTCCGGCTCTATATTCAACAGATTCTGTATTGCCCGACCTTTCGATTGTTTCGAGCCTTCCGGGATTTCCCAAACTTTCAGCCAGAAACACTTTCCTTTTTCGGTAAAGAACAACATGGTATTATGCATTGTCGCCATAATCATGTGTTCGAGGAAATCCTCGTCACGAGTCGCAGAACCTTTGGACCCTACCCCTCCTCTATTTTGTACCTTGTACTCGGAAAGCGGGGTACGCTTGATATATCCCATGTGAGAAATCGTGATAACCACTGCTTCATCTGCATAGAAATCTTCCGGGTTAAACTCCTCGGATGCGTACACGATATCGGTTCTACGCTCGTCATTATACTGAGCCTTTACTTGTAAAAGTTCATCTTTAATGATTTGCATTCTCAGTTCCACGCTAGCCAAAATTTCCTTCAAGTGCTCGATTAACTTGAGTAGATCATTGTATTCCGCTCTCAGTTTGTCCTGTTCAAGCCCTGTTAATTGGCGCAATCTCATTTCCACTATGGCCCGTGCCTGAATTTCCGTTAAAGAGAAAGTTTCCATTAAAGTATTTCTCGCCTCATCCGGCGTTTTGGATGCGCGAATAATACGGATAACTTCATCTATATGGTCACTGGCTATAATTAATCCTTCCAGAATATGAGCCCGGTCTTCCGCTTGTTTCAATTCAAATTGCGTACGGCGAATTACCACTTCATGGCGATGCTCCACGAACAAACGTATCAAATCTTTCAAGTTTAATAGTCGGGGTCGTCCTCCAACCAAAGCAATATTATTTACCCCAAAAGAAGTTTGAAGAGCTGTATGTTTTAACAAGGTATTCAATACCACGTTGGCTATTGCGTCTTTTTTCAAGTCAATCACGATACGCATACCACTCCGGTCAGATTCGTCGTTGATATTCGAAATACCGTCAATCTTCTTTTCATTTACCAAATCGGCAATACGGGAAATCAATTCGGCTTTATTCACCATGTAAGGGATTTCATGCACAATGATTTTTTCCCGTCCGTGGGGAGTCGTTTCAATAGATGTTTTGGAACGCACGATAATACGTCCTCTTCCCGTGTGGTAGGACTCCCGTACCCCGCTGTACCCGTAAATCGTTCCTCCCGTGGGGAAATCCGGGGCTTTGATTATCCGTATCAGGTCATCAATTTCGATATCGTTATCATCTATATAAGCACAAATAGCGTCCACCGTGTCACCTACGTTATGAGGTGCCATATTCGTTGCCATACCCACCGCGATACCGGAAGCTCCGTTCACTAATAATAAAGGTATCTTGGTCGGCATAACACTCGGTTCTTTCAACGATTCGTCAAAGTTCGGTATCATGTTTACCGTATCCTTATCCAAATCAGCCAGAATATCTTCAGAAATCTTCATTAAGCGAGCCTCCGTGTAACGCATGGCAGCAGGGCTATCCCCGTCCACTGACCCGAAGTTACCTTGCCCGTCTACTAACGGGTAACGCAAAGACCATCTTTGAGCCATACGCACCATTGCCATGTACACCGAGCTATCCCCGTGAGGATGATACTTTCCGAGTACCTCTCCCACGATTCTCGCTGACTTTTTGAATGGCTTACCGGATGTTACACCTAATTCGCTCATTCCAAACAATACCCTTCTTTGTACCGGTTTCAAACCGTCCCTAACATCAGGCAATGCACGCGACACGATCACCGACATTGAATAGTCAATGTACGAAGATTTCATCTCCTCCTCGATGTTGATCTTAATAATTTTTTCTCCGACGTTTTCCATTTATAATATTAAATTACTCTTTTAATTCATTATTCCCAAAATCCCACAAATGTAATAAAAACGATGAATTAAAGGAAATTTTTTCCCCGCAATATTCACAATTCAAAAACTAACATATCGTGTGCCAGCTTCACGTTATCCGGTAATTCACCCGAAACGTCACCGTGTAACCCCATTTGATGTCCGATATGCGTGATGTATGCCTGCTTCACGTTCAGTCGTTTCACCACCTCCAAAGCTTGTCCCAAGGTAAAATGCGATAGATGCGGCTCTTTCCGCAGGGCGTTGATTACAAGATATTCTACCCCTTCCAGTTTCTTCATACTTTCCTCCGGGATATAATTGGCATCGGTAACATACGCGAAGTTAGCGATACGAAACGCCGTGACCGGCAGTTTGTAATGCATGACCGTGATCGGAATAACCTCGATATCGTCAATCAGAAAAGGTTCCTCGTCCACCACGTGTATATTCATTTCCGGGACTCCCGGGTACTTGAATTTAGCGAAAGCGTAATCGTAATCTTTACGAACAGCTTTCATGGTCAAATAATTACAATAGACGTCAACCCCACCTTGTTTCACCCAGTTAAATGCCCGTATATCATCCAATCCCCCGATATGATCCTTGTGTTCATGTGTCAGCAGTAATGCCCTCACGTCCTTCACTTGCGCTTGCAGCATTTGGGTCCGGAAATCGGGTCCGGCATCAATGATTAATTTCTTGTCCTCTATATCAATCATTACGGAACTCCGCAATCGTTTATCGTGTTCGTCGGTCGAGCGACAAACATCACATTCGCAAGCGATAACAGGCACGCCCTGCGAAGTTCCACTTCCTAGTATCGTAACTTTCATCCGTTCACAACTATTTATCGCGAAATTAATAAGATTCGGAATAATCCCGTATATTTGCCGCAAACATTTTATTTATGGGAAAATTATATTTGCTTCCTAATTTGCTAGGGGAAACAACAGTCGAGGGGGTTATTCCCCGTGATGTGATCGACACGATCAAAAGTATCCGGATTTTTGCCACGGAAAATGTCAAAAACACCCGTCGATACTTGAAAAAAATAGACAAAACAATTCACATCGATGAACTGACTTTTCTGGATTTGAACGAACATTCGGACATCAAGGATATTGAGGCGTATATACCTTATTTGAAAGACAACGACGTGGGTATTATATCAGAGGCCGGATGTCCCGGTATCGCTGATCCGGGGGCAGAACTGGTAGCGCTGGCACATCGCCACAACTACCAAGTGGTGCCGCTTGTCGGTCCCTCCTCCATCCTGCTCGCGCTTATTGCTTCCGGGTGTAACGGTCAGAATTTTTCTTTCAACGGCTATCTTCCCGTCAATCGTTCGGAACGAGTAAAAAGTCTGAAAACTTACGAGAAGCAATCCGCGGCAGAAAACCGTACCCAGATATTTATTGAAACACCCTATCGCAACCTGCAACTATTCGAGGATATCGTGTCTTCTCTCTCTCCCGTGACACGCCTCACGGTAGCTTGTGATATCACGACAGAAAACGAGTATATAAAAACAATGCAAATCAAGGACTGGAAACATGTTAAACCGGACATCAACAAACGTCCGGCTATCTTTATCCTGTACGCCAGACCATTCTAATTATTCAAATTACGATGAAGACTTATAAAAGAGTTTTATCCATAGCCGGTTCGGATAGCGGTGGCGGAGCCGGAATTCAAGCCGACTTGAAAGCGATCTCCGCTTGTGGTTGTTTTGCCATGACTGCCATAACTGCCGTAACCGCTCAAAATACCGTGGGAGTGAAAGCGATAGAGCCTCTCCCCGTTCATGTTATTGAAGCACAGATACGGGCTTGTCTGGATGATATCGGTGCTGATGCAGTGAAAATCGGTATGTTACATTCTGTTGATGTCATTCGCGCGATAGTAAAAGTATTGCAGGATTATCCTGTAAAACATATCGTGGTCGATCCGGTTATGGTAGCCACTTCCGGCGATCTTCTCGTGCAACGGGAGGCCATTGCAGTGCTTCAACAGGAACTTTTCCCGCTTGCCTCCGTGATTACCCCGAACACGTTCGAGATTGAAATACTGTCCGGAATGAAGATTAACACGCAGGAAGACCTGTACGCTTCCATCCCTAAAATGAAGAATATCGGAGCCAGCAATATTCTCTTGAAAGCAGGACATCTGGAATGCGAAGAAATAACCGATGTGCTGGTTGATTACAAGAACGATCGGGAATACCGTTACACCATGAAAAAAATCAATACGGTGAACACGCATGGTACGGGATGTTCACTATCATCCGCCGTTGCCGCGTATCTCGCTCACGATTACTCCATGGAAGAGGCCGTGCAAGCTGCTATTAATTACTTGCATGGGGCAATAGAAGCTGCCGCGAATTACCGGATCGGGCATGGACACGGGGCTGTTCATCATTTTTACAAGTGGTGGGAATGAAATCGAGGCGCCGCAATTGCAGCCCCTCGAAATATATAGTGTGGTTGTCAATGTGTTTTAAACCAACGGAATACATTACGGACAGTTTTGTCCAGCACGAGCGGATCATCAAAATATTGGGCATGAGTCACAGAACCTTCCCAAATCGCTAGCTTCTCTTCCGCTCGAATCGTGTCATACACGCGTTGAGCCGCTTGATATTCTTTCTCGTTTTCACCGCCATGAATAACAATGGTAGGTATTTTTACTTTGGAAGCCTCTTTCCGCTTGTAACAACCGGACACGAGGGCTATCGCTTTTAATCGTTTATCCGCTTCCGTACCTGCCAACACCTCGTTGGTACCGTTACAAATACCGATAGCGTATAATTTATCCGGATCAACCTCGTCCTTTAAACTCAAGTAATCAATAGCGGCTCTCACGTTTTGAGTTTCTTCCAACCCCAATACAACGTAACCGTAATTTGCCAGTCTAGTGGCATATTGTAATGATACCGGGGTATTTGACGTATTTTTGGGTCCTAAAACTATGATTGCCGGTTTTCTCCCTTTTTCTTGTGGGTTACACAACCATCCTTTGCTGTCTATGCCTTTATCTGTTAAAGTGACGTCTTCGCATCTATAAGTTCTCATACAATTTCCATGTTAAGTGAATTTGCTTTGTGATACGGAGAGTGAATAAGCAAAGTTACACTAGCAAAGTATAAAAAAAACAAAAATCTATTCGAGTTACCAAATAGATTTTTGTTATGAATTACAAATCAACAAATTAAAAGTTTTATAAGACAACTTGTAACTTGTGAACCTGTAACCTGCAACGTCAAGGCTTTGCCTTGATTATTTAAAATACCGGTTGTAAAGTCCTTCAAACCCTTTCCCGTGGCGCGCCTCGTCTTTACACATCTCGTGAACGGTATCGTGGATTGCGTCTAAGTCCAACTTTTTAGCTAAAGTAGCGATCCGTTTTTTATCCTCGCAGGCTCCTGCCTCAGCTTCCATACGTTTTTTCAAGTTCGTTTTGGTATCCCACACACATTCTCCCAACAACTCGGCAAATTTGGCAGCATGTTCTGCTTCTTCCCACGCGTAACGTTTGAATGCTTCAGCGATCTCCGGGTAACCTTCACGATCAGCTTGACGACTCATTGCCAAGTACATCCCGACTTCAGAACACTCCCCGTTAAAGTGAGCCCTTAATCCTTCCAAAACTTCCGGATCAACGCCTTTGGCAACGCCTAAACGATGCTCGTCAACAAAAGTCAACGCTCCCTCGGTTTCTACCAATTCTTTAAATTTGCTCTTCGGTTGTTTACATTGAGGACAAAATTCCGGAGCTTCATCTCCCTCGTGAACATAGCCACATACTGTACAAATAAATTTTTTCATAACGCACTCTTTTTAATGAATTAATTATATGATTTTTCCTTTTTCTTCCGCGCATTTTTTGCAATACCCTTTATAATAAAGGTGTGTTTCCGTGATGAGCAATTCTCCTACCCCGTCCAACACGATTGCTTCCCGGTTCTCGATCGGGATGTCGTACACGCACCCGCATCCTAAACACATGAAATGAGCATGATCGCTCGTGTCTACGTCAAACCGAACATTCTTTTCATCAATCACGAGAGCTTTTATCGCACCTTGCTCCATGAACAACCGCATAGTATTGTACACGGTCGTTTTCGACAAAGTAGGCATCATCGGGTACAAAGCCCCGTATATCTCGTCAGCCGTGGGATGCACCCTATTCTTCATGAGATATTCCATGATAGCCATTCGTTGTACGGACGGTTTAATATCATATTGTAGCATGTACTCTCTCGTGTCTTGAATTGTACTCATTGCTAATTTGTAATTGTTACAAAATTATATCGAGTGCAAATATCGTCATCTTTTTTATAATCGCAACATCTTCTTGTTGATTTTACTATAATTTAGAACCATTCCAATTTTAACGTTTCACGCTTCTGTTCAACAGAGATAAATAAGTATATTGCTTACCAATGGATTATCCAACCTTAATCTAGGGTTATCCCCGGGTAATAAAACCTCACACCCTTTACAAAATACTTATACCCCGCTTACAACACCACTAAGCGGGGTACTTGTAAGGGTATTAAAACTGATTTGTAAGTAAGTTGAGCAAGGATAACCCCGAAATAACTATTGATAAACACTAGAAACAATACTTATTACGAATACATTGAAATATTCAACTTTTTGTATTACACTTGAAATATTTTTATAGATTTGCATCATGTTTTTCATAGGACCATCGGTCAATATATTTGTCTACTTGCTTGTTTCAGCTTTTTTCGTGGTGTGTTTCTACCCGAAAGACCAAACAAAGCTCCCGGAAGCGCTTCCGGGGAACACTGTTCATTTTTATAATTTAACCGGTAATCACGTACTCCATTATCAGGAGGTACACGAAAAACAAACAAAAACCGAAGTCAAGAAAATATTTATCCCGCATATTGATAGTCCGGAGCGACTATATTATACTCCCCCCGCGGAATCCAAGGCTCCGTGTCTAACCTTGAAAACGTTAAGGGCACCCCCGACGTGTCTGTATTTTATTGTGTCCGTATGTATTTAACTTAGGACAAATGATTGACACGTCAAACAATTTAATCATTGATAAAAATATGCGAAAATTATATAGCTCTTTGCTATTTATGACAATTTGCGGTTCTTTATCAGCCCAACGTTCACAGGTAATGCAGTCGGATGATACCACTTTCAGCGCTATCAAACAATTGCAGGAAGTGACTATCACCGCCGAGAAAAGAGAATTGTCTATCAGCGAGATTCCCGTTGCGCTTAGTGTTATTTCGGGAAAAAATCTGCTGAATGAAAATACACCGGATTTGCGTAATCTGTCGGGTATGATTCCCAATTTTTACATGCAGGAAGGTGGGTTAAAACTCTCCACCCCGCTTTACGTGCGCGGAATAGGAACCGTTTCGGGAACGCCGCCCGTGGGCTTATACGTGGACGGAGTTCCGGTCTTTGACAAGAACGCCTTTATTTTCGATCTATATGATATTAAACAGATCGAGGTACTGAGAGGTCCGCAAACCACTCTGTACGGGAGAAATAGTATTATCGGATTGATAAATATCAGAACCAATCCCCCCGCCTCGAAATTCACCCTGCAGGCAAAAGCCGGGGTTTCGAGTTATAACTCCCAGAACTACATGGTAACGGCAAATCTGCCCGTCCGGAATGTAATATACAATAAATTGTCTTTTTCTTACAACCGGACAGACGGGTATTTCAAGAACGATTTCACGGGAGGAAAAACCAATAAATCTGATTCTTACAACTTGCGCTATCAAGGACAATTACACACGAATGATACTTGGCAAGTGGCTTTAGGCATAAATTATAATCATAGTTTTGATGACGGATACGCCTATCATGCTATTGATTCACTGAAAGTACATCGCTACCGGGTGAATTATGATGCCGATGCTTCTTACAAACGGGACTTGGCTTCCGCCCACGTGAACGCACGGAAAACTTTTGACCGAACGGCATTAAACTGGATTACCTCCTATTCATGGACAAAAGACAAGCAGGAATTGGATGCCGATTTTACATTCCATGACGTGTTCCGAAACGGGAAAAAATCAAAGCAGAACTTGGTTACACAAGAGATCAATTACCAGTCCACCGAGAGTGAAAAATTGGATTGGACTGTCGGGACATTCGGTTTCTACAAAGATCTGACGAACGATTATCTGGCTACTTTCGGGACTGAACGCCATTTATTGCTCCCCTTGGATTTGGATAAAACGTTGTATTACAATAACACGAGTACGTGGGGTATCGCGGGTTACGGGCAAGTCACTCTAAAAAATCTGCTTCCCGGTGTATTTGTCACCGTGGGATTACGATACGATTACGAGAAGGCATCACTCGATTACAGGGATAGCTTGTTATTCCACGGGGCAAACAGCTTTTCTGGGTTCCATGATTGGGAGGAAGATAACTCGTACAGCGCTTGGCTACCGAAATTCTCCGTGTTGAAAAAGTGGAACGGGCAACTATCGGCTTATGCCAGCATAGCCAAGGGATACAAAGCGGGAGGCTATAATATCATAGCGAATGATATGACCTCGCAGGTCGTAAAATTGGAGTATGATAAGGAAACCCTTTGGAATTACGAGATCGGGACAAAGTATTTCAGCCAAAACGGGCGTTTCAACGTGAATGCCGCTATTTTTTATATTGATTGGAAAGATCAGCAAATCTTCGTGATGGAGATGATGGGACCGATCATAAAGAACGCCGGAGATGCACGTAGTTTCGGTGCGGAAATGGATCTGACATGGGAATGCATGCCTTACCTCACCTATTTTCTTTCATCAGGGTACAGTAATTCCGAGTACTATCACCATTTGACTAAAGCATACGAGGGTAATAAAATCGTGATGGCTCCGGAATTTACGTTGAACACGGGATTCTCTTACCAAAAGAAAGTGAAAACACCTTTATTTCAGTCTTTCATGGCAACGACTTCCGTGACAGGTTTTGGCAAACAATATTTCGACGAAGCAAATACCTTGAAACAAAATCCTTATTTCTTGTGGAATATGAATTTTGGCGTTTCAGGGAAATACATAGACTTTCACGTGTGGGGGAAAAATATCTTGAATAAAGCCTTTTTCTGCTACATGTTCAACAGTCCGGTAGGCAAAAACTTACCCGAATACCTGAATTCCGGTCAATCCGGAGCTCCATCACGATTCGGGGCATCGATAACCATTAAAATTTAAATGACAAATCTTTTAATTAATCTAGTATGAAAAACAAATTAATGTATTTAGTAGCTGTGTTATTTGCAGCGTGTGTGAGTTTCTCATCTTGTAACGATGATGATGACGATGATATCCCCGCAGAATTTTCAGGGACTTGGAAGTTTGATAAAACTCATTTTGTTTTCGATTATTCAGAAGAGAGCATTTCAATACCCGGAATGGATCCTATGACTCCAGAAGAAATCACCAATATGGTTATTGACTTGGGAAATGAAAAAATGGGAGAATATTTCATGGGAATTCGTTTTGATTCTAAGAAGGAACTTACTGTCTTGATGAAAATAGATGGAGCAAGTAAAGAGTTGAGTGCTACATACGTTGTACAAAAATCAACAATTAATGTTACGCTAAATAAAGATGAACTTAGTGCGCTTGTAGGAAAAGATATAGCTATGATGCCTGCCATTAGTTTAAAATACGAGATAGGAACAGCTGCTCTGACTCTTTATATTGATAAAACATATATTCAGACTCTATTATCTTTGGTAAAGGGACTTAACTTAGATTTATCAATGGAGGAGCAACTAATTCTTACGGCTGTTGAAACGATTTTAAATAAAACTACAACACTCGAAATCGGAACAACTCTTAAACGCTAATTCATACTTTTCCCCGGCCACTAACATGCCGGGGAAAATTTTAAAATTCCAAACGCTTCATAGCATTTTTATATATTCCTAAGCATTTCTCCTAAATTATTTGTTTTTAAGTATTTTCGTCGGATACCCCTCTATATTATTGGTTTCTTTCCATTTTTATCTTCATATTCTCTAAAAATATCTTCCGATTAATGAAACTTTTTTTATAACTTATCGTTTCTATCCATTAGAATTACTAAATTTAAAGACAGTTTAATTTAAAACATAAGGATATGAAACCAGAAGAATTTAAAGATTTAGACGTGTTGATATCATCTGATATGATCAACAAAAGAGGTGCAGATAATAAATTTCAATTACCTGCTCTCCCCTACAAGGAAAATGCATTAGAACCCTATATTAGCGAGAGAACGATTCAATACCACTATGGTAAACACCTTGCTACCTATATCACGAACATGAACAACCTGATTGCCGGAACCGAGTTTGAAAAAATGTGTCTGGAAGGTATCGTGATCAAATCAGAGGGCGGAATATTCAATAATGCCGCACAAACTTACAACCATATTTTCTATTTCGAAACATTCCAACCGCATAATGCGGCAAAGGTTGCTCCTACCGGAAAAATAAAAGAATTGATAGATAAATCGTTCGGGAACTTTGATGCTTTCAAAGAAGCGTTTGCCAAAGCAGCCACTACCTTATTTGGTTCGGGTTGGGGCTGGTTGGTTGTCGACAAAGACGGAAAATTGGAAATCATGCAAACAAGCAACGCCGATACCCCATTGAAACATGGCAAGAAACCGATATTAACCATCGACGTTTGGGAGCACGCTTATTATTTGGACACTCAGAACGCTCGCCCGAAATACATCGAGAATTATTGGAATATTATCAATTGGGACGTTGTAAACAAACGACTGGCATAAAAGATAATCTATACTACACTTTTAACCTAGTCATGAGCGGAAGAATTTTTCTTCCGCTCATGACTTTTATAGCCTCTCCGGAATCTCTTTCGATAATTATTTTTCTATAATCTCCATCATTCTTTTTATAAAACCCATTACTTAACAAAGCCTTTATCGAGAACGTGTTTTCTTCAGAAGGGTCTGCCGATATTTCACGCCCACCAACTTCAATGATTTTTTCTTCTAACTTCTGAATAACTATTTTGCCGATACCTTTATTCAGATACTCTTCTTCACCAATCAAATAACCAATTTCATAAGTGTGGTCCTCTTCGACAACGTCTCTATACAAGCTCTCAAAATCATAACCTTCTTCCTCTAAATCTTTCAGAAAGAAACAATCAGCATAAAGGCAATACCCTATTTTCCTATCCTTATAGTGAATAATAAAATGTTTTATAAAATCATACTTACCATTTCTATTATTTACTTCATCCAACCAAGCCTCTCTTTGTTCTTCTCCATTCGGGCACAACCATTTGTAGATATATTCCTTGTTCAGCCAACTATTAAACAAGGGTATATCTTCATTAAACAGAGGTTGTAATATGATTTCGTTTTTATATATCATAAACTAAAGATCTTTTTCAGTACAACTCTTGTCTGCCAATAAACACAAAGGAATTATTGATTAGTACCATAAGACGATATTTATACTCAATACGCGAAGATAATTATTGTCTTATAATAATTATAGCCGATTACATAAAACTATAAAGTCCGTAAAATCAAAATATACTGATTTTACAGACTTTATAAGCAAGTATATTGCAAACCTCTACCGAATGATCTCCATCTCCTCGATCAGATGTTTTGCCCCGGCGTACTTGTCAATGATGAAAAGCACGAAGCGAATGTCAACCGCGATATTCCGACAGATTTCCGGACTGTATTGCATATCCGACATCACACCTTCCCATGCACGGTCAAAATTCAAACCGATTAGGTTACCCTCGGCATCCAATACCGGGCTACCGGAGTTACCGCCCGTCGTATGATTGGTAGCAATGAAACAAACCGGTACTTCCCCGTCTTGCGTGTACGGACCGAAATCCCGATTCTTGTAAAGATCCCGTAATTTTTGAGGTACATCATAATCGTAGATATTCGGGTTATCCTTTTCCATAATCCCTTTCAACGTGGTATACGGCGTGTAATAGACGGCATCCAAAGCCTTGTAACCGGACACTTTACCGTAAGCAATTCGTAACGTGGAATTAGCATCCGGATAGAACACTTTATCGGGTTGCATCTCCATCAAACCGGCCATCCACAACCGATTCAGAGTAACCAGCTCCCGTTCTATACGACTTAACTCGGGATTGATTTTTTCGGAACGTAAGTTTTGAATACCTTCCATCATTTGATAAATCGGATCCTTCTCGAGCTTTTTAACCGTTTTGGCGTTCAATTTATCCACGAAGGCCAACAAGCGCTCTTCATGAGTAAAAATGGATTTTTTGAAAACATCTGCCGCATGGCGTTCGTAATTATTTCCTTTGATATCACGAATCACTCCCGGAATCCATTGCTCTCCTAAATCCTTGTTATTATACAATTTAAGCATTTCAACCAGAATACGTTCATCCGTGGCAGGATCATAATCTTTATAAAAGGACGTCACATAATCTTTTATCGTTTGCTTGAACTTATCCTTGTCCTCAGCTTTGTCAAAATACTCCAAAGCCCCCTTTATATTCCGGGCCAGACCTATCACTTCAGCACCGTTTAATCCGGCTTCCATCGCGTAAGCCGCGGCAAGAATATATTCCTCGCGGGCTGCATATAATTCTTTATAACGATCGGTCAAACCGATATACTGAGATTTCCCGTTCGCTTGTGCCCATTGATTGAAATTCTGTTCCAGAACACGTTTATTATCCGCCGTGTTGAAACGATCTAATCCCTTAATCTCCCCTTGCCATTTCTTCCATGCGTTAGCCACGTTGGCAGCTTTAGCGGCATATTTAATACGTAATAACTCGTCAGACTCCATAGCTGCATTGATCACGTCCAGTTTTGCCGTCCGAATCTTGATCTTGTGTGGGTCTTCCACGTTCGCTATCTGGTCGATAGCATAAGAAGTCAAGTACTCGTTCGTTGTTCCGGGATAACCGAATACCATAGTAAAATCACCTTCTTTCACACCCCGTGCAGAAACTTTGAAAAATTTAGCCGGTTTGTAAGGAACATTATTCGGTGAAACCGCTGCCGGTTCATTATCCGGTCCTGCATAAATACGGAGAACGGAAAAATCACCCGTGTGACGAGGCCATGTCCAATTATCCGTGTCCCCGCCGAATTTGCCGATAGCCGAGTTAGGAGCACCTACTAAACGTACATCCCGGAAGATTTTGAAAATAGACATGAAATATTGATTCCCGTTGAAATAAGGTTTGATATTTGCTTGTAAATTTGTGCCTTTAACAGCTTCGGCTTCCAACTTACGGCTAATCTCTTTTATCTTCTCTGCCCGTTCTTGTTCAGACATATTATCGTTCAATGCGGCATTGATTTTATCCGTCACGTCTTCCATTCGCACAAGGATTGAAGCCGTGGTGCCGGGATTCATCAACTCTTCTTGTAACGACTTTGCCCAAAAACCGTCACGCAAGTAATTATGTTCCAAACTCGAATGAGCTTGTATCATTCCGAAAGCACAATGATGATTGGTTATCATTAATCCTTGGTCACTCACGATTTCCGCAGTACAGAAATGCTGAAAAGGCGACCCCTCTCTTCCCAATCCAACCACGGCATCTTTCAACGAAGCCTGATTGATATCGTAAATATCTTCAGCAGTTAGTTTAAAACCGGCCTTTTGCATGTCTTCAATGTTGTATTTTTTCAACAACATCGGGATCCACATCCCTTCATCAGCAAAACCCGGTAAGGCAATCAGAATGAAAGCCAAGAAGCATAATGTAATTTTTCTCATTTACTGGTATTTTAAATAGTTATATATATTTAGAATTGTAACATTCGCAACGTTTCATACAACTTCTGCACCGGAAGTCCCATGACATTGTAAAACGATCCCTCGATACGTTCGATACCGATGTAACCAATCCATTCCTGTATACCATAAGCTCCCGCTTTGTCAAAAGGTTTATATGTATCCACGTAATATTCTATTTCTTCGATAGATAGCGCTTTGAAAAATACATTTGTAAAAGACGAGAAAGACAATTGTTCGGTACATGTCGTGACGGAAACTCCGGTCACCACCAAATGACGGGCACCGGACAATTCCTGCAACATACGTATGGCATCTTCCCGACCGGTAGGTTTACCCAGTATTTTATCATGAATACAAACTACAGTATCGGCAGTAACCAACACTTCATCGGGTTTTAATTCATCTCGAAAAGCCTCGGCTTTCACCCGTGACAAGTATTCAGGAACTTTCTCCAAAGCCAACCCGTCCGGATATTTTTCTTCTACATCTTTTAATCTAACCTCGAAAGTAAACCCCGCATCTTTCATTAATTGTTGTCTTCGGGGAGACGCGGAAGCTAATACAAGTTTATAATTCTTTATAGAGTGCATTTCTGTCATAAATTATTTAAGCGTTGTATGAACAAACAGACTCAGCAACATGCATAAAACCATAAGTGTCCGAATCAATCGTAACTGAACTTTCATACATCCCTCGCGGCGGATAACCAGCGCGTACCCGATATAAGGTAAAATTAGAAATATTACCATATATATTCCGGCAAGCACACTTTCCGAGAATTTCCACAAGAAAAACGCAATCAAGGAAGAAATTACCAGTATCGTCAATCCTGTCAATAAAGTTCGCGTGGCAGAAATTCCCCATTTCACGGGTATTGTAGTGATTCCTTCTGCCCGATCGCCATTCACGCTGTAAATATCCTTGTTGATCTCGTATATCAACATGTTAAAGAACAAAAGATACGAGAAACAAAGTGTCCAATAGAATACCGAAGCAAATCCGACATGGTTTTTCACGACAACATCCGAGTACACGTCACTCAACAGCGGTATTTCAAACGTGATAACCGTCAAAGGAATCAATCCCGCCAAAAAGGCAACGCATAAATTACCCCATATAAAATACTTTTTGAAGCGGGAAGAATAAAACCATAGAATAAGGGAAATAATCAAAAATAGAAATACGATTTCACTATGCTGAATACTTTGCGCGAGATAAAACGCTATCCCCACGGCAACCACGTTCAACAAGGTATGAAGCGTGATAGCAGTGCGACGACTGATTGTTTTCCCCACAATCACATGCCTGCTACCCGAAATCCGGTCAGCCTTGGTATCAAAATAGTCGTTTATCACGTAAGCAGCCGATACCAGACAACACACGGCAATCACCAGAAGCGAAAAATCACGTTCCGGCATTTGTAACGAGAAGCCTTCCTTGTTCAAGACAGGCAGAACAACCAGATAACGCGTGGCATACATCGTGAATGCCGTGAAAGCGATTGTTCTTAATCGTATTAATTTGAAAATTTCCAACATACGTCAGTTATTTGTCATTACATGCATTTCACGTGACACTGGGTATCCATCCATTCCCCTTTGGCTTTCAGTACTTGGGCTACAACATCACGCACGCATCCCAATCCACCCGGGGTATCTGATATATAGCGTGAAATCGATTTGATTTCCTCGCAAGCATCTGCCGGACATACAGGCATTCCCACTATCGTCATCACGTTGTAGTCTGGTATATCATCCCCCATATACATCACGTTTTCAGGATTCAAATTATATTTTTCGAGAAACTCGTTCAACGCTTCCACCTTGTTTGCCACCCCTAAATAGACTTCCGTAACGCCCAACTTGTTAAAACGTTCCTTTACCCCGGGAGCATAACCACCGGAAATAATACACACGGGATATCCTTTTTTCACGCAATACATCATGGCATAACCGTCTTTCGTGCAAGATGTCCGTACCAAATCTCCCTCCGGGGTTATGTTCATCTCGTGACGAGAGAAAACACCATCCACGTCAAATGCGAAAGCTTCCACTTTTTTCAATTCTTCTTTGAACAGTTTCATGTTATATCATTTTAATTTTATCTACCATAATGTCGGCATATCCACGCTTTCCGCGGGAGATGCTTTCGAATCATCCGTTCCCTCTTTCACTTGCGCCTCTTTGATTCCGTCCGACAATAACGTGTATATCTTCAATAAATCTTTATTATTCTTCAACATGCTCTTGTGCATATTCATAATTCCCTCGTCTCCCCGTCTTGCAGGTCCGGTTTGTGCTTCTTCCGGCGTCAACAACATCACTTTGTGCGCTGTTTCGAATATCAACGGACGCAACATCGCAAATGACAATCCATGTTCTTCCAGCAATTTTCCCGCCACACTATACAAATAATTCGGGAAATTGCAGGCAAAAACGGCAGCGAGGTGTAATTCTTTGCGCTGCATAGAATTTATCGCGTATATTTTACCGGATAACTTCTCTGCCAACATCTTGATTTTTCCTAAAACATTCGGGGAACTCCCCTCGATACACAAAGGAATCTCATCAAAATCCAAATCCCTTTTTTTCGAAAAAGTCTGAACCGGATATAGTACACCGTAATTCTTTGAGTAAGGCTTGAGTATATCCATCGGCAAACTTCCGGAAGTATGTAGTAACAACGCTTCTTCTTTAATTCTAATTGTCTTTAACAAAGACGCTAACGAATCATCACTTACACAAAATATATAAATATCTCCATCGGGATAAATCTCGCTCATTTCTGCCGTGTAGGCTATTCCCGTTTTCATTCCCAGCAGGCGGGCGGATTCAAGCGTGCGGCTGTATATCTGACATAAATTCTCCCCTGCTTTTAATAAGGCTGCCGCTAAATGATGTGCCACGTTTCCCGCTCCAATCAATATGATTCTCTCTTGTTCCATAACTAATAAGCAATATTTTTAGGTGGTAAAACCCCACTTTTCAACGCTTCCAGCAAGCGTTCGCATGCTTTGCATATATCCTCGTAAAAAATCTCTGATATCAACACCAATTTCCCGTTGGTCATTTGCAAATGCTTATACCCGTTGGTATTTTCCGATTGATTCAATAGAATCAAATCCCCACCGGGAATAAACGTGTGAGTCATTTGGTTGCGTAGTTTATCATACAGGAAAGAATTGTCATTCAATTGGCGGTAACGTCCCCCGAACAATTTCTTCACGGCAAGAGAAAAACGTTTGGCCGATTGTCCCTTGGCCTTCATAGGTTTGTTATCCAAAAAACTCCCCAACACCTCAATAGCCTGCCCCATGATGACAAACTGCATGTATGACAGCCCGACACCTTGTAATTTAGCAATTTCTTTTTCAACCACTTCACGCAAAAAATGCTCGCTTCTTTCTATTTGTTCTTCTGCTTCCATATCATAGTCAAAAGTAGCGCAAATAATCGAAAGTTACAAATATGATTTTTATAAACATTTCTGTCTATATAATCGTTTTAAACCATAAATTTGCACCGCAATAATTAAGGAGATAAATTATGATGCTATTTAACAACCGACCGATAGATAATAAAGAATATTCCGAAGATATTTTAAATCACGGATTAAGTATATATGAAGTCTGCCGAGTTTTTAGAGGCAATGTCATTTTCTTGAATGATAACTTGTTAAGGCTGGATAATTCAATTAAAAAATCAGGTCTGGATATAGACTTGACAACCTTGCACGTGGAAGAAAAACTGAAGCGTTTGATTGAACTCGAACATATCAAGGAAGGTAATATAAAATATGTACTACACGTTTCCCCCACGGGAATTGACGAGTATGTTTACCAGATAAAACACTCCTACCCGAGAGAAGAAGACTATCAGCACGGAGTTGACACGGTAACTTGCCGTGCCATGCGGGAAAACGCCGAGGTCAAATACATTAATTCCGGTTTGCGGGAAATGACAAATAAAATCATCGGCGAACAAGGCGTACACGAGGTATTACTCATTGACAACGAGAATTTTATCACGGAAGGCTCTCGCTCCAACGTATTTTTTATCAAAGACAATACCTTGTTCACGGCACCACTCCCTCATGTATTACCCGGAACAAGTCGCAAGCGGGTACTGATCATCTGTCAGGGAAATAACATCCGGGTTGAAGAAAAACGAGTGGCTTACAAAGACTTATCCACTTATGAAGCAGCCTTCATCACGGGTACTTCTCCATTGGTATTGCCCATATTGCATATAGACAATATTACCTTTGATCCTCACCATCCTCTGCTTGTCCGAGTTATGGAATATTACTTCGATTTGTTAAATAAGAATTTTTAGAACTGTTTTACACGAATTTGTTTTGATAGGAAATACATTTTTCTTAATATTGCAAGCGTAACATCCTTTTGTCATAGAATGTTACGCTTTGATTTTTTAATAGCATATAATGAAATACACGATACTACTGATATTAATTTTTGTTGTACTTATTACTATCCCTTGGAAATCTCACCCCGAAAAGATCCAAGTTGAAGAAATTCCCCCTCAGGATACGTTAGCCATAGCCATACATGATTTATTCACCAATGAATATTCCGATCTTGACGAAACCAAACGTTTAGATAATACCATCGAACGATTTATGCGTCAATGGGAAATAAAAGGTGCATCGTTGGCGATTATGAAAGACGGGAAATTAATTTACAGTAAAGGATACGGGTACGCGGATGAAGAAAACGGAATAAAAACAGACGTGAATCATATCTTCCGTATTGCTTCGGTTTCCAAATTAATCACCGCGGCAGGCATCATGAAGTTAGTCGAAAACGGCAAATTATCTTTGGATGACAAGGTTTTCGGAGAGGACGGGATATTGAACGACACGACGCTATATTACCCGATCAAGGATAAAAGAGCCAAAAACATTACCGTTGAAAATTTACTCCGGCATCAAGGTGGTTTCACCGCACGTTACGGAGATCCGATGTTCAATCCCGTGGATATCGCGAAGAAAATGGATGTTCCCGCGCCTGCCGACCTCAACACGGTTATCAAGTTCGTATTATCAAGACGTTTGGGTTTTACTCCCGGCACAAGTACCAATTATTCCAATGTGGGGTATGGTATCCTGACCAAGATCATCGAGCAAGTTGCCGGGGAAGATTACGAACGCTTCATTCAGGATAATATCTTAATCCCCGCGGGATGTTATGATATGCATCTGGCACATAATCTTTATGAAGAACGTTATTTGAACGAGGTACGTTACTACGAACAGGCGGATGCCGATCTAATCCGTGCCTGTGATGGTAGAGATACCTTACTCCCTCGCAGTAACGGCGGAAATAACATAGAAGCTCTTTCCGGAGCCGGTGGTTGGGTTGCCTCTCCTACTGAATTATTATGTTTCTTGGCCGCGATAGACGGGGACGATTCCTATCCGGATGTATTAAGTCAGAACAGCATCAACACCATGGTTAGTTGCCCGGGTTTCTCTTTGCCTATCGGTTGGATGAAAACAAATGGTCGCGGAGATTGGTTACGTTCCGGTACATTGGCTGGCACCAGTGCAATGCTCAAGCGTCAACATGATGGTTTTTGTTGGGCTTTCGTGACAAACACAAGTAATTGGACCGGACCTCATTTCCCGCAGAAAATAGAAAGCATGGTATACCAAGCAATGAACCGGGTAAAAGAATGGCCGGACAGAAATTTGTTCGATCCTGCCTATTGCAAAAACTTCCATGACAAGAAAAAACTGTTGGCAGACGATAGAAGCACAAAATTCGGACCTCCCTTGCCCGGTAATATTTAAGCGATGAACTTTTTGAACGGACGTCATATTCTGATCGCTCCCAATGCTTTCAAAGGGAGTATAAATGCTTTTGATTTTTGTAAAGTCGTGGCGGCGGAATTTGAAGAATGTGGCTTGTCTACTGTGTCGCTCCCGCTGGGTGATGGCGGCGATGGAACTGCCGAAATAATTGCATGGTATTTAGACGCGATTCCCGTTAAAACGCTGACACAAGATGCACTGGGAAGAGAGCATACCGCATCCTATTTTATGCATGAAAATACCGCTATCATAGAACTCGCGGCTGCCTGCGGTCTGAAACACTTGAAACGGGAAGAATATGACATTTTAAACGCGACTACAACCGGATTCGGAATATTAATAAACCATGCAATAGCACACGGGGCAAAGGAATTAATTCTTTGTGTCGGGGGAAGCGCCAGTGTTGACGGCGGTACCGGGGCTCTTTTGGAAATGGGTTTGACAATTGTAAACGAGGAGAGTAAAAACAACAACCATATTACAGATATTAAGGATATTGACATAGAATACTTACAGCAAAAATTTAAAGATATCCGTATAACTATTCTTTGCGATGTTGACAATCCGCTTTGCGGGCCGGAAGGAGCCGCATCCGTGTTTGGTCCACAGAAAGGTGCCTCTCCCGAACAAGTTATCATGCTGGATAAACAATTGCGTTATTTTGCCGATTTACTACACGCTAAAACAGGCAAAGAAGTGTGTAACTTGAAACATGGCGGTGCGGCGGGAGGCATCACGGCAGCCATGTATGCCTTGTTGAATGCCCGTCTTGTATCCGGCTCATCATATTGCCTTTCTCTCGCCCGTTTCCGGGAACATCTATCCGGAGCGGCTGTCGTCATCACGGGGGAAGGTAAAATTGATCTACAATCGCTTTATGGCAAGATACCCGGTACGGTAGCTTCCTTGTGCAGAGAGCGAAATATACCGGTTTACGCTATTGTAGGACTCGCTGAAAAACAGGCAATTCCCTATTTCGACAAAGTGTTCACCTTGGTCACTTATGCCCGTTCCGTACACGACTCCATCACGAATACCTCCCATTACTTGAAACTGGCGGCACAAGCGATGATTGATACTTTATATTTATCGGCTTATTCGGATTGATTCTCTATTACAAATAAATTATCACTTTTTCTTTGAGTTTTGCTTACAATTTATAAATTTTGCAGCCTCAAAACGTGCGAAAAAGAATAATTATTAATATAAATATAACAGTTAGAACTATGTCATTTAAAATTCTCGCGATTAACCCGGGTTCAACATCCACGAAAATCGCTATATTCGAGGACGAAAACGAGAAGTTTGTAAAAAACATTAAGCATTCAGCAGAAGAGATTGCCCAATTCGACAACGTGGCTTCTCAATTCCAATTTAGAAAAGATATCATTCTCTCCGAATTAAAAAACGCCGGATTTGATATTAACGAAATTCAAGCCATTGTTGGAAGAGGTGGTTTAGTTAAACCTATCGAATCTGGTGTATACGAGGTAAATGAAGCATTAATTCATGACTTGAATAATCCCCCTCTTGGTGAACATGCTTCCAATTTAGGCGGTTTAATCGCAAACGATATCGCTAAATCGCTTAAAAACGGAGCGAAAGCATATATCGCTGACCCGGTTGTTGTTGACGAATTGCAAGACGTGGCACGCGTCAGTGGTCATCCAGCATTCAAGAGAGTTTCAATCTTCCATGCATTGAACCAAAAAGCAATCGCTCGTACCTATGCCAAAGAGATTGGCAAAAAATACGAGGACACGAATTTAATCGTGGCTCACTTGGGTGGTGGTGTTTCCGTTGGAGCACACCTGCAAGGACGTGTTGTCGACGTGAATAACGCATTGGACGGGGACGGTCCGTTCTCACCGGAACGTTCAGGTTCTCTCCCGACCGGGCAACTCGTGAAACTTTGTTTCAGCGGTACCAAAACGGAAGCCGAAATCAAGAAAATGATTAAAGGCGAAGGCGGCTTGGTGGCTCACTTGGGCACAAATGATGCTTATGAGGTAGAAATGAAAGCCAAAGAAGACCCGAAATACAAATTAATTCAAGATGCCATGTCCTATCAGGTTGGTAAGGCAATCGGTGCGATGGCTGCCGTGTTGAAAGGTAAAGTGGATGGAATCCTGTTGACCGGGGGAATTGCTTACAATCCTTTCCTCGTGGACTACGTGAAAGAAATGGTGGGTTTCATCGCTCCCGTGAAAGCTTACGGCGGAGAGGATGAAATGAGAGCTCTGGCGATGAACGGCTTAATGGTTCTTCGAGGTGAACTTACCGGAAAGACTTACAAGTAAATAAATAATTTAGGATTAGATAGTTTGAAAGTCCGCTGGAAATAATCCGGCGGACTTTTATTTTCATCACTCGTTAGCTCCAAAAACAAGGCTGTAAAGCTTTAATTAATACAAATTATTTGTAGTTTTGCAAAAACCAAAACTCGAAGTAAAAAATGAAGAAGTCTACTTATTCACTTAACATGTTAAGTCTGTTACTTGTATTTGTCATATCCGGAAATAGTATGGCGCAAGAAACATCCTTAAAGAAACAAGATTTAAAAACAAAGGCAAAAGTAACCTCATTCTTCTCCGCTTACCTGTCCGGTAAAGAGAAAGTATGTGAAGATAAAGCCACCCTCAAATTGTCGGACGTGAAGAAAATGCAGAATATTGTATGGGAGGCTTGGAAAGATGCCAATAATAACTTCACGGAAGAGAAATTAATTGACCTCGAAAAATTGGATAACACGAAATCCGGGAAATGGACTCTCCCGGCAGAACTTGAACCCAACGCTATTATGCCTTATTACTGGGGATTTAAAGGTGAAACAATCCCTGAAAACGGATACCCGTTATACTTGTACACGCATGGATCGGGACACAAGGATGCCGAGTGGAAAACGGGAATCAGTATATGTAAGAATTTTGATGACGCTCCCTCTGTTTACTTTATTCCCCAAATACCAAACATGGGAGATTATTACCGTTGGTGGCAAAAAGCCAAGCAATACGCATGGGAAAAGATGCTTCGTCTGGCCTTTGTTACCGGCAAAATAAATCCCAATAAGGTCTACTTTTTCGGAATTTCCGAAGGTGGATACGGTAGTCAGCGTCTTGCTTCATTCTATGCCGACTATTTAGCCGGAGCGGGTCCCATGGCAGGTGGTGAACCACTGAAAAACGCACCTGTCGAGAACTGCAGGAATATTGCTTTTTCTTTACGCACAGGAGCCTTGGACAGGGGATTTTACCGGAATAAACTCACCCAATACACAAAGGACGAATTTGATAGATTAGAAAAATTATACCCGGGAAGTTTTATTCACTATATCGAACTCATCCCCGGCATGGGACACGGCATAGATTACAAACCCACTACACCTTGGTTGAAGCAATATACCCGTAATCCTTATCCAAAATTCGTGAGTTGGGAGAATTTCGAAATGGACGGATTGTACCGTGACGGGTTCTACAATTTAGCCGTGAAAGAACGCTCAAATGATGATACCAAATCCAGAACCTATTACGAATTAAATATCACGGACAACCATATCGCCCTCAAAGCAGATGTGGTGACTTACAAAGCCACGGAAATAGACCCTAACTGGGGAATTGAACTCAAATGCGAGAAGAATTACCAACCCGCTACCAAAGGAAAAGTAATCATTTACCTGTGTGAAGAATTGGTAAACTTGGACAAAGAAATAACCCTAACTGTCAATGGTAAAGAGGTTTTCAAAGGAAAAGTTAAACCGGAACTCAAACACATCGTGAATAGTTGTGCAACATTCTTTGATCCCGCGAGACTTTATCCCGCGGCCATTGAAGTAGACATCGCAAATCTATAGATACCAACATATTAAAGAAAAAGACGGCGTAAAAGACAGACCATCCAACTCTTTTACACCGTCTTTTTATATAAAATATTGAAGGCAATTCTTCACCATTAACGCTATTCCAATCTTTATCGCATTCTCATCCGGTGACATTTTCGGGTTATGCAACGGGGGCATATTCTCTTGCTCTGGCGGACGAACTCCCAATACCCAAAAAGCCCCGGGAATCTTTTCCAAATAAATAGCAAAATCCTCCCCTAAAGTGAGATGATTCATCGAAATCACACGGTCTTCTCCCAAAAGTTCTGTCGCATTATTAGTCACGAATTTTGTCAGTTGCTCGTCATTCACGAGCACGGGCAACCCGTTCCAAGTTTTGTCCATGGTAAAAGTACATCCATACAACTCACAAATCTCCTTGGACTTTTGTTCTATCAACTCGAATAGCCGGTAACGCAATGTATTATCATGTGTCCTGACCGTTCCCAAAACTTCCACTTTATCGGGAATTACATTATTGCATGTTCCCCCGTGCACGGAAGTAATCGAAATCACGGCAGGAATCAAGGGATCACGGAATTTAGTGACTAAAGTCTGGTAGAATTGAATCAAACAAGCAGTTGCCAGAATCGGATCTGATCCCATGTGAGGCATTGCCGCGTGAGTCCCTTTCCCTTCGACGGAAAAGATTATATTATCGGAAGAAGCAAAAAATGCCCCCGAACGGATTCCGATTGTTCCGGTTGGCAAATTAGGAAAAACATGCTGCCCGAATATAGCTTGCGGCACAGGGGCTTTCAATAACTCCGGCAACAAAAGACGAGCTCCACCCGGCCTTTTCTCTTCACTGGGTTGGAATACGACCTTTACCGTCCCGTTCAACTCCTGTTCCCGTGATTTTAAAACAACAGCAGCCCCCAATACCATAGCCATGTGCATATCATGCCCGCAAGCGTGCATCATTCCCGGATTCAGAGAACAAAACGGCAATCCGGTTTCTTCTGTTACCTTCAAAGCATCCATATCCGCACGAATAGCCACACACTTCTCCCCTTGCCCGATCATTGCGATAACACCGGTCCCGACGGTACGATATACAATTCCGTATTTATCCAATACTTTTGTAATATAACGCTGTGTTTCCACCTCCTGCATGGCAAATTCCGGATGCTGGTGAAAATGACGCCTGAATTCCACGGCTAACGGAAAAATATCTTCTACACTCATATTTAATCCTGTTGAAATACAACTACTCTTTTATATGTATCAAAGCATTCGCCAATATAGCGGTAAGACCTCCCGTGGTAATTCCCGATGAAAAAATATTCTTTATCGTATCCGGGCAATAAGCCAGTATCTCCGGGATCAATTCAACACTTAACCCGAGTGAAAAACTTAAAGCTATCACGAGAGTCGCTTTCCGGTTAATATTCTGGGAAGCAATAATCCGGATTCCAGCTGCTGCCACCGTCCCGAACATCAACAAAGTAGCACCACCGAGCACGGGTTCCGGCATCAACGAAAAGACCAGCCCCACGGCAGGGAAAAGACCTAAAATGATCAGAAAAGCAGCAATATAATATCCCACGTATCGACTGGCAACACCTGTCAATTGAATCATCCCGTTATTCTGGGCGAAAACGGAATTCGGGAAAGAATTGAAAACCCCGGCCAAAAAAGAATTGAAACCATCCGCCAAGATACCTCCCGAGGCACTCTTGATAAACTTCTCTCCTTCCACCGGCTCACCGGAAATCATGGAATTTGCCGTAATATCCCCGTAAGCCTCAATCGCCGTGATCATATAGATCAAACCGATAGCTATAAAAGACGACCAGTCAAAAGCCAATCCGTATTTGAACGGTACCGGAATATTCACACCGGAATAGCTCTGTACCGAGGAAAAATCAATCATTCCCATGAAATAAGCGATAACATACCCGACAACCAACCCGATCACGATAGAACTCATCCGGAGATATTTGTTCGTGCTCCGGTTAAAAAAGATAATCAGCACCAACACCAATGCTGCCAATCCGAGATACTCGAAACTACCGAACGTGCCGTTAGCTTTCGCCCCTACACCACCTCCGCAAGCTGTTATCCCGACTTTCACGAGGCTCATTCCGATCAAAGTGACCACTATCCCCGATACCAACGGAGTGATAATTCTTTTAGCGTATTTAAGTACGCGGCTAATCAGCATTTCCACCACGGAACCTGCCATACACACCCCGAAAATCAAAGGCAGTCCCCCCAGTAATCCCGTTGATATAATAGGTCCGATAAACGAAAAACTGGTTCCTTGAATACACAATAACCCGGTACCGATGGGCCCGACCCGTTTACACTGAATAAACGTAGAAACCCCGGACGCGAAAAGAGCCATCGAAACAAGAAAACCTGTCGTTTCCAAATCAAGATTCAAAGCTCCCGCGATAATCAACGGCGGAGTAATAATAGCGACAAAAATAGCCAACAAATGCTGTAACGCGGCAAAGAACGCTTCTTTAAAAGGTGGCCGATCTTCAATCCCGTATATAATGGCAGAACTCACTTGTTTATTCGTGCTCATAATTTATACGGTTACCTGATTTTAATTTGACAATTATCCAGACTATCTATAATAGCCAACGATTCGATATGCACGCCTCTCTCCCGCAACGTGTCACCCCCGTGTTGGAATGCCTTTTCTATAATAAATCCCATGCCCGCGAGTTGAGCACCCGCTTGTTCGATCAAATCAATGATACCGTTCGCTGCATTCCCGTTCGCCAGAAAATCATCAATAAAAAGAACCCTATCTCCTTCTTTCAAAAAATCCCGACTGATACAAACATTATATTCCCGGTCTTTCGTGAAAGACCGAATCGTCGTGGAAATCATATTTTCCATCGTTTTGGGTTGCTTCTTCTTCGCGAAGACTACCGGTAACTCCAAAAGATACCCCACCATGATAGCCGGGGCAATACCACTCGCTTCAATCGTCATCACCTTGTTGAAATCCTTATTGGCAAAACGCCGCACGAATTCAACCCCGATAGACTTCATCAGGATCGGGTCCATTTGATGATTAATAAAACTATCCACTTTCAGAATGCCGCCTTCAAAGCATTTACCGTCTTGTAGTATTCTCTTTTTAAGTAATTCCATATACCGAATGATTATTGCACGTTTACACTGTCTAAAGGGCAAAAGTACAAAATTTTCTTGGCTTACCTTATAATACTTTCCAAATCTACAATCACAATCCGGTTATTCTGCGCATCAAAAAGTTTATCCCCTATCCGCACCGATTCTTTTCCCACTCTCAGATGTGCCACGAGCTCTCCACCGGGATTTACGACCATGGTTTCGTCCTCGTTCGCTAAAAAATGATATCCCCGGTAAGCCATATAACTTACCCAATACTGTCCCGGTTGCAGCCATACATAAGACGCCATATCCCCGTTCACGCACAATATCGCCTGCTGATTCGTGAATACATAAGTTTTCGTGGAATCACATTCGTATAAACTCTTGTACAAAGAATGCTCGTCCATCACGAAAACATTCTCGCTTACCAGATATTTCATGGCATCTTTCTCCTGATCGTATATAAATTTAAGAGGAGAAATACCCCGTATACTATCTATCGGGAATTTAAGCATATACTTTTCAAACAAGGTGTATAACGTGTCGCCTCGCAATTGCACGTAATTAATTTTGCCCAACTCCTTGGGATAGGCCGAAAAAGAATTTTGAAATCCCGTTTCTTTGTTGAACGAAGCGATAAAAGTCTGTCCCCATGCGGGATAAAGAGTACCCACTTTACCATACCCTAAACTGACCATATATAACAAATTGTCCTTAGTGAACAGCAAAGACTGAGCGGCGATTTTGCGGGGCACTCCCTGCAGCCACAATACTTTCCCGTTTCTATCCAAACAGAATACCCGATCGCATGAGGCCACGTAAATCTTATCATCTTCCATGTAAATATTCGATACCAGACTCTGCATTAACTCTTCTTTCCCCCGCTCGAACGGCAGATCTTTCAAAAACAGCTCATGCCGCCAGACCTTCCCGCTTTTCACGTTGAGCCCGTACAACGCGTCGGAAACCACAAACACAAGGGAATCATCCTTCCCGTTCATCTCCGTCCAACCGTATTTAGTATATAAATGGTTTTCCCATAAAACTTCACCGGTCTTCACGTCAACACCCTGCAACTTCGGGCGAGGTGACGATGATGTCAATTTGTACCCCATTGCTATTCCCCATTTTTCACTCGCGTGCGAAAAGTGATTTTTATGCTGCCACAAAATCTTTCCCGTATTACGGTCATAACAGGCAGTGTTATTTCCGGCTTCCAACAACAATATACTTCCGATAGGATTCAGCCGCTCGTATTCATTAATTTATTTTCTCGCGCCATAACACTTTTTCATTCTCCGCGTCCACGGTTAACAACACCCCCGCGTTCAAAGGATTTCCTGATCGGGATAACCTTTCCAATTGCACGAATAAAGAAAGATTTATCGTATCCGGATACATGTAACGTATATTCCCGTCAAAAACAATTTCCCGTCCCGAGATATTTATTTGACGTTCATAATCCCTACCCACGATACGGTTGGCTATTTCTTCATCGTCAACTTTACGGCGGGCTTGTGCGTCCGCCTCGGGAACAACCATCACGCATACCAAAATCAATATAGAAAAACGTATAAAATGTAATGTTGTAACCATAAGTGCGGACTTTTAAATCTATTCCTACAAATATAGAATATTTCTTTAAAGAAAAAAAGAAGGTTCATAAAGTCAAAGAATATATCCCTACAACTTTACGAACCTTATAAACCTTATGAACTTTATAAACTCAGCCTAAAGTCCTTTTTGTTTCTCAACCCACAACCGTGCATTCACGAATGCCTCTATCCACGGGCTCACTTCGTCATTTTCACGTCCCTCTGCATAATACGCCCAGTTCCACGGGTGTATAGAACGTTCCAAATGAGGCATTATCGCCAGATGGCGACCGTCCTTACTGCATATTGCTGCGGTGGCAAACGGCGAGCCGTTCGGGTTGGCGGGGTATGTATCATGCGAGTAACGTACCGGAATATTGTACTCTTCCTGACCGTAAGGCAGATAGAACTTCCCTTCCCCGTGAGCAATCCAGATTCCCAATCGTGTTCCGGCCATAGTCTTCAACATCACGGAATTGTTTTCCTCGATATCGACACTCAGGAAAGCCGACTCCAACTTGTGGGAATCATTATGCAACATCTTCGCTTTCTCCTTGTGTTCCGGGTAAATCAAATCCAACTCCACCATCAATTGGCAACCGTTGCAAACCCCCAAGCTCAAAGTATCTTCACGTTTGTAGAAATTTTCCAAAGCGATACGAGCCTTCTCGTTATACTTGAAAGCTCCTGCCCAACCTTTAGCTGAACCGAGTACGTCCGAATTGGAGAATCCGCCCACGAACACGATAAAATTCACGTCTTCGAGAGTTTCCCTACCGGTAACCAAATCGGTCATATGCACGTCCTTCACGTCAAATCCAGCGAGATGCATCGCCCAAGCCGTTTCGCGCTCGCATTGGCATCCTTTCTCCCGGATAATAGCCGCCTTGATACCCGACGATTTCGTGCGGTTTCGATCTAACCCGAATTGTGCCAGTTTTCCAGTGAACGATGGGGCAAACTTGTATTTTAACTCGTGATGTTTGTAATTCTTGTATCTTTCAAGAGCTAATTCATTACCGCTCTGACGACGATCCAGCAAATAAGACGTCTTGAACCAAAGATCCCGCAAAGACGGAATATCGAGATTCAACACGGTAGCGTCCTTCTTGATATTCAACTTCCCAGCTTTACCCGTACGTCCCAAGAAGTTATAAGCTACCCCGGCTTCATCCAAGATAGCGGCAACCTTCTTGCAATCCTTGATTTGTACCAACACGCCCGGGTTTTCGGCAAACAATATCTTCACGATATCCTTCTCTGCTAAATAAGAGAAATCAATATCCAGTCCCAAACGATTGTCTGCAAAACACATTTCAAGCAACGCGGTAATCATACCTCCTGCCGAGATATCGTGTCCGGCAAGAATATACCCCTCGTCCACCAAACGCTGAACGGCAGTGAAAGCAGCGGCGAAATAATCTGCGTCCTTCACGTCCGGGGTTTCTCGTCCCACCTTGTTCAATATCTGGGCAAAACTGGAACCTCCCAATTTCAACTTATCGAAAGAGAAATCAATATAAACGATTTCCGTATCCTTATCCGCCTTCAATACCGGGGAAACGATTTTCTTCACGTCGATAACCTCTCCCACGGTAGAAACGATCAACGTACCCGGTGCGTATACTTTATCCTTGCCGTATTTCTGCGTCATGGAAAGGGAATCCTTTCCCGTCGGGATATTGATACCCAACTCTATCGCGAAATCACTGGCAGCTTGTACCGCTTTATACAAACGGGCATCCTCTCCGGCGTTCTTGCAGGGCCACATCCAGTTTGCCGACAGGGAAACACCCCGCAGTCCCTCTTCGACCGGAGCCCAGACTAAATTAGTCAAAGCCTCGGCAATAGCCAACCGGGAACCATTGGCAGGATCAGCCAACGCGGCAACCGGGGCATGCCCGATAGAAGTCGCAATACCTCTCTCCCCGTGATAATCCAATACCACGGCACCCAAATCGTTTAACGGCAATTGCAACGGTCCGGCACACTGCTGATGAGCCACCCGACCGGATACGGAACGGTCGACCTTGTTCGTCAACCAATCCTTACAAGCCACCGCTTCGATTTGTAATACCTGCTCGATATACTCTTCAACTTTATCGGCACTATATTCTATCTCTGCAAAGTGTTCTTTTTTACTCTTGTCCTCCATGATCGTCTTCGGCGGATTCCCGAACATATCGGTCATCTCCAAGTCGATTGGCTTCTCCCCGGTCTTCCCGTCCTCGAACACGAAACGGTGATCTCCGGTCGTTTCCCCTATCACGTACATCGGTGCGCGTTCGCGGTCAGCCACCCGTTGCAATGTTGCCACGTCCCCGGATTTAATCACGAGTCCCATGCGCTCCTGCGATTCGTTACCCACGATCTCCTTGTCGGAAAGTGTCGGGTCCCCCACGGGCAACTTATCCAGATGAATCAAACCTCCCGTTTCTTCCACCAATTCGGACAAGCAATTCAAATGCCCGCCTGCCCCGTGGTCATGAATAGACACGATCGGGTTATTCTCGCTTTCCGCCATAGAACGGATCGCGTTACATACCCGGCGTTGCATTTCCGGGTTGGAACGTTGCACGGCATTCAACTCGATAGCGTTGGCATACACACCCGTGTCAACCGATGAAACGGCACCGCCGCCCATACCGATACGATAGTTGTCACCACCCAACAACACAACTTCCTCACCTACTTCCGGGGTATGTTTCGTTGCTTGGTCTTTATTACCGAACCCGATACCCCCGGCTTGCATGATCACTTTGTCGTAACCATACGTTTTCTCGTGTTCTTCGTGCTCGAAAGTCAGCACGGAACCCACGATTAGCGGTTGACCGAATTTATTGCCGAAATCCGAAGCCCCGTTCGAAGCTTTGATTAATATATCTTCCGGAGTCTGGTACAACCACTTCCGGGGATCAATAGCCTGTTCCCACGGGCGGTCTGCGTCCAAGCGAGGGTAGGAAGTCATGTAAACAGCCGTACCCGCTAACGGAAGAGAAGCCTGCCCCCCGGCAATACGGTCGCGAATTTCACCACCCGTACCGGTTGCAGCTCCATTGAAAGGCTCTACCGTTGTTGGGAAATTGTGCGTTTCCGCTTTCAACGAAATCACCGTGTTAATATCCCTCTGCGTGTAGAAATCCGGTTTATCCTGTGATACCGGGGCAAATTGCACGCTGGCAGGTCCCTCGATAAAAGCACAGTTATCCTTGTAAGCCGATACAATACGATTAGGATTCGTCTTGGAAGTCTTCTTGATCATGGCAAACAAGCTTTCCTCCTGCTCTTCCCCGTCAATAATAAACCTTCCGTTAAAAATCTTGTGCCGGCAATGCTCCGAATTTACTTGCGAGAACCCGAACACTTCCGAATCCGTCAAACGACGGTTCAACTTCTTGCTCAAACTCTCCAAATAAGAAATCTCGTCCTCGTTCAAAGCCAACCCTTCCTGTTGATTGTAAACCCGTATATCCTCGATATACACGATCGGGTCCGGCTTCTTGTCAATCGTGAATGTATCTTGATTCAACCCCTTGTAGAATGCCTGAAGCATCGGGTCAAAAGTTGCTTTCTCATCTTCAACGCAAGTAAATTCCTCGATCCTCAATATCCCGGCAATCCCCATGTTCTGGGTAATCTCCACGGCATTCGTGCTCCACGGGGTAATCATTTCCCGGCGAGGCCCCACGAAAAAGCTATCCAGAACATCCTCCCGCACTCTCTTCGCACCACTGAACAACCATTCTAATTTACTTACATCTAAAGGATTTTCCGTATCTTTATAGTGTACGGCATACACTGTTGCATCTTTTTGATAGAATACTATAGCCATGCGTTTTATTTGTTTATTTTCAACTACACGTGTTCGCACCGCGAATATAATAAAAAATTCCCCGCCAGCCTCTCAACTCGCGGGGAAAAAACCGGACAATTCGCATGAAACCGCTTTTTGCCCGGTCCATAAAGTCACGGGCGTCCCCTTCGGACTGTGTTCATCGGCAGCTTTGCTGCCGTAAGCTAAGCGCCCGCAGGGTCTATGGACTTTATGGACCTTATGAACTTTATAAACCTTTGACTAATAGGGCAAAAAACACTACTCCGGTTGAACCGTCACGCTATTCGACGCCTTTCGCTTGTCCTTCGACAACATGAAAGCGTAAAACACGAGATTCTCTTTACTCCATCCCTCGTCCATCGCGATCGATGTTGAACCCGCTTCCTTACGGTTCCGGCAAGCTTCCACGATCATCTCCTTTTTGGTCTTCTCGTAAACCACCACGTGCAACACGTCCGTCGGGTTAGCTACCGTGTTCCACCGAGTTTGAGCCTCCTGTGAAACCATCACCTTGCCGTTCTCCTCGTCCACCGTGATAGTCACTTTACCGTTTTGCAAAGAACCGGCGGCACACTTGAGTTTTTCGAAATCAATCGTGGGCTCGTAATTCTCGTCCACGGTTACTGCCGCCATGTTCGATGACACGAACGCGTTATAGAACGTGCTTCCTCCCTTGCGTCCCGGGAAACCAAGGGCTGCCGCCGGGGCAAAATACCGGGAAACCTCTTCCAGTGCCTTCAACTTCGCCCGTTGCGTCAATTGCGCGGGTGTCCGCGGGTTGCGCACTGTGTTCCTCTTGCCTCGCGCGATACTGTACCCGTTCGCCCCGGCGTACATCGTCACGTTAGCCACTGATTTTCTCACGTCTCCCAACAAAAATGATTTAAATAATGCCATAATCTCAAATTTTAAAATAAAACATATATTCATAACACGAAATGTAAATTCTCCGAGAAATCATCTCTCCCCGCCGACCCGAAGAAACAATAAAAATGCACCTTCCCTCTCTCCTCGTTCGTGAGTTCTATCTCCACGAGTTCATCCCCTCGAATTGCCTCGGTTTCTCCCGGTCCGATAATCCGGAAATTCTTGTCCTCCGTCATCACCACGCACCACAATTCGTCCGCCAGCCGCTCATCGCTCAACATATCTTCATTCCTCCACGTCAAACGAACCTTATCGCCTTCCCGGCACGCTTGTAAATCATGGGGCAAACCCAAGCCTCCCGAGCTAAAACGCACCAAATCATACAGCAATGCAGTCCCGTTAAACGCCCGGATATTGGCCTGCACGAAAAGATTATACGCCGAACGCTTCTTTCTCCGCCCCACGGCCTGCCACACGAGAGCCAATAGCGTCTGCCGGACAACCCCGTAAAACGTGACCGTTCCCCGCATTCTCTCCCTGTAATACAATTGCAACTCCGAACGACAATCCTTCACCTGTCCCGGGGATGTTCTCATGTAAAGATTATCCCCTACCTGATAATAAATTACCCTCCCTATCTGCCCCGAAAAACGATTAAACACACTTGAATAACAACGAGCCATAACAACCTCCTTTTCTAATTAATTAAACTTTAATCTCTTCTTCAACTCCTCGAAGGGAAATGCCGGTCCCGGGTCTACCTTTCGTGAAGTGATATCCGAATGCCTCACGAGATATTTGATCTTGTACCTTTCTTTCAGCAAGCGGCAAACCTCTTCTAGAATTTTAAATTGCCCCTCGGTAAACAGATGCCAGTACCTCGCTCTCCCTTCTATCTCGGTCGTGTACACCTGTTCGGGAGAATATTCCCGCCCGAAATACGAGTAATACCTGTCGCCTACCCGTTGCAACTCCCCGGCGTTATCCAACTCTATGCCGATCGAACAATCATTCAAGTTCACCCTTCCGGCATGGTAACTCTTCCCCGCGTGCCACGCTTTCACGTCAAAAGGCAACAACTGGAATATCTCCCCGTCCCGACCAATCACCACGTGAGCCGATACTCCCGTGTCCGGTCTGCTCAAGTAAAGGGCGGACGAAACGGCGCTTGCACCTCCCGTCCCATGCAGCACGATAGTATCCGAGTGCGATAACCTCACGTTACATTTCGAACACTGTAAATACTTCACGTTATCCCCGAACAACAAATTGTCAATAATTTCCATAACACTTTAAATTTAAAATGAAACACATGCCTTATTTCTGTCTTCGGGACAACAGGTTACCGGTAATCGTTTCCCCGCTTCTACCAATCACGTACCCGCCTATCCCAATTTCCAGCAAATCCCAAAAACGGGAAGTGTCGGACAACATTGACGACTCCGTGAATACTCCCAGTACAACCAACAACGTGAGCACCAGCATCACCATCGGGCGCCACGACCGTTGCAACCAATTTCCCCGCATCTCATCACCCACTGCCGCCGACTGTTCACGCACCAGCTCACTCTTGTAACGATACACCAGAGATTGAATCTCCTCCTGTATCTTCTGTTTTTCTCTCGAGGACACCGACAATCGATTCACGATATCCCCAATCTCTCTAATCACGTTTTGTAATACTCCCATAATCTTTTGTAATTTTTAATTGTATTCCAAAAGTACATCCCGAAACGCCCTTTACCAAACGAAATTATCTGAATGCCCCGATTTATTATCTGAATGCCCGGAAAAATTATCTAAACGGAACTTGTTCTATATTTATCTATACAAGGTCATCTCACAAGCACGATTAATAATTAACGATTTTATCTTCTATGCACTTTTATCCTCTTCCCCCTTTTTCTCTGACCTAAAATTCCAAAACACGAAACACCCGAATACCTCCTCCCGGTAACGGGAACTCATCGGTATCAAAATATCATCAATGCAGATTGTGTTATTGACAAACCCCTCAATCTCCCAAAGATTCACGATATAACTCCGGTGAACCCGCCGAAACATATTCCTCGGCAACAACAGTTCGGTCGCCACAAGAGGATTGGTGACGAAAAGCGTGGACCGATCCCGAAAATAAATACGACTATAACATCCCGAAGCTTCCACGTACAGAATTTCCGAGTAAAAATATCTCACTGTGCGTTCACCTTTACGTATAAAAAAACGGTCTCCCACGAGACGTTGCGATTGATCATTCAATTCTTTCATAAATCTGTAGTTTTATATTTCGTGAAATGACCTTTTTCATGTACAAGGAAACAATACCCACAAAAACGACCAGAGGCTGTGTCAAAAAACACAGCCTCTGGTCTAAATCACTCAATCGCCCAATCGTAAATCATAAATTGGTAAATCTCCCAATCGACAATCATAAATTCATTCTAATTTGTTCTACAATATAACTCACGTCATCATCCGTCACGCAAGGACCACTAGGCAAACAGAGTCCCGTTTTAAACAACGACTCGCTCACCCCGTTCACGTGACAAGGGTTATTTCTATAAACAGGCTGCAAATGCATCGGTTTCCACAACGGGCGACTCTCTACCCCCGCCCGATCCAACGCCAACCGCATCGCCTCCACGTTCCGGTTCGGCTCGCAAGCCGTGTGTAAAGCCGAAGCCGCCCGGGTTACTCCCGCCGCTCCACCAACGGCTCCTTGTACCGCTTCCTCGTAAGCGTGTTCCTCGCCCTTGACATGCAAATCCGGATCAAGTGTCACCGTGCAAAGCCAAAAATTACTGTCATAACATGACGACGGGTTCTCGTGAAGGATCACACCATCTACCCCTTTTAACAACTCCCGGTACAACGCTTGCACGTGCTTGTGATGCGCCACGTGCTCGTCCACTACCGTCATCTGTCCCCGCCCGATTCCGGCACAGATATTCGACATCCGGTAATTATAACCGATCTTCTCGTGCTGGTAATAAGGATAAGCCTCACGCCCTTGCGTCGCATAAAACATCACCTCCCGCTTCGCCTTCTCGTCCGGACAAATCAACGCACCGCCACCGCTCGTGGTGATCATCTTGTTCCCGTTAAACGACAACACCCCGTAACGCCCGAACGTCCCGAGCACTTGCCCTCGATACCTCGAACCGAATCCCTCGGCGGCATCCTCTATCACGGGAATATCGTAACGGGTGGCTATCTCAAGGATTCGCTCGCAATCGTATGGCATCCCGTAAAGCGCCACCGGGATAATCGCTTTCGGTTTACGCCCGGTCTTGGCTATCCGAGCCATGATCGCCTCCACCAGCAAATCCGGATCCATGTTCCAACTACCAGCCTCCGAATCCACGAACACCGGGGTAGCCCCTAGATAAGTCACCGGGTGAGCCGAGGCACAAAACGTGAACGACTGCACGATCACCTCGTCACCAGCCCCAACACCGCAAGCCAACAACGCCAAATGCACCGCCGCCGTTCCGGCTGACAACGCCACCACCTCTTTACCTTCCCCGATAAACTGCTTGATATCCTCCTCGAAACCGTTCACGTTCGGTCCCAACGGCACCACCCAGTTTGTATCGAAGGCCTCTTGTATATACTTCTGCTCCTCCCCGCTCATGTGAGCGAGACAAAGATAAATGCGTTTATTCATTTTTTATAAATATGAAATTTAATATTCAATCTAAGGTGCGTATTAACCTCTGAATTCCTAATATTTGTGATTTTATTACCACAAACACCTTATCCACTCCCACGTTTAACTTCAAAATAGAGTCACCTCTCACATAAGGATTTTCACAACTCAATGAACGAAGATAATTTTTCAAATCAAACACTTTACATATAATCATAAAATCTCTTGTATCAATCTTTTTTCCCACAATATCTAATAATTGCAATTTATACGAATCGCTAAAACCATGCAATTCTACTTGGAATCTATCTCGCACCCATAATTTGAATATAACAAACAATGTTCTCTCTAGAATCATTCTTTCCACATAACCAAAATTATGAATTCCTTGTGAAGCTATCTTTTCCAAATCAGACAAAAGCTTATTGAAATAACAAGAGTACAAATTTTTAACACACATTCTTTAATGCAAATTCTAAAAGTTCACCTACTTTTTTCATTAAACCCTCTCGTGAAACAGAAAAATTAACGTTATATGAATATCGTTCATAAGCATTTTTATATCTTCCAAGAAAACAATATTCAGTTTCAAGCAATGGCAAACCCGGGTAAAGTTGAGAAGCGCTCTCAAAACACTTGTATTTCGAGAATATCATTTGCCCTTTTTTATGTACAAGAATCATGCAAGTATTACGCACGATTGTAAAAAGTAATGAAAAGTCAAAATCTTCAATAATACCTGTTATCCTTTGCGCTTCAAGCAAAGAATCAAGTAAACGTTGATGATATTCTATTTCTTCTTTATGATGCGTAAAATCAAGTAAACGTGTAAAGCATGAATCCAAATAACTCCTACCGTGTAAACATATTCCTTCCAACTTGATATGCCACAAAAACAAAGAACCATATTCTAGCATCTGGTTCAACATTAAAGTATCATATATTGAGATATTACAATCTTTCACTCGAAAAGGCAATATATAATGTTCTAATACCCCATCTTCTATTCTTTTTATAGTTTTATCAGTAAACACGACTATATCGATATCAGACTCTCGGTCTTGTTCTCCTCTTGCCCAAGAACCGTATAATATTATTGCATTTATCTCTTCTTCTCTCACTTCGCTATTTTTCTGTATAATGTTGCTGTTAATATAGCAAGATAAATCACCCCAACACTTCGGTAAAGCAAAATGAACCACTTCCCACCAAAAGAATACCCCCCCAATGGTATCTCAATACTAGAAGAAAAACTAACTCCCAACGATTGAGCAAATCCTTCCAACCAAATGCCCCAAAAATCACTTTTACAGCATAACCAAAATATAACAGCTAAAAGAAAAAGAACCACAAAATACGATAGTAATACATATTTGCATTTTATCCCATACCCCGTTATATAGAATAATATTTTACCAAACATGTACTCACCTAATTTCTTTAATCGAGCTAAACAATGGTACTTTTGGTAATGTTCATTCGTACTCCAAACGATATTCCATTTTTCTCTCAATTTTGCACGTATCTCAATTTCAAGAAAATAATCCGCTAAATCTTTTCTCCCTATTGAATTAAAATTAACCTTTAAATTATTTGCAAGTTCTTTTCTCAAATTCCATTTTGCTGTTGGTAAACATTTTTCAATTTCTTTTTCTGGCAAAAAACAATTATAAAATTTGCAATAATCAAAAATACAATTATCAAATTTTGCATAACTAAAGTCACATCCTATAAAAATAGATCCCGTGAAATCCACTTTTTCAAACACAGCATTTCTTGCATACACATCGACCCCTATACATTGACAAAATTTACAATTTGAAATAATTGCTTTCCTTATTCCAATTCGAATAAATTTAGAACGAGTTACCTTTTTATCTTTCCAAGATATTTCTCTATTATCCTTATCAAAAAATTGTTCAAAAATATCTAATTTTTCCAACTCTTTTACAGAAGTTGAACAAAGCCTCCCGATAGAATTCATTATAATAACTTTTTATACACTATCAAAATATCAAATTAACTTGAAATCAAATATCCTATTTATCAATATTAAAGCCATTTCATTCTTTAAATTAATCTTTATTTACAATTATCCCCAATTACCACACATTTATTCCCGATGGCTACTACGTTATCTGG
The DNA here is from genome assembly GCF_046365375.1 of Butyricimonas muris. Lineage (NCBI taxonomy): Bacteria > Pseudomonadati > Bacteroidota > Bacteroidia > Bacteroidales > Odoribacteraceae > Butyricimonas > Butyricimonas muris. The sequence goes on along the minus strand of NZ_JBKEIT010000015.1, from coordinate 36,509 downwards.
AATATCACGGGTAACCACCGAACCGGCACCAACCACGCTCCAGTTTCCGATTTTCACCCCGGGAATGACCGTTGCTCCCGCTCCTATCCAACTCCCTTCACCCACCCGCACGTTCCCACATAACGTGGCGTGCGGCGACACGTGAACGTAATCCCCGAGAACACATTCATGGTCAATGGAAGCCCCCGTGTTCACGATACAATGTTTCCCGACTCGCACATCAGACTGGACAATCGCCCCTTGCATCACCACACTCCCCTCGCCGATCTCTGCCATCGGCGATATAATTGCTGAAGGATGAATCGCTTTCCCGAACTTCCCCGTCAATTTGCCGACTACTCGTTCTCGTGTAGCATTATCACCAATACTCACTATCACTGGAGATAAACCCATTTCCCCGTGTAAAACAGGTATCCCTAGCAAATTCGACAACGACGGGTTATCATCAATCAAACCGTCAACAGGTTCTCCTGATGCTCGCAAAATATCCATGATCACTTTCGCATGACCACTAGCTCCGTACAAATACATAATCTTAATTATTTCCCGTAAAAATCTCCATCGTGACGCCAGTGTCCGAAGATATACCTTCCCGGATAAACACTTTTTTTATCGTTATAAAAACAATCTTTAAATCCACAATGAACGAACAATGCTCCACGTACCACACATCCAATTTGAATTTCTCCGTCCACGAGATCGCGTTACGCCCGTGACATTGTGCCCAACCCGTGATCCCTGGCCTCACCTCGTGACGACGGGCTTGGTCTTTACTATACAACGGCAAATATTGCACGAGTAACGGTCTTGGTCCTATCAACGCCATATCTCCTTTCAACACGTTAATCAATTGCGGCAACTCGTCTAGTGAAGTAGAGCGCACGAATCTTCCCACCGGGGTAAGACGATCTGCGTCCGGCAATAACCTCCCCTCCGCATCCCGCTCGTCTGTCATGCTCTTGAACTTGATTACCTTGAATATTTTTTCATCCTTCCCCGGGCGTTCTTGCGTGAAAAAGGCTCCCGCTCCCTTGTTCGCAAAATGGAGCCAAATGGTAATGAGCACGAGGAATGGCCAAATAACGAGTAAGGTAATAAGTGCAACGGTAAAATCAAGCACACGTTTTAAAAAATATTTATACATAATTGTTACAATTTTAAAATCTCCTCCTCGTATGCTTTCACAACAATATCACGATCAAATTCTTGTTCCACTTTTTTACGTGCAGCTGCCCCCATAGCCTTCCGCTCTTCATATGATAGAGAAAGAAAATGACGAACTTTTGCAATAACATCATCCGCATTCTGTTGACAAACTATGTATCCCGTTTCTCCGTCATCTACTATCTCACCACACCCGGGGCGACCGGTCGTTATCACAGGTCGCCCAGCCGCACAAGCCTCCAACAACACGTTGCTCATACCCTCGGGATAGAATGACGGATGAATCAAGCAACTTGCTTGCTCTATGAATGGACGCACATCCGATTGAAAACCATGATACACCACAATACCTTCATTCGTCATGCGGCGAAGTCTCTCCTCATACTCGCCTTCACAATCGCCCAGCACATGAAACTCCGTATTCGGATATTCTCTGCGTATCGTTTCCGCTGTAGCCAAATATTCTTCTATTCCTTTCTCCCTTCGTATTCTACTGATGAAAATAAACCTCACCGGAGCGCTTGCTGCAGGATAAGTTTTAAGTACATGATACGAGAGATTTACGCCCGATCCTGGTATCAGCCTTGTCCAGCCTTTCACCATACTATGCTTCACGCAGAATTGCCTGTTAGCGTCATTCTGAAAAAACACCAGATTCGTCTTTCTCATGCACACTCTATATAATAATATGATGAGTTTCTGTAACACCCCCGGGTATTCCACCGCTGCACCCAATCCCGTCACATTCGCAATCTGTGGTACATTACACAATGCCGCAGCCAAACCTCCATACAGATTCGGCTTAATGGTATAACTCAACACCACATCAGCCTTCACTTGTCTAATAAGCTGTCGGTAATACAGCATAAGTTTAAAGTCTGCAATCGGATTCATTCCTTGACGGTCAAATCGGGTATTGATGACATGACATCCAATGTTTTTGAACCATTCCGCTTTCTCTTCCATGTCTTTCACCGGGCTGGAGATATACACCTCCCATCCCAAGTCACGAAACCGTTGGAATACCTCCTTGCGGAAACTATACAACCCACCGAAATTATTTGATAAAACTAATATTTTTTTAATCCTTGGGTTCATTGTATTTAATTATTTTAGCAGGATTACCAACTATCACAGCATTATCCGGTACATCCTTCACTACCACACTTCCAGCACCTATAGTTACATTATTTCCAATGGTGATATCGCCAATAATAGTCACATGACAACCACAAGTCACGTTGTTACCAATGCGCGGACGAAAGCCATCTTTTTTGCCAATGGTTGTGCAATGTATACAGCAAAAATTATCACCTATTGCTTCTGCATTCAAAACCGTTGAATATGGATGAGCATATCTAAGACCTTTGCCCACCTTCGTGGAGAATGGAACCCAGAAATACTTATCCCCAGGGCGATACCAACTAATCAGCAAATCCAGTGCAGGACCAATGCGATAATAGAATACATGACGGAAATAACGATTAGTATGTAACTGATAAAGTAGTTGCAATGCTATTGGCAGTTTGATATTGATTTCTCGTTCTATTGCCAGAAGATCGCTGATAATCAGTATTTTTTTACCCCTATTTGCCACAAATGCTAAATAATGAGGAAGGTACAACCAAAAGAAACAAATGGAGACAAAGAGTCTAAAGCTGTCCCTAATTTTACGCTTGTCCATTATTTGAAAATTTTTGAGAATTCTTCTTTATAACAACGATAGTCGAAGTTTTCAAAATTTCTGCAAGCAGCCTTCATCTTTATGCGTTCTTCTACAGACAAGTATGAAACCTTTTCTAAAACCTGTTTCAAACTTTGTTTTTCAGACACGACAAAACCATTCACTCCATCTATGAGATAATCACCTATGTTGCTAGTAAGAGTAGCAATTACAGGTGTACAACAAGCAAAAGACTCTACAAATTTTGTAGGGAATCCAGCTTTATTTTTTAAAGAGTTTTCGCGAATCAGCATCTGAAAATCAGCATTACAAACAAACTGTACGGCTTCAGAATGCGACACTCGTCCATGGAAGATTATATTTTCGCTAATCTCCACTTCATCACCCAATACCGACCTAAACTGCGCTTTAGACAGACCAACAATATCAAGCTGGACACGAGGCAAAGCGTTTACCTCTTTGATGATATAGTCGAGTCTATCTTTTGATATCGATAGACCTGCATTTCCGGCATACACGAGTTTTGTCGTTTTTTCCAACGCTGTCAACTTGCGATTTCTACAAAATTTCTGATTCTGTAAATCCACTGTAGGAGGTATCATAATGGTATGTGTATAGCTTTTATAATACTCGTATAGATACCGACTGATCGCTATCACGCCATCCATCTTCTTCATGCAGTAACGCATTCGCAAATTAATATCAATCTTGCGCATGACATCTGTCAATGACCATCTATTATTACTCTCCCACTCTGTCAGATCATGAACCACTTTAATTCCACGCTTATGGCAAATCTTTAAGATACGAAGAGAAGCAATGGCTGAAAAATTGTAAAGCACCACATAATCCGGTTTACTCTCAAGGATTACCTCTTTCTCAACAAACGTAAAAATCTGATGCATCCACTGTTTTACGTTTTTAGCGTACGACACAGGATTACTCTTGAAACCATCCACAACAGCTGACGCATTCTTAATATCCTTTGAGATACCGATAAAAGATACCTCAAACCCTATCTCGCGAAGTAACTTCGCATTCGCAAGTACACGTTGTGCGGCAGCATTCTTATCCGGCAACTCAAAGCCACCGAGGTAAAGAATTCTTTTACTCATTATTTTTGACTTCCTTTATAACTAATTGTGTATATAGTTTTGCCCCCTTGTCATTAAGATGCGACACATCCCTGAAAAGTGTAGAATCCCGCATGAAAGTAGCAATTGTCGCATTATTATCAACACCATCCGTCTTTTCTGACACATGTTCGACATCTTTTAAAACACCTCAAACCACATCTATCGCAACAACTTTACATTCACACACACTGTGCAACGACATTTTTATCCGGAAACCCGAAACCTCCGAGGTAAAAATATTTTTCATTTTCTCTTCATTATCATTGTTTTAAAATGGTCAAATGAATCAAAATAACTAGCATTGTTTTTAAACCAATCTTCATCATTTTCCCACCATTCGGATTTCTCCAACAAGTCAATTTGTTCATCAGAGAATCGTTTTTTTATAACCTTTGCAGGAACACCTGCAACGATAGTGTAAGACGGAACATCTTTCGTAACAACAGCTCCCGCAGCAATAACAGCACCATCCCCTATTTTTATTGGCCCAATTATTGTAGCACCATATCCAATGTAAACATCGTTTCCCACTTCAATCGAGTAATCTTGATTTTCTGGAATAGGCACTTCATCAAAAAGTTGTTTTGAAGCGAAAGTTATACCAACCTGTTTTTTCATCGAATAAAAAATAGGATGAGATGAAATCCAATCTTCAATTGGGTGCGTTTGAGTAAGAAATGTAACATTCCCACCTATTGAACAAAAACGCCCAATCTTACCCACAACAAGAGAATTGGCTCCAATATACGAATACAACCCCATCGAACCGACAAAATGAGCATTTCTTTCAATCTTATTATACCCTTCCAATTTTGATCCCAATGATACTTTCCCCCCCCGCCCTATCATTATGTGCTTAAATTTTAATCTAGTATATGAATTAATGAAATGATAAGCAAAGTCAGTTACGTAATTACGAATTAATAAATTTTTCATTTTAAATCAATAAAATATAATCAAGAGTGAATAAAAATATTTACGTTCTATATGTTTTGTATGAACTACATTGAAGAAATAATAAGAAAATCAATAAAGGATACGAGAAGATCAGAAACGACAACTTTAATCCATGAATAACAAAATATAGACAAGCTAAGGATATATAATGTAAAGTTTCATTCTTCTTAAATACTCCTTTAAAACATTTTATCACAATTGATGCAAAAAAAACAATATCTAACAAAGCCGTAATGAGACCTATTGAAATATCTGTCAATTTAAAACCTAAAGGCGGAAGGTTTCCATATCCCAATAGTGTTGATGGACATAATACATAACTTAACATATTTGCAGAATATTCCATAGAAGAAGTATTATTTCCTTTTGTCTTGGCTAATATTACATCCAAAACTATATCTGAAAAATAGCAACAACATACAATAATAATTATAAGTATAGGTGCGAAAAATTTCAGGTTATTATATTTTCTAAAAACTATAATCTGCCATATAATGTCTAATCCCAGTATTAAGCAAAAAACTATTATTGCTGTTGCAGAAAATGAAAGCATCATTGTAGCCAAGAAAAAGATATAAATGAATGGGCGAAAATGTTTATAATTAGGTACTGCTAATAACAAGAAGAATGCAGGTAAAATTGCAAAATTCAATACATGTGGTTCATGAGATAATCCTGTCAGCATTGGTAATCCATAATCAGATAAAATTCTCGCATTTGGCGTAAGTATGGAAAGATAAGCAGGAAAATAATAGAGGGTATAATCTGCATTTTGAATATTATCAGCCATTAGCGAATTATTTTCTACAGGGTTAGAAAATGGATTTACTAATCCTAATATAATTAACACCGCAACCACCACAACAACAATTGTATTGTAAACGCTGTATAGTAAGTATGGTTGAGCAACATTTGTTTCAATCTGCGAACTTTCATTGCGCTTGAGTTTTGCATACGTATTTGATAAATACGATAGAAATAGAAAAATATTCAATAATCTGATAAAACATAAAATAGCAGCTTCTGGGAATGTTATAAGCACCTGCAATATGTCAATCATTCCTATTACAAAATAGAGTTTTAATGGGAATCCCCCTTTACACCAATTCAAATTCAAACGCATCCCATATTTTGCGATATTGCAAATTATCATAATAAGAAGAATACTTAGCGATGGGTGAATTGGCAGATTATCAAAAATCCAGACCTGAAGCATTGACAATCCTGATATAACCTGCAGAATTATTACCCAAAAATCCACTATGTCAAACTTCTTACTTTTTATCATCGTTTATTCTTTCAAAAGCGTCAATAAATGAACCTTTAGAACAATTATATATGTTTGTTCCTTTTAACTTCGCATACCAGTTGAGGTATTCATAACCAGCAAAATGTTTCTGTAAACTGAATAGAATTTCCGACATCCTAAATACCTCCTTATTACATTTACACCAAGGTTCTAAAATACCCTCATCCTCAAAATAATACCTTTTTATCGTACACACTTGATTATTCTCATTAACTCGTATATCTTTTGTCCATGAATGATCCACACCGTACAAACAAACTCTTTCAAAACCATAGTTGATAGAAATATAAATAGCACTTCCTAAAACATTACCCACAGGTACAACACCAAGATTTTTCTCTAATATTTTTCTATAGTAACATGAATAAGTCGGATAGTAATTCATGTAATTAAATGGAACAATATTTATCTTTTCATTAACTATTTCAGACGTGATTACCCCTGATTTGTATGCCACCCATGGAATAAATAATGTTAAATCCCATGATGTTTCATTGTTCAATTTTTCAAACAACGCTACACGATATTTATAATCTCTTTCGTTGCTGTCTTCTTTTCTCACCCAATAACATGGATCACATATAATATAGTAACAAGGCTTGAACTTTCGATATAAGTCTGTTGTCCCAAAATCATTCAAAGCAAAATACTTTTCATTCGTATGAGACACTAATAAATTATCTATATCATTTTTAAGAGAAGGTCCGTTTCCAAGAATGTTAATTGTCCCAGCAACTCTTTTTTTATAAGTCAATCTTCTATATGGAGCTAAAGATTGAAGAGCCCTAATTAAATATAAACAATTATTCGCAAAATCAATTATTCCCTGTTTCATAAATTATTTCTTGAGTATATTAAACCATGGCATTTTACACACTTTCATAGAGACAATCCATGTTATGACAAAATATAAAAAATACGTTGTGGCATAAGCAACAGCAGCACCAATACCTCCTAACATCTTAATGAAAATATAATTAGCTAAAAGACTGATTACCGTTATAACTAGTGTAATTAAACCATTCAAATAAGTTTTTTCTGAATACATAATATAATTAGTAACCATAAAATAACAACCTTGGAATGCGTTCCCAATCAATAATAACGGAATATACTTAATCGACCCATTAAAATTATCATTAACGAAAAGAGGATATATTAGAAGTATTAGCAAAAAAGCTATTACAATCACTATTGCTAACGCAAAATAATATAGATACGTGATCCTTACTACTCTTTTATTTTCAACATCGGAACCCAAAGATAGTTTCTCAAATAGCCATGGTACATAAGCATTGTTAAAAGACAATGTAATAAATGAAATTAAAGAAGCTAATTGAGTTGCAACTCCATATAACCCAGTTTCATTAATACTTACCATATTCGTAATAAAGAAACGATTGGCTAAAACCATTAGGCTAACACCAATTGCATGAGGTATTAATCCTGATCCGTATTTTATTGCATGATACGCATTTTCTTTGTTATAACATATACGAATCATCTGTTGCTTTCTAAGATAAATAACAGCAAACAATGTAGCGAGAAGTGCTGTTGTAAACAAAGAAAATGCACGCCCCTGCCAATTTAACCCAAGACATATAATCGAAAACAATGCAATTCCAATTTCTATAGCAGTAAGAATAATTGAAAAAAGACCATATTTTATGGGTTCTCCGTTTACTTGCCAAGAATATAATACAATCGTTTTAAAAAAGGTAAATACACAATATAAAGGTACAAAGTATAAAATATAGTTTGGTATTTGAGTTAAACGAGAAATGTCATTGGCAAATACACTTACAATGAGTGTAAATACCACACACATAACAATGACAATACTAACACATGTTCCAATATAATCTAAAATATTCTCATTCTTATCATAATACTTTCTTACAATTGCGGAATCCGTGTTTACACTAACGAAGGGAAGTACAAATGCCGCAAATGTCGTAATCATTGATATAATTCCATAGTCTGCTGGTGACAAATACTTTGTCATAATCGGTAGCATAAAAAGTGGAATACAAGAATTTATGACTTTAGCAAACGTATATATTCCAAACGATTTAATAAGTTTGTTATTAATGATAAGATATTTCAAATTCATGCAATATCATATTTACAAGATATTAACACTAGCATAACAAGACCTCAAAGACAGATGCCTATGAATACTAAACCCATTTTTGTTAATTCCATCTACATCATGATACTTAGCAACATAGATTCGGTCTCCATTGTGATCAACATCCTCACACCAGACGAAGTCGTGATACCAAAGCATCTTTCTGTAGGCTTCATAATAAGCAAAAAATGTATATACACAAAGAATAGCTGTAGGGAACTTTACTCCTGTTACAATTATATCCATGGGCATAACAGCACGAGTATCCTCAAGAACCTCTTTCTTTATCAAATACCACTTATTTTCCATTTTTCTGTGAATGAAATCCTCGGACATATACCAATCCTGATTATAAAGGCATGGTTCAGACACTTCAGGATCAACACCGAAATGTTTGCGAATATCTAGAATATCAATAGCATCTGTACCATATACAAGGATATAGTCTGAAGCGCACTTTAAAAGCGTTTCTTCATCAAAGTTGACTTTAGGTACAGAAATTTCATAGATTGGAGACTTGCCCATTTTTTCCAAAAGTATATTGACCTGCTTCGGTCCTATATAGTTAGTACCCATTATCTTTTCTGCAATAGATACTAGTGTTGAATTTGGCATAGTTATTATTATTTATCAAGTAATGATTCCTTCCACTTCTGGTATTCAATCACTTCGTCGGCATTGGCAAGATGCCCCATCTCAGAGTATCGTTCAATACGCTCAAATTCAGCAGAGAGACGCTCGAAACGGATACCCCAACCAGAATCTACAAACCAATTGAGATTGCGAACAGGTGCATTATAAAGGATAATACCACTTTTGGTATCAAGAACCTCACGAAGGAAAGTAAGGTATGCTCGATATTGATGCTCATGTGATGCCACTAAAGCCAATTTCTTCCATCCATTCTCCATAGCCATCTTTACTACTTCCATAGCTTGTTGGCGAGTGTGTTGCGATACATCTTCATGTATCAAATCCTCCTCAGGCACACCACCTTCGAGAATAAATGGCTTAACTTCCTCAAATGGGAAACTACCATAATCTTTATCGATGATGTTGCCGCTGAAAACAATTTTCTTGGCCATACCACGTTTATAAAGATCAACCGCTTTTTGGAAACGGAAAAAACCATCTCCCTCGAGCAGAATAATAGCATCTGATGGAGTCAAGCAATCGTTATCTATAATTGCGAGAATTTTTTCTCTATCTGTAATCATTGAGTTTTGCTATTTGATACAAAGTGTTCCGGAGATGTTTGCATTGCTCCAGAACACCTTATTATTATTAAAGATCTTCCCAAAACAAAGGATCTCCAGCAGGAATATCCTTGTTTATAGACTTACCAATGATAGTTGACTTGTACTTAGGCTGAATACCAAGAGCAGGACGAAGAACAGTAATATCTTCTTCCGTCAATTTCTGCCCAGCCTTCAATGGACGTGCAGCATAAAGACAGCGACGCTGAACGAATACGGTCTCGCCTTCTTCTTCCTGTATCTCCTTGACGGTTGAGCCCATCGCACGTTCAACCTCTCGAATAGAATCAACCATAAACTTAAATTCCTGTGGCTCCATAGAATGTGGATGGTCAGGACCTTTGTCTGTCTTATCAAGAGTGAAGTGCTTTTCAATAACACGACCACCGATAATAGTGGATGCAAGTGCAACTACGTGACCTGGTGCATGATCTGAATAACCCGTCAAACAATCGAATGCAGACTGATAAGTTTTGAGCACATTCACATTAGCACTATCAAGTTTTGAAGGATAGTTAGTGATACACTGCATCAAGACAAAGTCTTTGTTTCCTGTCTTCTGAATAGTTCGAACAGCCTCATCTATCTCAGACATTGTAGCATCGCCAGTAGCAAGCATTACAGGAATCCCCTTGCTAGCAATGTAATCAAGTTGTTCCAACCATGTGATTTCACCAGAACCAATCTTGATGAAAGGAACGTTGAGATCAACACAAAGGTCAACAGCCTCTTTAAAATATGGAGAGGTAGAGAAATGAATACCTACCTTTGTACAATAGTCTGCTATCTCTCTATGCCAAGCTACAGGGAACTCAGCATCCTTGAATACTTCAGATACAGTACGCCCCCAAGAGCCGTGAACTCCATGAAGCCGCATCTTTGAGAAACCACCTTCGGAAACAATGCGAGGAGTATCGAATGTTTGAAACTTAGCGCAATCTGCCCCGGCAGCTTTAGCTTCATCAATCAATTTTTTTGCCTTTTCGATAGAGCCATCAAAATTGGCTCCAATCTCAGCAATGAAGTAGGTTGGATAGTTTTCACCAATCCACGTATTGCCAATCTTAAATTCTTTATTAAAAAATCCCATCTTATTTATATGTTAGTTCAAACGCTTAAACCCAGATTGACACACGGGACCATCAAGAGCTTTCATTACATCCTTTCCATCTTCAAAATCACGTATGTCTGCAAAGATTCCATCAAGTTTCTCAAAATAATCATTCAGAATTTCAGGAGTATGTGCAAGACAAGGATAGAGGCTATTACCCGCAAGATAACCTTTCTTTAGCATTTCTTGAGTTGTGTAAGTTTTGTAGGCCAAAGCGTTAGGAGAATCAAACGTATAACCAGCAAGTGCTGGAATACCCCACTGGATAATCTTCAATCCGTACTTATCAGCAAGAGTTTGCCAACGTTTCTTATTTTCAAGTCCAATCTTTGTGATAACCTCCCAAGACTTTGTGCGTTCCATCTCCGCAAGTGCTGCAAGTGCTGCTGTGGGACCTATACGCTCCGTCCAAAAGGTGGAACTAATCCAAGAGCCTTGTGCAGCTTCCATAATATCTTTGCGACCAACAACTGCACTAAGAGCATAACCGTTGGCTATAGTTTTAGAGTAAATAGTCATATCTGGATTAACACCATACTTATTGAAAAGTCCACCAAATGTTTCACGGAAACCAGATGTACACTCATCAAAGATAAGGACGATACCTCTCTCTGTACAAAGGTTACGTACCTTTCGAAGGAAATTATCTTCAGGACCAAAATTACGGCAAACTTCCATCTTAACAGCTGCAAGATCAGAATTCTTTTCCACAATTTCCTCTAGTTCTGCAAAGTTGTTGTAGTGGAAAGGAATAGAGGTACCACGTAATACCTTAGGTACACCACCTGTAGGAATTCCAGGAAGAAGGTGTCCATTAAGAGCATTATCATCAGCAAGGTTTACTGATACATACCAATCGTGCCATCCGTGATAGCCACAAATAGCAATCTTATCTTTACCTGAAAATGCACGTGCTATACGTACACACATAGAGTTGGCCTCTCCACCACCACGTGTATAACGAACACCTCCCGCCCAAGGATTCATCTGAAGGAGTTTTTCTGCAAGATAAACTTCTTCAGGACAGTTAAGAGTAGTGAGGTTACCATCCTTAACAACCTTTATTACTGCTTCGTCAACAGCTTCGTTAGCATAACCAAGTACATTAGTACCAATACCCATCATTGAGCAATCGATATATTCACGACCATCAAGATCCCATACTCGGCAACCTTTGGATTTGCAATAGTATGCAGGCCAGTTTTCAGGCAGAAGTTGCTCTGGACGTTTTGACAGAAGACTAGTTCCTCCTGGAATCATAGTCTTAGCTTTCTTATAAAGTTCTTGACCTTTTCCCATAATTGTAATTTGTCTCAATATAATTATTTAACTATAGAATCATTTGAAACAGATTTTGCATAACCCTCATCGCGGGTATGCATACTATTCAAATCATAGACATCCTTATGACAATGAAGATATGCGATATATTCTTCCCAGCCCTTATCATTACCTACATTGATAATAAGATTTTTAATAAGTTCAAAATCCTCTTGCGTGTCAACAGTAATGCGATATGAAGAGTAATCCTTATCATTGGTTACATTAAGAGACTTGAAGAGTGTCCCTCCCTTCTCTGTTGAATGCTTCTTGATGTAAGGAGTAACATGTTCACGCTCACTTTTGAGAGTTGCTTCATTATATGCCCTTTCCAATGCTGAGAACTTGAAACATTCGCAATCAATACCATCAGGATAAGTTGGGTTTAGAGTATTTGAAGCATAATCAAGATCGTTAAAAATACATGCTTCAATTACTTTATCTATTTCTTTTGGATCAATCAGAGGACAATCGGATGTAACACGAACTACATAGTCTGGAGCTTCATCTCTTGCAGCAAAAAAAAAGCGCTCGAGCACATCATCTACAGACCCTTTATAAGTTTCGACACCTACTCGATGAGCAATCTCAACAATCTTGTCTGCTCCTTCCTCTGTTGTTGTTGCAACTTTCAGTTTTGTTATTTTCTTGGCTTGAAGAATCCTTTTCAAATGGAGTTCAAGAAGAGTTTCACCATTTACTTCTTTAAGGACCTTTGCAGGCAATCGGGTTGAACCGTAACGTGCCTGAGTAATAGCAAGTACTTTCATAATCGTTATCATTTAGTTTTTTGCATAAAATAATACTTCAACCTTCGGATTGACTATCGGTCTCTATAGGTACGATTTAATGCAAGATATCCTTGTACCATTTGTAGAATATGTTGTAAGGTACTTTGTTACGTGAACAAAAGCTTTTAAATTTAAGCCTTAATTTAAGTGTTTACTTTAAAATTTGTAGGATTTCGTAAAACCAACAAAGTATTTAGGATACTGTAAACTTACTCATGAAGTATCATTATCTAATAATCTGATCTATCAAATCAAGAATTTCATCATGTTTTTCATACCATATTATGGTAATTCCAAGATCCCGCATCATGCGATCCATAACCTCAAAATGTTCTGTATTCTTAGTACAATCCGAACAATTTTCACAACCGTCTTTAAAAGAATCACGTATTAGAAATGCAAAATGTTTGGAAACTTCATCATCAGGTATATTAGAATCATCATCACTTCCACTTTGAGAAGTATATGTTATACTCATTGCAATATCACACAATCTTCGTAAATTAGGGTCAGTCATGGAAAGCCCTATAAACAAACAGGAATTACGACTCAAAGCGTGCAATTGCTCCACATTAGACCAATGAAAAGGATTCATATAAATATTATGATATTCTTTTTCACTCAATACTGCAGTTGTAGCAATATCCCTCTTCTCTGGGATCATACCATGAACATGATATACAGGTATTGTACCTATTGTCACATTACTAGGACCTGTAATTGACTCAACCTCCAATCCTTGTTTAATTAAAGCAGATTCAACTAAATCATCATAATTATAAGTTATTATTGACTCAAATTGTTTCTTTTTTGCAAGCTCACCTATTTTCTTTATAAGTTTAGAAGGTCGAGAGGAATTCACTTCTTCATACATAATCTTTTTTATTAACTCCTCAATATTCTTAAGCCCCTGTGTAACATAACGCCCTGTTACTATTGACGAATAACCACATGCCTTGTTGATACTACTGTAATCATTTGATGTAATATGCTTCATAGCAGGATTGCAATGCTCTTCTTCAAGTAAATTTTTAAGTAATGCATCCCATAAAGGCATCTTCATCGTGGCACTAACACCCGCCCCAAGAAACAAGCTTATTTTATAATTAGAGAAACATTTTTTAGCCTGTTCTATACGTGAATTTCTAATATCTTTCCAATTCTCTTGGCTTGATTCACTTAGCCCATTAGATAACAACTTATCGTAAACTTGCTTCAGTTCTTCATTTTTACTAAGGAATTCATCAATAGAATAAATCTCGATAGTTTCTCCAATAGACTTACAGATACGAGAAATTATAGCTTTATAATTAAACCGCAATTTCGTTTGTACTATAACGATACAAGCAGATGGCTTACGTTTTTTTTCATCTACAAAATGCTCGATATACCGACGTGCTTGCTCTACAATTCGAGGATTATCTTTTAACTTGAATTCAATAATTGTATTCTCTTTCAAGCCCAATTTTTCACAACCACATGGTAAATATAAGTCCGGTTGACACCTCTGTTGTCCACCCCCACTAATTGGCTCTCTTTTCACTGATTCTTCTCCACTACAAACACTTTTCAAAGCATTAGTAAGCACACCTAACCAATAATCATGATAAGTTTTAGAGGCAGGAATATCATTTGTAATCTTTTGCAAATCCATAGATAAATTATTTTACAAATTATTCTCTATAAATAGTATTATCAGAACTTCCTCCACACCATCTTATTCACGATCCCCACATAACTCTGTATAATCTTCACCACCTTCGTGCTCACGTTCTCGTCCACGTAATCAGGAACAGGAATACCGTGCTGTCCATCCTTGCAAAGTTCCACCGCCAAATCTACTGCCTGTAACAAACTCTTCTCGTCAATTCCGGCAATGATAAAGTCTGCCTTGTCGATAGCCTCGGGGCGCTCAGTGCTTGTGCGAATACAAACTGCCGGGAAAGGATGTCCCATCGAGGTAAAGAAAGAACTCTCCTCCGGGAGTGTACCGCTATCACTTACCACGGCAAAAGCGTTCATCTGAAGGCAATTGTAATCGTGGAAACCAAGCGGCTCATGCCGGATCACACGAGGAGCAAGTTGAAATCCACTGGCCGCGATACGATTGCGACTACGCGGGTGACAACTGTAAAGTATCGGCATATCGTACTTCTCTGCCATCTTGTTGATGGCGGTGAAAAGCGACAAGAAATTCTTCTCTGTATCTATATTCTCCTCCCGATGAGCACTCAACAAGATGTATTTGCCTTTCTCCAACCCCAGGCGTCGATGCACATCGCTGGCTTCAATCTCTGCAAGATTCTCGTGAAGCACCTCGGCCATGGGCGACCCCGTCACGTACGTGCGTTCCCTAGGCAACCCGCAATCAGCCAAGTAACGACGAGCATGTTCGGAATACGCCATATTCACGTCAGAGATGATATCTACTATACGACGGTTCGTTTCCTCCGGTAGACATTCATCTTTGCAACGGTTTCCCGCCTCCATGTGGAATATCGGGATATGCAACCGCTTCGCCCCTATCACTGACAGGCACGAGTTGGTATCTCCCAGCACGAGCACCGCCTCAGGTTGCAACTGCACCATCAATTTATAACTGGCGTTAATGATATTTCCCATCGTCGCTCCAAGATCATCGCCGACCGCATCCATGTACACCTCCGGATCTGAAAGTTTCAAATCCCGGAAAAACACCCCGTTCAGGTTATAATCGTAATTCTGCCCCGTGTGGGCAAGTATCGTGTCGAAATACATGCGACACTTGTTTATTACCGCCGCCAAACGGATAATCTCCGGACGCGTTCCCACGATGATCAACAACTTCAACCGACCGTCATTCTTGAACGCCACGGTTGAATAATCATATTTTACTTCCATCTATTCTAAAAAATTTATTTTACCGGCTCAAAATAAGTATCCGGTTTCCCCGGGTCAAAAGCCTCGTTCGCCCACATTACCGTTACAAGGTCATCCGTGGCACTGAGATTAATTATATTGTGCGTGTATCCTGGCAACATATGTACAGCCTCGATCTTCTCGCCCGAAACCTCAAACTCGATCACCTCGTCCGTCCCGATCTTCCGCTCTTGAATTAACCCGTGACCGCTCACCACGATAAAAAACTCCCACTTCGAGTTATGCCAATGTTGCCCTTTCGTGATTCCCGGTTTGGAAATATTCACGCTCACCTGACCGTGATTAAAGGTGCGCAAAAGCTCCGTGAACGACCCGCGGTCATCCGCATTCATCTTCAACGGGAACGCCACCTTCCCAGCCGGTAAATAGCTCAAGTAAGTGCTGTACAATTTCTTGGCGAAACTCCCGGGGGCAATATTGGGCATCACCAGCGTCCGGGGCTGTTCCTTGAAGGTTTCCAGCAAATCGACAATCTCGCCCAGCGTTACCTTGTGTGTTGTTGGCACCGCACAATAACGTCCCCCCGGCATTAACACGGTTTCCACACCCTCGAACTCGCAATGATGTTCCTCGTCCCGAAGTGCGGCAATCATCTCGTCCACCAGGTCATCGATATACAACAATTCCAACCCTGTCGAGCGATCGTTCACTTGAACGGGAAGATCGTTAGCGATATTGTTACAAAAAGTTGCCACGGCGCTATTGTAATTCGGGCGACACCATTTGCCAAATAAATTAGGGAAACGATACACTAACACCTTCGCACCCGTTTCCTCTGCATAACGGAAAAACAACTCCTCTCCCGCCTTTTTAGACTCCCCGTATAGACTCCCGGCGTAACGTCCCACCATGGTGGCTTGTATAGAACTGGCAAGCATTACCGGGCAAGTGTTCCCGTGCTTCTTCAACGTTTCCAGTAAAGTTGAGGCGAAACCGAAATTTCCCTCCATGAACTCCACCGGGTCTTTCGGGCGATTCACCCCGGCAAGATTGAACACGAAATTGCACTCTCGACAGAACCTATCCAGTTCTCCCGGGTCCGTGTCAATATCATATTCAAAAACGGCATCAACCGCCACATCACCATAACAACGAGCCTTGCCCGCCTGTATGTTGCGCAATTGGGACACGAGATTCCGCCCCACGAAACCACGTGCTCCCGTCACAAGTATATTCATAAGATTTCCGCTATTTACAACAGAAAAGATCTACCCACACCCAATACTATTACTACCCCTTGTGAAAGTATGAACCTTTATAAAAAAATCAAGTATTCAATCTCTTCTCAATCCAAAATTAGATATGTATAATTTATTCCGACTTAATTTCTGTCGTTTTTCCCCTTTCTTCCAACCCAAGATCCTCACGGATAAAACGCAACTTCAATAATAAATTCATCATTCCCTCCACATCTAGACGAGTCGTGTTGTGCGAGTGATAATCCTCTATTCTCGCCATGTCCTCGTTCCCCTCCGTGAAAAACTTGTCGTAATTCAAATCCCGGGTATCGCAAGGGATACGGTAATAATCCCCCATGTCTATCGCCTTCGCCATCTCCTCCCGAGTCACCAGCGTTTCGTATAATTTCTCCCCGTGACGTGTGCCAATCACCTTCACCTCCGAGTTCGTCTTGTACAGCCGCTTCAACGCCGATGCCAACACCTCCAATGTCGCCGCCGGCGCTTTCTGCACGAACAAATCCCCGTTATGACCGTGCTCGAAAGCGTACATCACCAGGTCCACCGCATCATCCAATGTCATCATGAAACGGGTCATATTCAGGTCCGTCACCGTGATCGGTTTCCCCGACTTGATCTGCTCCACCCACAACGGGATCACGCTCCCACGGCTTGCCATCACGTTACCGTAGCGAGTGCAACAAATTGTCGTCGCTGCCCCCTCTCCCAACGCCCGTCCCTTGGCAATCGCAACCTTTTCCATCATCGCCTTCGAGATTCCCATCGCATTAATCGGGTAAGCAGCCTTGTCCGTCGACAACACCACAACGTTCTTCACCCCGTGGGCGATCGCCGATTCCAACACGTTATCCGTCCCGATCACGTTTGTCTGCACCGCCTGCAACGGAAAAAACTCGCAACTTGGCACCTGCTTCAACGCTGCCGCCGCAAACACGTAATCCACACCCATCATCGCCCCGTCTACCGATTGCCTGTCCCGCACGTTGCCGATATAAAACTTCACCTTCGGGTTTTGTAGCTGATGACGCATATCATCCTGCTTCTTCTCGTCACGACTGAATATCCTGATCTCCTTGATATCCGAATTCAAGAATCGTCGTAATACCGCATTACCGAAAGAACCTGTTCCCCCAGTAATCAACAAAACTTTGTCTTTAAAAATGGACATATTTAACTAATTATATTTTACTCCTAAGTCAATTTTATTGAGTGATTTTTGCCACCTCCACCACTTCACGAACTCTCCGACTCCTTCTTTCAACGCTACTCTCGGCTTGTACCCCACTTCACGCTCCAGTTTCGAAGTGTCAGCGTAAGTCTGGTACACGTCACCCGGCTGCATCGGCAAGTATACCTTCTCCGCTTTTTTGCCGAGGGCATTTTCCAAGCACTCGATGAAATCCATCAATTTCACAGGTGAGGAACAACCGATGTTATAAACCTCGTGACGGCGATCCCCGTCGCTTTCCGGCACTTTGTCCAACACCCGTATCACTCCTTCCACGATATCATCAATGTAGGTAAAATCACGACTCAAATCCCCGTTATTAAATACCTTGATCGGTTCACCATTCTCGATTGCCCGCGCAAAAAGCATAGGTGCCATGTCCGGACGCCCCCATGGTCCGTAAACCGTGAAGAATCTTAATCCTGTAGCGGGTATCCCATAAAGTTTGGAATAACAACTCGCCACCAACTCGTTCGCTTTTTTCGTGGCGGCGTACAGGCTCACGGGATCGTCCACTCGGTCATCTTCCGAGAAAGGTACCTTGTCATTCGCCCCGTACACGCTACTCGAGGAAGCGTAAACCAGGTGTTGTATGCCGTGGTGGCGGCAACACTCCAAAACGTTCACGAACCCCACGAGGTTACTATCCACGTAAGCAAACGGGTTCTCGATAGAGTAACGAACCCCTGCCTGTGCCGCCAGATTGATCACCCGATCGAACTTCTCCCGCACGAACAGTTCCGGCAATCGTACACGATCCTCCAGGTTCATCAACACGAAACAATACAAAGGGTATCTCCCGCTCCACGCCAATTTCCCGGGGGCAATATCTTCCCGCTTGATCCCCGTTTCCGCCAACCGGGCGTACTTCAAGTTCACGTCATAATAATCGTTGATGTTATCCAACCCGATCACTTCATCGCCCCGTTCCAAGAGGCGTTTCACCACGTGGAAACCGATAAAACCGGCCGCTCCCGTTACTAGTATTCTCATTTATTTATTAAACTATCAATCCCTCTTGAAAACATCTCTCGTGTACACCTTCCCCGCCACCTCATCCAAGCAAGCGTCATACCGGTTGGCAATAATCGCCTGACTCCGCTTCTTGAACTCGGCAAGATCATTCACCACCTCGCTACCGAAGAACGTCGTACCGTCTTCCAACGTCGGCTCGTAAACGATCACTCGAGCTCCTTTAGCCTTCACCCGTTTCATCACCCCCTGGATGCTAGACTGGCGAAAGTTGTCAGAATTCGCCTTCATCGTCAAACGATAAACTCCAATCGTACAAACATGTTCCCGGGAAGCGTCGTAATCGCTGTTCGACTTGTAATAACCCGCCATCTTCAACACTTGGTCTGCAATAAAATCTTTCCGTGTCCGGTTGCTTTCCACGATCGCGCTCATCATGTCTTGCGGAACATCCGCGTAATTCGCCAACAGTTGCTTCGTGTCCTTCGGCAAACAATACCCACCGTAACCGAAACTCGGGTTATTATAGTGATCACCGATTCTCGGGTCAAGACAAACGCCCTCGATGATTTGCCGCGTGTTCAACCCTTTCAATTCGGCATAAGTATCCAACTCGTTGAAATAACTTACCCGTAAAGCCAGGTAAGTATTCGCGAATAGCTTCACCGCCTCGGCTTCCGTGCTACCCATGTAAAGCACGGGTACGTCTTTCTCGATGGCACCATCCTTGATTAGAGCGGCAAACTGCTTCGCTTTCTTTTCCACTTC
This sequence comes from Butyricimonas muris, assembly GCF_046365375.1. Lineage (NCBI taxonomy): Bacteria > Pseudomonadati > Bacteroidota > Bacteroidia > Bacteroidales > Odoribacteraceae > Butyricimonas > Butyricimonas muris. The sequence continues at coordinate 16,564 of NZ_JBKEIT010000015.1, read as the reverse complement.
CTTGTCCGATTGCTCGTACCCCACGATGATTCGAGAGGGATAAAGGTTATCGTAAAGCGCCTTACTCTCCCGCAGAAATTCCGGGGCAAAGATGATATTCCTCGTCTTGAATTTCTCTCGCACGTTTTTAGTGTAACCAACTGGAATCGTACTTTTAATAACCATAATAGCATTCGGGTTCACTCGCGTCACCTTCTCGATCACGTCCTCCACTGCCGACGTGTCAAAAAAATTCTTTTGACTGTCATAATTGGTCGGGGCAGCAATTACCACGAACTCGGCATCCCTGTACCCCATCTCCCAATCCGTGGTGGCACGAAGGTTCAAAGGTTTCGTTGCCAAGTACTCCTCTATATAATCATCTTGAATAGGTGATCTTTTACTATTCACCAGTTCAACACGCTCGGGCACAATATCCACGGCTGTCACCTCGTTATGCTGGGCCAACAAGGTTGCGATGCTTAAACCGACATAACCGGTTCCTGCTACTGATATTTTTATCATGTGTTAATAATTGTTGCTAGTTTTATTACCCTCTGCAAACTCCCGTTTCGCCAAAATATAAAAAACCTCCGATACCAAACCAAAATCCGCATCCTGCCCCGCTTGCCGGAAGCACTCGATTCTTTTATCCTCCTCACGCTCCACGCTAACCCGCAAACGAGCCCGTTCTTCCTCCAACCGTTTATAATCTTCCTCGGGCAACATCATCGCCCCAACCACGTCATCATACAAGCAAATAGCATCCCACCAAGACAACAACACACCACGAGCACCACCTCGAATATATCCCAAGGCCTCCGTGACCAAATGCCCTGCAAGTTCCCCACACGCCTCATCTCCGGCAAAATAATAACAATTACATAGCATCCGGCAAATATTCGGTGTCCGACAAGGCAACGAGATCTTGCCGTTCCCCCGTGCCGACAGTATCCGGTACGCCGCGTCCAAACCGTTTTTCAAGTAACCCAAGTCCGAGTACAACTGGTAGACATCCATCTTGTCCGCCGCGTAACCGGCACGGGTATCCACGGGAACATCACCGTTCAACTGTCCGGGGTACAAGTGAATGATTGATTTCGCTCGCTCGTGGATAGCACCGGGAGTGCCGAAATCATTCTCCAACCATGGGTATACCCGTACCATAGAGTACATCGTCAGGTAACCGTGTAACAAACCGGACAATAATGCCGGGGGATACAACCGGAAATCAAGACTGTCCAGTTGCTTGTACAATTCGTGAAATAAACCTTTTTCCATCTCTATTTCTTGATTCACGATTTTAGATTTATGATTTTAATTGTACTTCTTGACTCTTTTTTAATCATAAATCGTAATTCATAAATCTTAAATTAATTGTTTCTCTCTATTTTTTCAAGGAATGAACCCGGGATATAAGACGTGGCAATCGATGCAACACCATCCAAACGGATTACCACCCGCTTGTGACCTCGCAAACGCACCAGTTCTCCTTCCAACCCCACTAACGGACCTTTAATCACTCGAATCCGATCTCCTCGCTTCAAGTCTTTATTCAATACCTCGATTCCGGCGGCAGAAAAATCCAACAAGAACATGAAATCTTCCATCTGTTTGTCGGGAACGATCAAGGAGCGACGACCTTCGATATCCTTCAAGTAAACAATATTCAGGGAATACTCGTTGAGCAAGGAGAAACTCGTCACTTTATCCGTACGGATAAAAATCATACCGTGAATCAAAAGGACACGAATCGTTTTCCGACCAAACGGGGTATCGCGAACTTGCTCCTCACGCGGGAGAAAATTCTCGATTCCCAATTCATCCAATTTCTTCTTGATCACCAATTCTTGGTTCACTCGCGTGTAAGCGACATACCAATGCAATTTCTTATCCTCGATCATGTAATTGTTTATTCTATCAGCCGACCGGACGCGCTTCGCGCACTAACCCTATTACCGGTCCTGATTTATTGCCATGTGTTTCATGCGCCCCACTTAAACAGTGTTATATATTATAGACGCACGAAAGCTGTTTTGATAAACGATATTTCATATCAACAAACCATCGTTTAATGGCATTAACAATATTTGCTCACTAACAAAATTCACAAAAACATAATCACTTAATTACGAGAAATAAAAAATGTCACTGGAAATATTTGCGGAAAATAAAAATGATGTATATTTGCAGCGCATTAAACGATCATTTATTAATTCACAAATTGAATTATGAAATAACAAAGTATCAAATAGATACGACACATTCTTGTAAACATTTGAATGATCATTGCACAATCATTGCCTAACCACAAAAATCCTGCATATACACATCATAAATATAGCATAAACGCAAATTTACGTCTATGCTACGTTCATGATTCGTTCATGCTTCGAACTTGAGGTTAAGTATCGATAGACTTAGTATGGCGAAAAGATATACTACGAGTCCTTCATCTTCTGCAAATACCCCTCCGAGAATATCCGGCGGCTCCATACGGTCTGCATGATTCCCCGTAAAGCCAGATAAACAAGAAACGAAAGCCATAACATGTGATTGTTCGTGGCCCCGGAACAGGTATAATATATAAGGAAGAAAGCCCCGGCAGCAACCAACATCGCCCACAACATGTATCGGGTAGCCGTGGCTCCTATCAAAATACCGTCCCATAGAAAAGCGGCAAATCCTGCCAAGGGAATTGCCAGAACCCAGTAAAAATAATGGCTTGCCGTTTGAATCACTTCCCAGTCATTCGTGAGCAAACCGAGAAAACCTTCTCCCCCGACTACATATAAAACGGTAAACACCAAGGATAATCCCACGCCCCAGCCGAATAAAGCCCGTACTGCCTGCCGCAACCGGCGAAGATCACAAGCCCCCACGTAACGTCCGGCAAGAGCCTCTCCCGCGTAAGCAAAGCCATCCATGATATAGGAGAATAAGGTAAACAACTGCATTAACAAAGTATTGACAGCCAAAATCACATCCCCCTGCCTTGCTCCCGTGGAAGTGAAAAATGTAGTTACCCCGATCAGGCACAAGGTACGCAAGAAAATATCACGGTTCACGGCAAAGAATCTACGCATGGCAAGCAACTGAAGACTCCCCTTGAATTTGATAAGCGGTCGTAACTCCTTAAAATTAAACCACCAAAGTCCGGCAGCCATAAATACCCCGCTATACTGGGCTATTACTGTTCCCAACGCCACCCCCTCGACTTTCATCCCGAACACGAAAACCAGACACGCACTGCACAAGATATTGATCACGTTCATCACGATAGCGATATACATCGGGTAGCGGGAATTTTGCATCCCGATAAACCACCCCGTGAAACCGTATTGTGCCAGCACGGCAGGTGCCCCCCAAATGCATATCCGAAAATAGGTAACGGCGTATCGTTCTACTTCTGCACTCGTGTCCAATAACCTGAAAGCCAACCGTTCTATGGGATATTGCAGTATCAACATCATCACGGCGGAAATCAGTCCCACGCTCACCGCCTGCACGAGAACCCGCGTTTCTGCGTCTTGGTCTTTTCGCCCGTATGCCTGTGAGGTCAGTCCACTGGTTCCCATCCGCAGAAAACCGAAATTCCAGTACAAAATATTAAACAATAATCCCCCCACCGCGATAGCACCGATAAAGGCGGTAGCCCCCAAATGCCCCACGATCGTCACGTCCACCAATCCCAACAAAGGAACGGTGATATTCGACACGATAGAAGGAATAGCAAGACGAAGTATTCTACGATTCATTGCTTGTACCCGATTGTCTGCCGTTCCGAAATCATACTATCCAACATTTGCGGGGTGAACATCTCCACGTCCTGCTTTATAATCGAATAAGTATGCTCCGTGTCATTCATCTTTCCATTCTTTGCCAAACGTTGTATCCGGTTACGAATCATCATTTCCGCAACCAGTTTTATCAAACGGGCACTCGCGTGACTTCGTTTCTTGTTGTTCACGATATAGGAAATAAACTGAGCCATATGCTGTTGTGCCGTCCGGGTCATACGGGTATTGTCCGTTGCCAGATCCCGTTTGAGTATTTCCATTAACTCCTCCTCCGTGTAGTCCTCGAAAACAAGAATATTAATCATGTCGGAAACCTTCTCCACCTCGTCGTTAATAATCTGACGGGGCGGGTCCTGTTTGGCGTAAATCACGTTATAAGCCCCCGGTTGAGTCGCCAACTGGTTCACGAGTATAGCCCTTACCCGATCCCGGAAACCGGAGATTTCATTCAGGCTACTGGAATCTTCGTCGAAGAAGAACAGTCCCCCCTTGGATTGTAACAAGGCAACACCGATACTCTGCACGGCATCCTCCTCCGTCAACCCGATCAGACGTTCCACCTTAAAGCTGGTCACCTCGCTCTTGTCTATAATTCCCATGGCCTTATAAATACGGGCGATAATACGTGCAACCGTTCCCTTTCCCATACCGGAATTACCGGTAAAACACCATTGCAGGGACAGACGGGTATTTAGCTTGATCCCTTGTTGATTGTAATGACGAGCCAGATCCACGAAATCATGAATTTGTTTTTTAAGCTTCTCTTGTCCTATCATGTGATCCAAATCCTTCAAGGCCGCGGTGATTGACTTCTCGTCAAAAGTATCCTTGTAGGAATTGGGAAGCTCGGAAGTTGCAGTGGGTATATCCGCTGCCATCAACGTCGTGATCTCTTTCCGGGTAAGTTCCCTCTCTTTTCTAATCTTCATGGTGCGGGCAGACAGGTTGTGAATGGCCTTATCCACCATCTTATCGACAAATAGAGCATTCCCGAAATATTTATCATGTTCTTTGCATACCTGTGTGACCAAAGCATGGAATGCCTCTTTCGCCTTCGGGTGCAAAGTGTAATTCTTCTCGGTTATCTTCTGGACGGCTATTTCCAGCAACTCTTCCGGCGTGTAATCGGCAAAATGGAAGTGATACGGGAAAAGCGTCTTCACTCTCGGGTTCCCAGCAAGCGCCTTGTCCATTTCATCAGGATCGCCACTCAATATCACGATGGTATCCCCGTTATCCGCGGGCGACAATTGCCCGAAAATAACGCTTAATGCCGAAGCTCCCGCGCTGTCTTGGAATAATGTATGAGCGTCTTCCAAGAAAAGGATACCACCCCTCGCCTGTTCAAACACGTACATGGCAATCTGTTGAGGCGGAATAGAACCGTCGCCGATAAGTTCCCCCCTGCTCCTGACCGTTACCATGGACGTTTGCAATATCCCCGCGGACTCGAATATCTCCCCGAGCATACGTGCCACGGTAGTTTTTCCCGTTCCCCGGTTCCCGGTAAACAACATGTGTAGAGGCGGAATCACATCGGCATAACCGTGTTTCTGTCTTTCCCGGATAAAATAAATATAATTGATATAGCTGATCAAGCTGTTTTTCAATTCCTTCGAGCCGATCATCCCGTTAAACGCGTCTACCGATTTATTCGGATCGGGCTGCTCGAGGGTTTCGATATCCTCTACCTTGAGCAACATCATATCCTCTTTCGAGCGAGTACCCTTGTGATTCGACATCAAGCGCTTTGCCATCCGGTTCGCGGCATCGTTCAATCGTTCCTCTATAAACCTGCCGTTATCGAATCCCGAATCTTTCACGGTACAGCAATCCTTCAGCATATTAAAGAATTTGTTCTCCGCCTCCGGCGTAAACTTGAATTGCCTTCTTTCCAGCATCTGGCGGGTAATCTCCATCAATTCATCCGCCGAATAATCGTCAAAGATAAACTGGTAAGGGAAACATTTCTTCATACCCGGGATTCCATCGGAAATAGCCTGCAAAGGCATCCCGTCACCCGCCATGACCACCACCAGAGGCGGTTGTTCCTGTTCCAGTATTCCCAACAACACGGTAAAAATACGCATCGCCGGATCGTTCGGGTCATTCGTCGGGTACAATTCGTCAGCATCCTCTATGTAAAGGATTCCACCCGTACTCTTCGCGATGGCTTCCCGAATTAATTGTTCTTCCACCGCCATTCCCGGACGGGAAAAATCTTCCCGTTTATATTGATGTATTTTCCCGTTCGCCAAAACACCCGAATGGTAGAGAATCTCTCCCACGATCCCGGCAACCGTGTGTTTACCGGTTCCCGGGTTACCCATAAAGATCATGTTCATCAGAGGAAGTTTATCACTGAAGCCGTTCTCCTGCCGCATCTTCACGAACTCCGCCAACTCGTAAACACGGGTAATTTCTTCTTTTACCTTACGTAACCCGACCAGTTGGTACAAACGGGACAGTGCCTCCTCCTTGTCTTGGGGTGTTGACGGCATACCCGCCGCCTCGTGCACCTGACCGTTCACCGCGGCTATTTCGTCGGCGAAATTATAGGGCACATCCTGTTCTCCGATGGCAAACTCCAGTTGAATCACGGGTTGATCGAAGCACGATACTTCTACCCGGTATTCTCCTTCCTCCCAGAAATTCTCCAGCCCGGCTCCCAGATCCAAGGCGAAACAAAGCAAACGCTTTCCCTCCCGGTTCGGGATATAGTAATTTCCTTTAGCTACCCGATTCGCTTTCAACATCCCGCTCGAGTCAAAAATATTTATCATGAATTCATACGTCCATTCGTCGGACAAGAAATTCTCCGCCACGAGATAGAAACGCACGTCTGTCAACCCTTCCCCGGCAAAAGCCCGAAATGAATGAGGTCGTTGTACATCGGGAGCCTCCTCCACGCATTTATCCAAACCGATATCCAATAATTGGAAATAATCACGATACAGATCGTGCGATTCCAACAGATGTATTTCATCGGACAAGCCCGCCTGCCCGTTGATAACCATTTGCACCCGGTAAACACCCTCTTTAAGAGTAAAACCGGTGAAGTCTTCAGCAGAGAAATCGGTCGAAAACCTGAAAACAGGTTCCACCTCCGGAATGGTAACCTTTCCCCCCTTTTGCGCCACGAGCTCAGGTTGCTCCCCGTTCATATACACGAGAGCGGCAACAATCTTCGCGTCCCATGCCTTTTCATCAAATTGTTTATTTATTATTTCCGTATCCACGTACAACCTCTCCACCTCGTTCAACCGGAAAACCGTGCGATAACGCTTGTTCCCGGCGAAATCAATGCTCCCGCTACAACTCGTTCGAATACTTTTGAATTTAAAATTTATATCTGTAGCAGCTTGATTTTTCGACACTTTTGTGCTTTTTGCTTTCCCTGCCATAATCGTTTATTTATATTTTTATTACTCTGTCACCCCCTCCGCTTCTCTTCGCTTCCAAAATTAGCTTTATTTTTGACAAAAGACTATTTTTGCATCGTTTTATTTAAAATCAAAAAGTATGCTAAAACATATCGTCATGTGGAAACTCAAGGAGTTTGCCGAAGGAAAAACAAAAGTGGAAAACGCGATCATCATGAAAGAAAGTCTGGAAAGACTCGTAGGCATCGTTCCGGAAATCAAATCGCTGCAAGTCGGTATCAACGAGAAAAATTCCGATATGGCATACGATGCCGTTCTTATCTCGACCTTTGAAGATGCTGATGCACTTGCCCGCTACAAAGTCCACCCGGAACACGTGAAAGTAAGCGATTATTGTAAAAAGATCCGTGAAAGCCGGGTTTTCGTGGATTTTACCGATTAAATTACACTCTGCCTCAAGAACCTGCTCAGACGTTCCTGATAGGAACGTCTATACATCCGCTTGATTTTATCGTCCAAAAACGAACGGTCTATCAACTTATCAATCAGTGGATTGTTATCCGAGAACATCTTGATAATTGCATCCCGTTTTTTAGGTAATACACCTGTCCGGTTGGCAAATGTGATAAAATCTTCTTTGCACGGGTGACCGCTATTGTGGTAAACCTCAGAATGTTCACTTTCCGGCATCAGACCACCTTGCAGTGCAAAATCCTCGTCCCGCACGTGAATGGATGTATTCATCAAGTCATAAGCGGGAGATAATAGGTAGTCACCGTTAGCAGATTGTTGCAATGAAAAGTTTTTCAAATGAGCATCGCCATTGGCAAACAGATAGTTAAATATAAGGAGCGTAAATAACTTGCTCATTTCCACCTGCCACGCCGACACGTTGGCTTTCAATAGTGTAGCTACATCCTCGTAGCTTCCCGTGTATTTGTAATCCTTGCCATGAGTGAAAGTTGTTTTTTGTGCCAATGATGAAAAATCTTCCTGCTTGATTTTATTACCATTAATATCAAAGTCAAAACGCTTGGTAATATATGCCGCATCCCCGTTTGCAAAAAAGAGTAGCCCGTTTTCGGCAACATTTATCTTGTAGACTTGCTTGGCTATTTGCATCGTCAAGTGTTCATTGGCAGGAATAAAGTTACGAAAACGCAGATACTTGTAGTTCGGCATAGGCTTAATTATATATCGCCCCTGCTGTCCGGTCGGGGTAAGTATAATTTTCCCATTCTCCACAATAGCCGAAAGTTTCTCTTGCACTCCCGATACGGATATTTGATTAATGCTTTCGATAACCTCCAAGCAATCCGCATCATAATTGAAATCCAGCACGGGTGAAACCTTTTTCCCGTTAAATAGATTTTTCCGACAAGCAGGGCTATACGTGTCGAACCCCGGAATCAAATTGCCGGGACAAACTTCAATATTTATCATATCTTTTTTACCGTTATGGCCCCTATCGTGTCAGTGTGAGCCGTTGCTAATAATAACCCGAAAGCATCGTTCTCGTCAATTTTCAGAGTCTGACATTGGATGGCTTTATTTGTCCCCTCCGAAAGCATATTATAAAAGAACGGAAAAAGTTCTTTCGACAAAAATTCACGTTGACTTTTCGGAAATGACAGACTGATTGCTGTTTGCTCCTTGTTGAGCAAGAACGAATCATCATAACGAAAAATATATACTCCATGCTCTGTTTCCGTCAACGTTCCGGCCAACACACCATTAGCGTAAACTTCCGCTTGTCTCATTTAATTACCTCCTTCACTTTCAGTAATAATTCCAACCCCAGTGTATCCGCGATTTTAGTCAGCGTACGAACAGAAGGATTGCCTTTGCCTGTCTCTATACTTTTGATTATCCGCAGGCTTACTCCGGAATAATCTGCCAAATCTTGCTGAGTCAATCCCAACAAAGCCCGACGTTCTTTTATAATTGAATAAAAAATCATAGGTGCATTATTTTGCCTTTTATCAACAAAAATAATATTTTTATTTGACAAAACAAACGAATAGTGCATTATATTTCACCCGAACATGCTCCTGCATCCCGAAACAGAATAAAAAAAAGAGAGATTCAAACTAATTTCGAATCTCTCTTTTCGGGGGAGCGAAAAACGGGGCTCGAACCCGCGACCCCGACCTTGGGAAGGTCGTGCTCTACCAACTGAGCTACTTTCGCATGAAAGTGAGCGAAAAACGGGACTCGAACCCGCGACCCTAACCTTGGCAAGGTTATGCTCTACCAACTGAGCTATTTTCGCATTCAAACTAACTTCAGAACTCTCGTGAGGTGTTCCTCGATTGCGATGCAAAAGTAATACCTTTTTTCTAAAAGCAAAAAAAATGACCGATTTTTTTTAGAGAAATCGGTCAAAACTCCACGTACTAATTATCTACTTAACCTGAATCGTTCTGCTTATTTTACTCTTCTCCTCGTTCTTCGGCATTGTAATTTCCAGAATACCATCCTTGTACGAAGCTTCAGCCTTCCCCACGTTATACTTGTCTTCGGGCAGCTCTACCGTACGATGAAAAGAAACGGAAGAAAATTCTTTTCTCAGAAATTTTTGATCTTTATCCTTCTCCTCTTTCTCCTCCCTCTTCTCGCACGAAATCGTCAAATAACCGTCCTTGTACTCCAACTTAATGTCATCCTTGTTCATTCCCGGAACTTGAAGATCCAATGTCAAAGTTTTCTCGTTCTCCTTCACGTTAAGAGCCGGTAACCTCCTCTGCTCTGTCGTCTCCCCGTAAGGCCATATAAAATCATCCAGTAAAGATGAATAGAAAGGCCTTAAATCATTGTTTCTTTTTACGATACTCATAAATAATTCTCCTGTTATTTAGTTTAGAAATTATATGCCATTATACGTCTTCCTCGAGCATCCGGTTTCAAAAAGAATACGTAATAATCCGTCCGGTGACTTGTTTTCTGCCGTATATTTAGTAATTTCGACTCGTCAAAAAAGTTATGAACCGTAAAATTGAATATTGATATCATTTTCAATCTTCAGTTTTCAATTTTTCAATTAAATTATGGCAATTATTAGAGAACTAAACGGACACACCCCGAGATTCGGGAAAAATTGTTTCTTGGCAGAAAATGCCGCCATTATCGGTGAAGTAGAAATGGGCGACGATTGCAGTGTATGGTACGGTGCTGTTTTAAGAGGCGATGTACACTATATAAAAATAGGAAATAACGTCAATATTCAGGATAACGCAACAATACACGCTACTTACCAAAAATCCCCGACCAATATAGGGAATAACGTATCTATCGCCCATAACGCGGTTGTACACGGGTGCACGATCCACGATAACGTACTTATCGGAATGAGCGCCATCGTGCTGGACAACGCTATTATCGAAAGCAACTCTATCGTGGCAGCCGGAAGCGTGGTTACCAAAGGAACTGTAGTTGAATCCGGATGGGTATACGCGGGTGCTCCTGCCAAAAAACTCAAACAAATGGGACCGGAATTATTACATAATGAAGTGGAGCGCATTGTCAACTCCTACGCTATGTATGCCAGCTGGTACAAATAATAATTGAAAATGGAGAATTGAAAATGAAAGATTCTCCATTCTAAATTTTAAATTCTAAATTTCAAAAAATGAGCGTTATTGTTTCTCCCTCGTTATTATCTGCAGATTTTCTGCATCTTTCCAAAGATATTGAAATGGTAAATCAAAGTGAAGCCGATTGGTTTCATCTGGATATCATGGACGGCGTTTTCGTGCCGAACATCTCGTACGGTCTTCCGGTAGTGGCTCAAATCAAGAAAGCAGCCCAAAAACCTCTGGATGTACATTTGATGATCGTGCAACCCGAAAGATACGTGGAAGCATTCCAGAAAGCCGGAGCCGATATTTTAACCGTGCATTATGAAGCCTGTACCCACCTCCACCGGACAATTCAACAGATAAAAGCACAGGGAATGAAAGCAGGAGTTTCCCTTAATCCCCACACTCCCGTTATGCTTCTGGAGGATGTCATCCGGGATATCGACGTGGTATTACTCATGAGCGTAAACCCCGGTTTCGGTGGCCAGAGTTTTATCGAGGAAACCATCAATAAAGTCATTAAATTAAAGAAATTAATCCGGGAAACAGGTGCGAAAACTTTAATCGAAATTGATGGCGGTGTAAACTTCGAAACCGGACAACGTCTGGTAGATGCAGGCGCGGATGCTTTGGTCGCGGGAAGTTTCGTTTTTAACTCCCCCGATCCGATGGCAAATATCAAAGGACTCAAAAAATTGTAAATTGTAAATTTTAGATTTTAAATTGAACTATATCTCGAAATTTAAAATCTAAAATTTAAAATCTAAAATGAATAGCGTGGAAGCAATCATAAAACTTGAAAACGCGGTCATCCGCCAACAACAAAATACCATATTGAAAGAAGTCTCGTTAGAGATTGCCGAAGGGGAATTCGTGTATCTGGTAGGTAGAGTAGGTAGTGGAAAAACGTCCTTACTAAAAACTCTGTATGCCGAACTCCCCTTGAAATACGGTAATGGTGAAATAGCGGGCTACAAATTGAATAAATTAAAAAAGTCACAGGTTGCTTATTTGCGCCGCAAATGCGGTATCGTATTTCAGGACTTCAAGTTACTGACCGACAGGAATGTTTACGCCAATTTGGAGTTTGTTCTAAAAGCCACGGGATGGAAAGACAGGAAAGCGATTCGCGAAAGAATTAATGAAGTGTTGGAAAAAGTCGGTTTACCCGACAAACGGGATAAATTCCCTCACCAATTGTCCGGCGGGGAACAACAACGCGTAGTTCTTGCGCGAGCATTACTTAACGCCCCTCCCATCATTCTAGCCGACGAGCCGACAGGTAATATTGATCCGGAAACAGCCTATCAATTGGTAGAACTCTTGAAAGACATCTGTGATAGCGGAAAAACGGTAATCATCGCCACACATCAATACGATTTAATCCATCGCTTCCCCGGACGAGTCTTCCGGTGTGAAAATGGAACATTGCACGAAGATTTTTCTTTTGCCCTTCCCCCTGTCATAATACCGGAAACAGAAACAGAAACAGAAACAGAAACAGAAATCCTTAGCGAAATCGAAGAAACGGAAACAGAAATGGAGATAAAAGTAGAAGTAAGTATTGATGCCGAGGTTATAAACGAACCGGAAAAGACTCCCGAAAAGGACAAGAAAAAAGATGATGACAACGATTCGGATATCGTTGGGTTTGAATTAATTTAATCTGTTAAATATGAATTTTATTAAACTTATTCTGATTTGGACAAGTTTGCTGTTATTTTCAAACTTGTCCGCACAGGAACATCCTCTATGGATGCGTTACCCGTCCATAGCACCCGACGGAAAGACAATCGCTTTCTGCTACAAAGGAGATATTTTCCTTGTAGACGCTACCGGAGGTAAAGCTACACAGTTGACAACCCATCCCGGCTATGACTATCATCCGATATGGTCGCCGGATAGCAAAACTATCGCGTTCACTTCCGGACGTGACGGGGGGATGGATCTCTACACGGTACCGGTAAATGGCGGAACCCCTACCCGTCTGACGACGTTTTCCGGCAGTGCTACCCCGGAATGTTTCACGAATGACGGGAAAAATATTCTTTTCCGCGGCTCCCTTTTACCGGATCAAAAATACGGGCAATTCCCATCGGGAGGACAAGTATATTCAGTACCCGTGACCGGAGGTCGTCCGAAACAGGTATTGACTTTTGAAGCCTACGATATCTGTTTCTCGAAAGATGGTAATAAAATGTACTACCATGACTTGAAAGGATACGAGGACGAATGGAGAAAGCACCATACTTCTTCCGTGTGCCGCGACATTTGGGAGTATGATTTGAAAAACGGAGAATTTAAAAACCTGACAAACAAACAGGTAGAAGACCGCAATCCCGTGTTGGCGGCAAACAATAACACGCTGTATTTCCTAAGTGAACGTTACGGTAGTTTCAACGTGTGCAAAATGTCTTTAGACAACCCGCAAACAATAGAACAAGTAACGAAATTCACCAAACACCCGGTTCGTTTCCTTACCCGCTCGAATGAAGATGTATTGTGTTTCTTCTTTGACGGGGAAATCTATACCATGACTCCCGGCAAACAACCCAAAAAAGTGAACGTCAATATCGTGATGGACGACCCCGTCCCGGCTGTCAGTAAAATGAGTTGGTCCAACGGAGCGAGAGAAGTTGCCGTATCCCCGAACGGGAAAGAATTTGCCGTTGTCATCCGCGGTGATATTTTTGTTGCCAACGCTGAATTCGGTACCACCAAACGCATCACGAACACTGCCGCCCAAGAGCGCAACGTGAATTTCTCGCCGGACGGACGTTCCCTCGTGTACGCGTCCGAACGTGACGGACAATGGAATCTCTACATTTCCCGTATCAAAAACGCTGATGACCAATCTTTTGTTTACGCTCGTGAAATTGAAGAAGAACAACTCACGAAAGGCGGACAGGCTTGTTTTCAGCCTCAATTCTCCCCGGACGGGAAAGAAGTTGCCTATCTCGAAAACAGAACCGAAATCAAGGTACTTGATTTAAAAAGTAAAAAATCGAGAACCGTTTTACCGGCTAAATACAATTATTCTTACGCCGACGGGGATCAATCCTTTGAATGGTCACCGGACGGGCGTTGGATTCTGGCACAATTCTTCGAGGAAGGTGGTTGGCAACACCCGGACATCGCCCTCGTGAAAGCGGATGGCAAAGGAGAAATACATAATCTGACGAATAGCGGTTACACCGATGCCAATCCCCGTTGGGTGATGGGTGGCAAAGCTATTATCTGGTACACTGACCGCCAAGGTTTACGCAGCCACGGCAGCTGGGGAGCACAAGGTGATATCTACGGGCTTTTCTTGGATACCGATGCTTATGACCATTTCATCATGAGCAAGGAAGAACGGGCATTGGCTCAAGAACTGAAAGCCCAACAAGCTAAAAAAGAAAAGGCCGATACCTTGAAGAAAAACGATAAACAAGGCAAAGACACGAAGAAAAGCAAAGAATCCCCCGCCCTTCCTGAACTGAATTTCAACTTGCAAAACTTGGAAGACCGGATGATTCGTATGACAATTCACTCCTCCAACTTAGGGGATGCCATATTATCCAATGACGGAAACAAGCTGTACTATCTGGCTGCATTTGAAGGTGGTCACGATTTATGGGTGCACGATTTCGAGAATAACACGACCCGCATCTTATCAAAAACGGGACGCCGCGGAGCATTAGAACTGTCGAAAGACGGGCGTACCCTTTATTTATTATCCGGCGGACAGATTTTCACGGTAAATCAAAGCAACGGGCAACTGAAACAATTGAATTACAAGGCTGATTTCGAGTGGAAACCGACAGAAGAACGTGCAAGTCTGTATAATCACGTGTGGCAGCAAGTGACAGATAAATTCTATGATAAAGACTTCAAAGGAGTTGATTGGCCATTTTATAAAAAAGCCTACGAACGTTTTCTGCCGCATATCAACAATGATTATGATTTTGCCGAACTTTTGGGTGAGATGCTGGGAGAATTGAACGCCTCGCACACGGGTGCCCGGTATTACGCCCGTTCAAATCGTGCGGCTACGGCTAACTTCGGTGTATTCTTCGACCAGCAGTTCAACGGTGACGGTTTAAAAATCAGCGAAATTATTGAACGGGGACCACTGGATTTATCCGGGGACAAGATTACGGCAGGCATGATCATCCGGAAGATTGACAATCAGGATATCAAGAAGGGTGAAGATTACTTCGCTTTACTGGAAGGCAAAGCAGGAAAACGCACGATGCTAACTATCTACGACCCGATAAAGAAAAAAGAGTGGGAAGAATACGTGAAACCTATTTCCGCCGGCATGTTGAATCAATTATTGTATCAACGGTGGGTGAAACAGCGCCAACACATGGTGGACAGCCTGTCAAACGGGCAAATCGGTTACATTCACGTTGCCTCTATGGATAGTCGCAGTTTCCGGAAAACATATTCTGAATTATTAGGTCGCTATCGGAACCGGAAAGCGGTTATCATCGACACCCGGTATAACGGGGGCGGCTGGTTGCACGAGGATTTGCTGCATCTGTTAAGTGGTAAACAATACGCGGAATTTGTTCCCCGCGGACAATTTATCGGTATCGATCCGTTCGCACAATGGACAAAACCTTCAGCCGTGCTGATTAGCGAAAGCAATTACAGTAACGCGCATGGATTCCCGTGGGCTTACAAAGAACTGGGATTGGGTAAACTGATCGGTATGCCTGTCCCGGGAACAATGACTGCCGTGTGGTGGGAAACCATGATCAATAATGTCACATTCGGTATTCCACAGGTGGGTATGAAAGATAACCAAGGTCGCATTCTCGAAAACATGCAACTGGAACCGGACATTAAAGTGTCTAATGATCCTGCAAGTGCAATGCAAGGACGTGATTTACAAGTTGAAGCTGCCGTGAAAGATTTGTTGAAGCAAATTAAATGACATGCTTATAAATAAAAAAAGTGGCGGGGAATCTTCTCCGCCACTCTTTTTATAGGGGTATTACTACTTTTTAGAAATCAACAACCAAGCATCCGCGAATTCCGGGTATTGCTCACGAATCCGCAACAATTCAGCCCGAGCGGGAGCCTCCTCGTCAAATCCGGCAATACTCACCCGACTCATTCCGGCTTCGTTCCGCATAATGATACTGGTATATCCCATTCCGTTCAGTTTATTCCGCAAATTGATAGCGTTATTTTGATCTCCAAAACTTCCCACTATCACGTTATAACGTTTCAAAACATCCCCGTGCGTCATGGTTACCTTCTCCTCTTTCGAAACAACCGGTTTCGTGTTCTCTTTCTTGGTGGTCGTAGTTTGGGTTGTGGCTTGCACATCCTCTTTCACAACAACATTTTCAGTTTCCTCCTCCTCGAAAGGTGGTGCGTACACACGTTTGTTCGTACCGCAACTGACAGTTATAAATGCCAGTAATATTACAGATACAATAATTTTCATTTTTCCCAATTTTAAATGTTATCCAATTTTTTCTGTCTTTGAAAAAACAAAATTAATGATAATAACAACACTCCGATACATTTTTGAAATATTTTTCTATTCTCCGCCCTCAACCCTTCATGAATATCGCTAATCAAATAAAGTATAATTTCTTTATACCCAAAAGTTTCAAAAAACCAACGATTAATAACACTACAAATATAAAAGATATCTGGAAACTTTTACTTAAAATTATTTTTTATCTAATATTTTTATTCACAAGCAAGAACGCCTAAATATCTTAATGATTTTGTTATCATAAAAGAATCAAGAAGATAGGTGTTATTAATCGTTGGTTTAAAGATACGGCATTTGTATGAGAGAGGAGTTCAATATCAACAC